>CAZPUH010000076.1:0-8346 GCA_964589215.1 uncultured Myxococcales bacterium | reverse complement strand
AGCAGCCCTGGGTTCGGGCGGCCAGCACGCGACGGGCGGCGCCGGCGGCGGCGGCGGAAACGATCCCGGCACCGCGGGAATCACGGGCGGAGCCGGCGCCGCCCCCGCGACCGGGGGCACGACGGGCGGCGCGGGGCATGCGGGAACCGGCGGCGCGGGCGGCGCGCCGGCAAGCGCGGGCGGCGGCACCGGGTCAGGCAACGCTGCGGGCGCCGGCCCGCTGGCGGCCAAACCCTTCATGGGTTGGAGCAGCTGGAGCAGTACGACCGGCAACGTCACAGCCACCATCGTCCAGGCCGCGGCGGACACCGTCGCCAGCAAGCTGTCTCAATACGGCTACCGCTACATCAACATCGACGACGGCTGGTACGCCGGCTTCGACGCCAACGGCCGATGGAAGCCCGACACGCGGAAGTTCCCCGACGGGATTGCGGGCGTCGCCAGCTACGTGCACGGCAAGGGGCTGAAGCTGGGCATCTATCTGACGCCCGGCGTGAACGACACGGTGGTCAGCGCCAACGCGCCGATCGAGGGAACCAGCTATCACGTGAAGGACATCGTCACCTCCGCCGCCGGCAACACCGACAAGAAGTCCGGCGCCACCGCGCGCAAGATCGACTTCGCCAAGCCGGGCGCCGTCGAGTACGTGCAGAGCTACGCCAACCTGCTGGCGTCCTGGGGCGTCGACTTCATCAAGATGGACTTCGTGGGCCCCGGCGGGGGCGGCGGCAGCGCCGACAACCGCGACGACATCAAGCAGTGGCGCATGGCGCTGGACAAGAGCGGCCGCCAGATCTGGCTGGAGCTGTCGAACATGCTCGACATCAGCGCGGCGGCGACCTGGAAGGCGTACAGCAACGGGTGGCGCGTCGCCAACGACGTCGAGTGTTACTGCGCGACCCTGACGAACTGGGCGCACGTCAGCCGCGTCATCAACGCGGTCGCCCCGTGGGTGTCGTACGCCGGGCCCGGCGGGTGGAACGACCTCGACTCGCTGGAGATCGGCAACGGCAGCTCCGACGGGATCAGCGCCGACGAGCGGCAGACGGTCTTCTCGTTCTGGTCAATCAGCGCCGCGCCGCTCTATCTCGGCGCCAGCCTGTCCAACGTGGATGCGGCCGACCTCGCGATCCTGACCAACAGCGAGGTCATCGCCGTCGACCAGGCGGGCGTGCCGGCCAAGCCGGTCTCGACGGGCAGCAACCAGCAGGTCTGGTACGCGAAGCGCCCCGACGGCACGTTCGCCGTGGGGCTGTTCAACTTCGACTCGGGCTCGGCGCAGGTCACGGCGCGCTGGAGCGACATCGGGGCGCCCAGCTCGGTCGCGGTGCGCGACGCGGTCAGCCACACGGACCTCGGCCGCATGTCGACCAGCTTCGGCGCCATGCTGCCGGGGCACGGGTCGCGCCTGCTGGTGCTGACGCCCTGAAGGGACATCGCGCGAAACCCACAAAGTGCGAAGACGAATCACCCGGAGCGGCGTACGCCGAGCACATGTCGCATTTCTGGACCCCGTTCTTTCACGACTGGCCCGCCCGTCTGGCGCTCCTGGCCGTGGTTTGCGGCGTTTCGCCCGGCTGCGGATCGTCGTCCCCGGGCGCCCCGAGCACGGGCGCCGGAGGCAGCGCGGGAGCAGACCCGTTCACGCTGGCGTGGCAGGACGACTTCGACACGCTGGACACGACGCGGTGGGCGCTGCAGACCTTCACCTTCGGCGGCAACCTGGCCCAGTTCACGCCCCAGAACGCCTCCGTCACGAACGGGACGCTGACGATCAAGCTCACCGCGAATCCCGCCAGCGCCACCGAGCCCTACTGGGGCGTCGAGATGCGTTCGGTCGCAACGTTGAAGTACGGCAAGGTCTCGGCGCGCATGCGGTTCGCGGCGGGGTCGGGCGTCGTCTCGGGGCTGGTGCTCTTCTACACGCCGTACCCGAACTGCAATTGGAACGAGATCGACATCGAGCACCTCGGCAGCTCGAGCAACACGTCGCAGGTGAACGAGCAGGTCTTCCTGGGGACGCCCAACCCCGCCTGCACGACGTCCGTCAGCGCGACGCAGGATCCCCAGGTCGTGAACCTGGGCGTCAACGCCGAGACCGACTTCCACCAGTACGACATCGAGTGGACGCCGGCTGCCGTGAAGACGTACGTCGACGGCACCCTGCTGCGGACCTGGACCGCACACGCCGATCTGATGAACTTGCCCCAGAACGTCCTCTTCACGATCTGGGCGTCCAGCGCGGTGGGTTGGGCAGGCCCGCTGACCGCGTCATCGGCGCCGACCAGCGCGGATGTGGATTGGATTAAAGTCTACGACTGGAATGGGTAGCGAGGCTCTGTACCAACCGTTCCCGCTACCCACCCGCGCCCGCGGCCACATCTGGCGGCACCGGCCCGAGACGCGCCGCCCGCGCCACTTTCACGCCGAGTCCGAGCTGAACCTGATCACCGCCGGCAGCGCGCGCTTCGGGATGGGCGACCTGGCGATCGAGGTCGGCCCCGGCGATCTGCTCTGGTGGCCGCCCGGGCAAGACCATGTGCTGCTGGACGCGTCGACCGACTTCGATCTGTTCGTCATCGGCGCGACGCCCGAGCTTTCCGACCGGGTCCTGGGCGGCGGCGCGGCCACGGCTCCGTCGCGCGTCCGGCTGCCGCGTGACGTGCTGGGAAAGCTGCGGTCGATCTGCGCGGCGTCGCCGCACCACCCAGCCCCGGCCGCCGAAGATCCCGCGGTGATCGAACGGCGAGTGGGCGATCTGTGGCGCGCGGCGCACCAGGCCCGTGGCGTGAGCGGCAACCGCCACGTCTTGACCCGCCGCGCGCTGGCGCGCCTTCTGGTTCGGCCCGACATCACGCGCGCCGAGATCGCCGAGGCGATCGGCGCGGACCCCACCGAGGTCAGCCGGCACTTTCACCGGGACATGGGCCTGACCCTGGCGGGCTATCGCACGCGGCTGCGGCTGCTGGGGTTCGTCAAGGGCGTCGACGCCGGCGCCCCCAGCCTGATGGCGGCGGCGATGGACGCCGGGTTTGGAAGCTACGCGCAGTGCCACCGCGCCTTCGCGCAGACGTTCGGGTGCGCGCCGCGCCAGTTCTTCGCGACCGACCTGCGCGAACAGATGGCGCAGGCCTTGTCCCCCTGAGCTCGCGGCAGCAAGCGCGGGCCCGTCGGTGGTAACGTGCCG
Organism: uncultured Myxococcales bacterium; assembly: GCA_964589215.1. Lineage (GTDB taxonomy): Bacteria > Myxococcota_A > Polyangia > Fen-1088 > Fen-1088 > JADGRB01. The sequence goes on along the minus strand of CAZPUH010000076.1, from coordinate 5,159 downwards.
ACCCTCTTTTGGAGGGTCGATGAAGAACCCGGGTCGTTCGTTTGGTTCGCTGCTCATGGCCGCGGTCGTTTCGGTGACGGGCTGTGGCGGCAGCGGGTCTCAGCCGGGCTCCGCCGGCGGCGGGATGGGCGGAGGCGCGTCGGGCGGCGGCCCTGGCACGTCGGGCGGGTTGCCGGCCCTGACCGTCGCCGGCAACAAGCTGCAGGATCCGTCGGGCAAGACGATCGTCCTGCGCGGCTCCGCGCTGATCGACATCGGGTCGCTGTACGCGTACGGCGGGGGCGCCGCCGGCATCATGGCGCGCATCGACAAGATTGCCGCGGCCGGCGTGCAGGGGCACGTCGTGCGGCTCCCGGTCTACCCGCAGATCGATTACAACGCCGGCTACCCGTCGTGCTCGCCGCTGCCGTACCCGGTGGGGACCGGTCCGGCGACGACGTGCAAGCCCGTGATGCCGATGAGCGCCGCGGACTACGTCGCCAAGGTCCTGAAGCCGGCCGTCGACTACGCGACCAGCCAGCACCTGTACGTGATCATCGATCATCACCAGATCGACAACGCGACCACCGGAACCTCGGCGGCCGACGCGACCACGTTCTGGAACGACGTCGCGCCGCAGTTCGCCAGCTACACGAACGTGCTCTACGAGCCGTTCAACGAGCCGATCGACAGCGGCGCGTCCTGGGCCGCGCTGAAGCCGGTCGTGCAGGGGTGGATCGACACCATCCGCGCCCACGCGCCCAGCAACATCATCATCGTGCCGTCGATCAGCTACGACCAGCACCCGGGCGACGCGGCCAGCGACCCGCCGTCGGGCACCAACCTCATGTACGCGGCGCACGTCTACCCCATGAACTGGTCGGCGGCGTTCAAGGCCCAGGTCGCGACCGCCACGGCGAAGGCGCCGGTGTTCGTGAGCGAGTGGGGCTACACCGTCGCGAGCGGCACGGACGTCAGCGACACCCCCTCGCCCACGTGGGGGACGGACTTCCAGGCGATCGTCGACGCGAACGGGGCCAGCTGGACGGCCTGGGTGACCGACAACGCCTGGACGCCGAGCATGTTCGTCGACAGCGCGCTGACGCAGCTGACGCCCTTCGGGATGCTGGTGCAGACCTGGCTGGCGGCCAAGGCGGACAGCGACTGGGTCCAGTAGCCGAGCCCGCGTTTCGTTGAAGGTCCGTCGCCGGGAGTGCCCTTCATGAGGGGCTCCCGAAAAGGACCTTCATGAAAACCATTCTCGTCGGTGCAAGCCTGGTCTGGGTCGTCGCGCTGGCTGGCTGTGCCAGCTCGGAACCGGGGTCGGGCGGTAGCGGCGGCGGCTCGGGCGGACCGCAGGCGTCCGGCGGTCGCGGCGCCGGCGGCGACTCGGCAACCGGCGGGGGCGCCGGGGGCTCGGCGACCGGCGGCGCGCCGGGCTCGGGCGGCGGGAGCGGCGGTCTCGTAGGCACCGGCGGCATGGCCTCGGGCGGCCGGGTGGGAACCGGCGGCAGCGCGGGTGGTGGCGGCACCGCGGGCGCACGCGGCAGCGCGGGATCGACAGGGCTGGGCGGCCGGGCCGGCGGGATCGGCGGCAGCCCGGGTGGCAGCGGCGGGGCGGCGCCCGTCGCCTACGACGGTCCGCCCATGGGCTTCAACCCGTACAACAACCAGTGGTGCAACACGACCGAGGTCCAGATGCGTGCGTTCACGGATGCCGTGGTCAGCAAGGGTCTCGCGGCGGCCGGGTACGTCTACGTGAACCTCGACTGCGCCTGGCAGGGGAGCCGCAACTCCAGCGGCGTCATCCAGGCTGCCTCCACCTTCCCCAGCGGGATCAAAGCGCTGGGCGACTACATCCACGGCAAGGGACTGAAGTTCGGAATCTACACGTCGCCCGGCGCGATGACCTGCGACAACAAACCCGGCAGCCAGGGGCATGAGACGCAGGACGTGAACACGTACGCGTCGTGGGGCGCCGATTACATCAAGCTCGACTGGTGCGGCGCGGACTACTCGGCGTCCGGGGCAGCCGCCATCGCGCAGACCTGGAAGAGCGCCATCGCGGCGTCCGGCCGGCCGATGGTCCTCAGCATCAACGCCGGCGCCAGCACCTCGGTCGCGCCGTGGGCCTCGACGCGCGTCAACCTGTGGCGTGTCGGCGACGACATCTGTGACACCTGGTTCAACAAGACCGGCGCGCGCAACGCCGGGTACACGCACTGCACCGATACGACCTACCAGAGCGGGATCTACGACTACCTGACGATGAACCTCGACTACCTGCGCACCTATTCGGGCAACGGCCACTGGGGCGACCCCGACATGCTGCAGGTCGGAAACGGCGGCCTGAACCTGGAAGAGGCCAAGACCCATTTCAGCATCTGGGCCATGTGGTCGGCGCCGCTCATCGCGGGCAACGACGTCACCAAGATGAACGGCACCGACATCGCCAGCAAGGTGCTGCTGAACACCGAGGTCATCGCCATCGACCAGGACGCCAAGAACGACTGGGCGACCCGCATCCGCAACGACAGCTCCGTGCAAATTTACAAGAAGACGCTGCAGGCCGCCGGGACGTACGCGGTCGCGCTGGTCAACATGACGAACGCGCCCGCCAGCATCTCCCTCAAATGGAGCGACCTCGGCCTGGGCACCGTCACCGCGATGCGCGACCTGTGGGCTCACAGCGACCTCGTCCCCGGCGGGACCGGCTACACGGCGACGAACGTCCCCGCCCACGGGACCGTCATGCTGAAGCTGACCGGCAGCTGATCGCGGCTCATCGTGCCGCCCGATCCGCTCGTCGATCGCGGCGCATGCGGCCTCGGAAGTCAGCAACGGGGCCCGGATGGCGGATGTGGTGCGGGGCACCAGTTCGCCGTGGCCGTACCCTCTCTCTCTTGGGGGCAGGCGGGCGGCACCAACCGAGGGGCAGACGGATCGGGGCACGCGGGGAAGTCGACGGCGGGGAGGGCCGGCGGCGCGTTCGGCAACACCGGCGGTGGCGCAAGCGGCGGGAGGCGCGCGGCGGCGCCGCCGGTGGGCCGGACGGGGGCGCCACGCGCCGAAATCGACGGCGCCCCGCACCCGTTCACGCGAGGAGGCCCCTTTGATCGAGCATGACCATGACCCGAATTCGCGTCCCCGCGGCGACCGCGCCGCGTCTCTGGCTGCTCGCGCTGGTCGTCGCAACGGGCACGGTCGCCTGCGGAAGCTCGGGCGACGGCGCGACCGGGTCTGGCGGCGCGTCGCAAACGGGCGGCGTCAGCGGTGGCTCGGCCACGGGCGGCGCTCCCGCCAGCGGCGGCTCGTCCGCCGGCGGCACGCGGCTGGGGACGGGCGGCAGCACGGGCGGCACGCCCGGCAGCGGCGGAACGACGGGGAGCGGCGGCGCGGCCGGCGCCCCGGACCGTGGAGGCATGGCGGGCGCGCCGGTGGGCACGGGAGGTCAGGCGGGGTCACCGCCCGGCAGCGGTGGCGGGAGCGGACAGGACGTGACCGCGCACCTCGACGATCTCAAGCGGTCGTTCCTGGGGATGCAGTTTGGAATGTTCCACCACTTCGGCATCCTCACGTACACGGGGTCCTGGGCCGAAGCGAACCTGCCCATCAACGACTTCAATCCGGGAACGACGCTGAACCCGCGACAGTGGGCGCAGGCGGCGAAGGCCGCCGGCGCCAAGTTCGGGGTGCTCACGACCCGGCACCATGACGGGTTCGCGCTGTGGCCCAGCAAAGCCAGCAGCTTCAACGTCGGCCACACGACCTGGTACGCGCAGGTCGGCGGGCAGCCCGCGCCCAACGACAAGGGCGACGTCGTTCAGCAGTTCGTCGACGGCTACCGTGCCGAGGGTCTGACGCCGGCCTTCTATTATTCGATCTGGGACAGCACGCACCCGGTGAACGGCACGTTGAACGCCGAGCAGGTGCAGTACCTGACGACGCAGCTGACGGAGCTGATGTCCAACTACGACAAGATCCCGCTGCTGATCGTGGACGGTTGGTCCTGGATGATGGGACACCACGCCGCCGAGGGCTGGTACATACACAACCTGGTCAAGAGCCTGCAGCCCGACATCCTGATCGTCGACCACGAGGGGATCCAGAGCCCCTACGACGAGGATCTCGTGATGTACGAGGAGCCACGCGGCGTCTTCGCGCCGGCCGGCAACACCTGGGCCGCCGTGCAGGGGCAGAAGATCAACGGACACGGCGGCAACGACTGGTTCTGGAAGAGCAACATCACCGGCTACATGAGCGTGTCCGACATCGTCGATTCGCACATCAACACGCTGGTGCCGCGCTACACGAATTTCATCCTCAACTGCCCGCCCAACAACAAGGGGCTGCTGGACGACGCGATCGTGACGGAGCTGGCGCAGGTCGGCACGTACCGGCAGTCGCACCCGGCGACGGTGCCGCCCACGCTGCCGTCGCAAGGGCCGCAGAACAGCAACCCCTACTTCCCGGTCAGCGCCACCGCGTCCAGCGGAACGGCCGCCAACGCCATCGACGGCAGGAACGATCTCGGCACGTACGCGCTGTGGCAGTCGACCGGCGCGCTGCCCCAGTGGGTTCAAATCGATCTCGGCGCGGCGAAGTCGGTCGGGTTCCTGGGCTACCTGCCGCCCTACCAGGCGGGCAGCGGGTTCAACTCCAGCAACGGCCGGTGCAGCGGCACGCAGTGCGCGATCCCGGCGACCACGGGGCTCATCACGGGCTGGGAGATCGACACCAGCACCGACGGCACGACGTTCACGAAGGCGGCGTCCGGCACGTGGCCCGCCAACGGCAAGCTGCAGGGTGTCGACTTCGGTCCGTTGCAGGCCCGCTACGTCCGCCTGATCGCGACGGCGGTGAACTCGGGGACCAGCGCGCAGGCCACGGAGATCGAGGTGGGCGGGCCCCAGACGCTCACGGTCCCGACCCCCACGCCCAGCCAGTGGGGCCACTGAACCAAACGGCTCGCGGGCGCCCCTATGAAGACGTGCGCTCCACCGGTCGTTGGCAGAGCTCCGCCCGCCCGCGCCTGATCGTCCTATCGCTGGCGTCGTTCCTGTGGGGGTGTGGGGCATCCTCGGCAGGCGGGCCCGGCGGCGGCGGCGCGCCCGCCAGCGGCGGCCACGGCAACCCGTCCGGCGGCAACGTCGGCGCGGGCGGCGCGCGCTCCGGCGCCG
>CAZPUH010000075.1:0-8743 GCA_964589215.1 uncultured Myxococcales bacterium | reverse complement strand
CGCCACCGGCGGGACCCGAGCCGCGGGCGGCCGATCTGGTGCGCCTCGGGCTCGCGGCCCGCTTCGACGCCGCGGCCGGCGGCGGGCAGAACGCCACCCACGGCTCCGCGCTCGGCGGCGAAGCACGCGTCTCCGTCGGCCGCCACGCGCTGGCCGTGCAGGCCACCGCCGGCGTCATGACCGCCACCGAGACGCCGATACGGGACGTGCGCGTTCGCGAGCAGCGGTTCCCGTGCAGCCTCGCGGCGGCCCTCCGCCACACGGCGGGCGCGCACGTCGAGCTGGGCGCGTCCGCCGGCGTGGCCCTCACGCCGTTCACGTTGCGCGGTCAGGGACTGATGTCGCCGTCGCCCGGAACGCGGCTGGACGTGGGCGCGCGGATCGAGCTCGCCGCCCGCTGGATCGGACACGCCCTGGCTCCGTTCGTCGCCGCCCGCGTGGAGTACTTTCCCCGGACCTACGACGTGGACGCGATGCCGCTGGGGACGATCGGAACGACCGCGCCCGTGCAGGTGGGCCTCTCCGCCGGCCTCGATCTCTCGCTGCGCTGACGCGCTGGGGGCCTCAGCCGAGCGGGATGAGGAACGTGTCCCACGCCGGCGTGTGGTTGTTCTCGGCCGGCGGCTGGTTCCACAGGTAGAGCGCGGGCGTCGTCGTGACCTGCCCGACCTCGTCCCTGATGACGCCTGCGATGTAGAGCTGCGGGTTCCCGCTGCGCGTCGACGAGAAGATGATCCAGTAGTAGGTCCGGCCGCTGGCCGTCGACGCGACGGGGGACCACTTGGGCCAGCTGTTGGTGACGCCCGGGCTCGCGTGCCCCTGGCAGGTGCCCGGATCGTTGGCGACTGGACGCACGGGGGTGCCGCCCTTGGCGTCGACCAGCATGATCTCCGACTTCGCGTTGTCGTAGCTGCTCTCGCCGTCCGGCAGGCGCGTATACGCGATGATGGCGTCGTCCGGCGACAGCGCCGGATAGAACTCGCTCCACTGCTTGGTGGCGGCGCCGGCGACGGGCTGGGCCTTGCCGCCCGCGCGGTTGCCGTAGTCGACCATGTACAGATCGCCGCTGTCCAGGATGCCGCTGGGGTTGGCGGACGGCGCCGACGAGTACACGATGTGCTGGCCGTCGTGGCTGATGAACGGGTACGCGGCGGCGGGGTTCGGGTCGCCCGTACGCGCGAACTCGCCCCACCCCACCCCCTGGGCCTGCGAAGCGGCTTCCAGGTCGACCCACAGGAGATGCGTGTTCTGCGCCGACTCGTCGGTGCTGTCCGAGTGCATGAACACGGCCACGTGGTCGCCGGTGGTCCAGTGCGCCGGTGAGAACACGGGCAGCTCCTGCGAGACCCGCTGCAGCAGGGCCTGCGCGGCCGGCGTGAGGAACGACGGCTGCTGCGTCGGATTGGTGCCCGAGCGGATCTCGATGTGCGCCAGGTCGCCGTTGGTCGCGTCGCTGCTGTTGGAGAATCCGATGAACTCGCCGCCGGGGCTCGAGCTGTGACAGCCGATGCACTTGCCGGGCGTCTGCGGCGGCGTCACCACGGTGACGACGTTCTCCTGTCCGACGGAGAACCCCTTCAGCGCGGAGCCGCCGGAGGTCGTCCAGTAGACGATGGTCCCCTTCGCCTCGACGGGCGCGATGGTGATCGTCTGGGTCACGCCCTGGGCGACCTTGCCCGTCGACGAATCGAGCCCGCGCACGGACACGGTGATGGGCTGGTCGACGACGTTCGCGGACAGACCGCTCCAGATCGCGGCGGGCATCGTCCAGGTGGGCGACGTCGTGTACACGACCAGGTCGTTGGCCTCCTTGTCGGCGTGCAGCCGGATCTCGAAGACGTCCTGGTGGCTGCCGGGCTGCAGATGGAACCGCGGGCGCAGCCAGTTGCGCGGGAACAGCGAGCCGGCCTCCGGATCGAGCAGACACGGCCCGCCCGACGCGGCGCCGGTGCCCGCGGCGCCGAAGGCGTCGGCGACGGCGGCGGGCGGCGGCGTTGCACCGGCCGGCGCGTCCAGGATCGGCGCCGCCGGGAAGTCGCTGCACGGGTTGCAGGCGGTCACGCTCGGCACGTCGGGGACGCCCGCGTCGCGCGCGCCGATCCCCAGCGTCGAACCGCCCGCGCCCTGCCCGGCGCCGCCGGCGGAGGCGCCGGTTTGTCCGCCGCTGCCCACGGGATTTTTGGCGGACGGCTTGAACCCACACCCGGCCGCCATCGCGATGGACAGCGACAACAGAGTGACGGCGAACGCGCGGGGCGAAACGTGCATGGCGTTTCACCTTTCGTGGTTCCTGGACGGTTTCAAGCGCGACCGCGCCAAAAAACGAGCGCGACCGGGGAGAAAAGGATCAGCTCGCGCGCGGCAGCTCGAGCACGAGGCGCGCGCCGCCGCCCGGCTGGTTCGCCGCGGAGACGCGACCGCCGTGCGCGTCGGCGATGCGCTTCACCAGCGAGAGCCCCAGGCCCAGCGAGCCGTGCGCGTGGCCGCCGCCCGCGCCTCTGTAGAACCGATCGAAGACGCGCACTTCGTCGCCGGGCGCGAAGCCCGGCCCGCCGTCCGTGACCGTGAACGCCACCCAGGCGGCGTCGGCGCTGACGGCCAGTCGTTGCAGCCCGCCGCCGTGCTTGCGCGCGTTGTCGACCAGGTTCGCCAGCGCGCGCGCCAGCAGCGTCGGGTCGGCGCCCAGCGGCACGGGGCCGGCGGGCGCCTGCAGCTTGTCGGCCGGCTCGCCCGCCCGCTCCAGCGCGCGCCGCGCCACCTCGACGGCGTCCAGCGGCTTCGGCGTGACGGCCTGGAACTCCAGCCGCGCGCTGGCCAGCAGCTCGCCGACCAGGGCGTCGATCTCGATCGCCTCGCGCTCGATCTCGTCCAGGGGGGCCGGGCCCCCCTCCGCCCGCTGGCGCCCGATCTCGACCAGCAGGCGGATGCGCGCCAGCGGCGTGCGCAGCTCGTGCGAGACCGCCGCCAGCAGCTCGCGCTCGTCGGCGCGCTGCCGCTCCAGCCGCGCCGCCATGTCGTTGAAGGCGTGCGACAGCACGCCCAGCTCGTCGAAGCCCAGGTCGTCGGTCGCCACCCGCGCCTTCAAATTCCCGCTGCCCAGGTCCTGGGCGGCGCGGGTCATGCGGTACAGCGGCCGCGCGATGCGGCGCGCGACCTTGCCGGCGGCGACCCACAGCACGACCGCCGGCACGCCGAACAGGAACAGCGCGCGCACGGGATGGACCGCGTGATCGCGGTGCCCGAAGTGCGCCGCGCACAGGGTCGTGACCACCGACAGGAAGATCGCCGCGCCGAACCAGAGGAACAGGCGCCGGTGCAGGTGCGCGCCGTAGTGCAGCCGCAGCTCCCACCGGATGCGCTGGTGCCAGCCGGGGCGGCGGCCGACGAACTCGCTGAACACGCGGTCCCAGGGGTGGCGCCCGCTCAGCCCCTCCGCGTACGCGCGGCGCGCCTCGCTCAGGATCTTCTCGCGGACCTGCGGGTCCATGTGCGACCAGAGGCCCCACGGACCGCGCCACGGCTGGCGATGGTGGTGGTGGTGATGGTGGCGGTGCCACCGCGCCCACCAGCCGTGCTTCACGCCCCCTCCGCGGCGGCTTCGGGCGACAGCACGTAGCCGACGCCGCGAACCGTCTTGATGAGGCGGGGCGTCTTCGGATCGTCGCCCAGCTTGCGGCGCAGGTGCGAGACGTGCACGTCGACCGTGCGGTCGCTGACCGTCACGTCCTGCCGCCCGGCCTCGCCCAGCAGCGTGTCGCGCGGGACGACCCGCCCGGGCCGCCGCGCCAGCGCCAGCAGGATGTCGAACTCCAGCCCCGTCAGGTCGGCGACGGCGGCGCCCACCCGCACCTGGCGGGCGTCGACGTCGATGGACAAACGGCCGAGCACGATCTGCGTGGCGGCGGCCGTCGGCTGCGCGCGCCGCAGCACCGCCCGCAGCCGCGCCAGCAGCTCGCGCGGCGAGAACGGTTTGGCGATGTAGTCGTCCGCCCCCAGCTCCAGGCCGACCACGCGATCGGCCTCGTCCCCGCGCGCCGTCAGCATCAAGATGGGGACGCGGCTGGTCTCGCGGATGCGGCGGCAAACGGTGAGGCCGTCCATGCCGGGCATCATGACATCCAGCAGAACGGCGTCGAAGACGTCCGACCCGAGCGCCGCCAGCCCCTTGGCCCCGTCCGGCGCGTGCGTCAGCGACACGCCGTTCGGGCCAAGGTAGGCCGCCAGCAGCTCGTACAGCCGGACGTCGTCGTCGATGCAGAGGACCCGCAGCCCCACGGCCTCAGCTTACCAGCGGCGGAAGCCGGCGAAGGACCGGGGACCGCGCTCGATCAGCTCGGCCAGCCGGTCGCGCTGTTCGGGCTCCAGCGCGTCGTGGATCTTCGCCACCAGCCCGACGAACGACTTGCGCGCCGCCTCCAGCACCGTGTCGTGGCGGGCGAACTGCTCGCCTAGCACGACGCCGTCGAACGTGGGGCGCCGCAGGGCGTCCACGATCTCCTGGCGGGTGCGCCGCCCTTCGCCGCCCGACACGCGCTTCATCTCGTCGCGGAATTCCTCGAAGGCGGCTCCGATGACGCGCTCTTGCGCGGGCGTCGCCCGCACGTGCTCGAGCACGGCGCGCACGACGAACCGCTTGCGCATGCGCCCGCCGAACCCCGGGAACCCGTCCCCGCCCCATCCGCCGCCCCAGCCCGCCTCCGGCGACGGCCCGCCGCCCATCTCGACCGGCTCCTCGTCGTACCGTCCCCAGCCGCCCGGGAAGCCGTGCCAGCCGGGACCGTGCCCGTGCCACCCGTGGTGCCAGCGGCCGTGGCACCCGCCGCCGCCCCACCCCATGACCATGCGCCGGTGGTGAATCGCCCGCGCGACGCCCATTGCCGCCAGGCCCCCGAAAATCAAGCATCCGATCATCGTGTCTTCTCCTTGCGGCCCACCCAGCGGGTCGCGAAGAAGACTCTGCACACCGGGCGTTAAGCCCGTTCATGAGCGCACGTGAAGAAGTGTGAAGCCGCTCAGGCCCGGAAATTCCAGCGGAAATCGACGGCCGTGCAGCCCCGGTCGCCGACGGGTCGAATCTGCAGCACCACGTAGCGCGTGTCCGCGCCGACCGGTGCCGGGAAGGCGCCGTCGACGGACGCGTCGTGGATCGTGGCGCCCAGGTGCCCGCGGCTGACCGCGTCCTGAACGACACCGGTGGGCTGGAAGCCGTAGGCGCGCCCGCGATCGTCGACCAGCTGGAACGCGTAGTTGGCCGGCTGCCCGCACCGATCGGCGTTCACCAGGCGGATCCGGAAGGCCAGCGACGCGGGGGTCCACTTCTTCAGGGTCGCTTCGTAGCGGTGGTCCTGGCGGTAGGGCGGGACCTCGTACGCCTGCATGGCGCCGGCCGCGTCACCGCCCCGTGCCGGGTTGCCCACGTCCATCGACAGCACCTCGGGCGCGCATCCGGCCCCCAGCAACCAGGCGCCCGTCGCCAGGGCGATCATCCAGCGCTTGTGGTTCGGCATCTCCGCCTGACGTGGCAAACCACGTGCCGCGCGAACGCCCCGGCGCGCGCGGCCGCCGGAACGCGGGCGCGTGAAAGATCTGCGCGTCCGGTCGCGGTGGCGGTCGAATTCCGACCGGCCGATTCGCTGGCCCGTCGCCTGGTCGTCATGAGGTCGTAACGGAAACGAAACCCGCCCCGCGGAGGCGCGGAACGTAGGCTCCGCCCGTCATGCGCACCCGACGTGCACCGAGCACCGTTCTGTGGCTGGGCCTCATCTTCGCCGCGCGACCGGCGGCCGCCGTCCTGTCGGACATCGAGCTGCCGCGGGCCAGCCCGCTCGGCCGCGTGTCGCAGCAGGTGGGACTCACCGAGATTGCCGTCGAGTACGGCAGCCCGGCCGTCCACGGTCGGAAGATCTGGGGCAGCGTCGTCCCGTTCGACCAGCTCTGGTCGCTGGGCTCGTACCAGGCGACCAAGGTCCACTTCAGCCGGGCCGTCGCGATCGGTGACAAGCCGGTGCCGGCGGGGACGTACGCGCTGTTCGCGATCCCGGGCAAGACGCAGTGGACGGTGATCCTGAACAAGAACGCCGACCAGCTGGGCAGCGGCCGCGACTACCACGCCGAACAGGACGTCGTACGCGTGCTGGTCAAGCCGCGCCCCGCGCCGCACCACGAGCACCTGACCTTCGCCATCCCCGACTTCAGCGACGACGGCGCGACCCTGGAGCTGGCCTGGGACAACCTGGCCGTGTCGATCCCCATCCGCGTCGACACGACGAAAGAGGTTTTGAACAACATCAGCGCCCTCGACAACAGCTGGCGCGCGTTCGCGAACGCGGCCCGCTACATGCTGGAGACCAAGAAGGACTACGACGCCGGTCTGCGCTACGTCGACCAGTCGCTGGCGCTGAAGCAGGACTGGTACAACGTCTGGATCAAGGCGCTGCTGCTGGCCGCCAAGGGCGACTACCGCAACGCTCAGAACTTCGCCCAGCTCTCGCTGGAGCTGGGCTCGAAGTCGGGCGACATCCTCTTCCCGGAGGCGGACATCCGCCGCGCCGCCGGGGAGTGGGAGAGCAAGAGCGTCGCGGCCCGCTGAGGCCTCACTTGTAGAACGCGACGTTCTTCACGGTGAAGTCGGCCGCGCAGCCGCCCGCGTCGCCCGCCAGGGTCGAGGCGCTCAGCTGCCACTGCACGGTGACCAGCGTGCCGGGGTCGAGCCCGCTGAGCGGAACGCCGGCGGTCAGCTTGCTGAAGGGAACCTTCACGACGACGCCCGCGGCGCCGGCGTCGGTGCCCCCGCCGTCGGCGGCAGCGCCCCCGGCGTCGGCGGTGACGGCGGTCTGCCGGGTCACGTCGGCGCTGGGGCCGTAGCAGCTGGCTTCGCTCCCCTGGCAGCCGCCGCGGCTCGGATCGTCGCCGTCGAAGGTGTCGCCGCTGAAGTTGGCGCCGAACGCCAGCGCGCAGCTGCCCAGCGAGCCGCTGAACTCGAACTGCACGCCGGTGTACGACGTGGCGTCCAGGCACTGGTTGCTGGAGTAGTAGAGGCCGAACCCCATGTAGTTGCTGGCGCCGGAGACCGGCGGGACGAACGCGCCCTGGATGTGCAGGCCGTTGCCGTCGCTGGTGGCGGTCCCCAGCGGCGCCGTTTGCCCCGGCGCCGCGTAGCTGTACGACCCCCACTGGTTGGCGCCGGCGCCGAAGGTCACGCCCGAGGGCGAGTTCGTGCCCGCCGTCGTGATGACGGCGCTGCTGACCGGCGTGCGCGGGCAGACGAAGCCGCCGTCGGCCTTCGGGCAGTTGGTGCCGACCGTCTTGCCGGCCCCGCCGGCGCCGCCCGTGGGCGTCGCGGCGGGCGCGGTCCCGGCGGCCAGGGGCTGAGGCCCGACCCCCACCTGACGCTCGGCCTCGGCGTAGGCCCAGGCCTGCGGGTTGCCGTTGTCGGGGATCTCGATCGCGCCCAGCGACTGCGCCGGCAGGCGGAAGGTCGGCGTGGCCGGCGGCGTGGCGAGGTCGGTGACCTGCACGGCGACGCCGACGTCCTCCTTGTTCCAGTTCACGTAGATGATGTCGGTCGCGTCAGCGGCCGCGTTGCGGCTGGCGTACGCGGTCACGCCCGCGGGCGCCGACGACACGGCGACCGAGGTCGGACCGTAGTGGTCGGCGTAGAGCTGGTAGGCGTAGTAGGCCGGGCGGGGAACGTGCTTCGGCGGAATGCCGATGAGGCCCAGCGCGTACACCTCGTCGTCGGCGATGTCCCACACCGCCGACGTCCACAGCCCCAGGTCGATCGCCGAACCCAGCGCGTCGGCCAGCCACAACGCGCCCCCGACCGTCGCCGGCGACGCGTCCAGCACGCAGGACGTGCCGTCGTAGGCGACGTTCATCTCCGTCAGCGCCAGCGGCTTGGTCCCCTGCCCCGTGGCCTGCATGATGCCGCGCACGGAGTTGATCGTCTGGCGGAAGCTGGCGGCGTCGGCCTTGGCCGCGGGCAGCGTCGCCATCACCGCCGCGAACGGATACCGGTGAATCGAGATGACGTCGAACAGGCTGCCGCACGTCTGCAGGATGGGCGTCAGCCAGTCGTTCGCGCCGCTGCCGGCCTGGTACTTCCAGGCCAGGTCCGGACCGACGATCTGGATGGTGGGGTCGACCGTCTTCATCGCGGCGACGAACGCCGTCGCCGTCGTGCAGACGTCCGCCGCCTTGTAGCCGGGGCGCGACGGCGCCGTGGTGCTGGCCTGGTCGGGGTAGATGTCCGGCTCGTTCCCGACCGAGAAGTACTTGATCCCATAGCCCTTGGTCACGTTCGCGTACGTCACCATCTCGGCCGCCGTGTCGGGCGTCGGCGTCTTGCCGGCGGTGTCGCCCAGGACGGGGACCTGCAGGATCGGTTCGGCGCCGATGGCGCGCGCATAGGCCACCATCGCGTCGAGCTGCGCGTGATCGAACGGGTCGGGGACGTTGGCGTCGTTGTTGTAGCCGCCCACCCGCATGTAGGTGACCTTCAGCGGCGCGACCAGCGACTCCGTGCCCGCGACGTCGTTGCCGTAACTGGGCGACCACATCCAGTAGTTGACCGACCAGGTCGTGGTCCGCGGCTTCGGCGACTTGACCGAGACGACCAGCGGCGTCACGGCGACGCCCCCCGCCTGTCCGCCCGCCCCCTGCCCGCCGGCGCCGCCGCTGCCCGTCTTGTTGCCGCCGCTGCCGCAGGCGCCGGCCGCCAGCGCGGCGGCGGCGCCCAGCGCCA
>CAZPUH010000074.1:0-4488 GCA_964589215.1 uncultured Myxococcales bacterium | reverse complement strand
CGGCGCGGGTGCCTGCGTGGCGCCCTGCGCGCGCGCCGCACCGGCCGCCGCGAGCAGGACCGTTCCCAGGCTGACGCAGGCGGCGGCGAAGCGAAGCGGAGAAGTCATGGGGGCTCCTTGAGCGAGGATCGTCCTGCCATTGTGACGGAACCGCAATGGAAGTCTGTGATCCAGCGCGCGAGCCCCCGCGCCGGGAGGCTTACGGCTTCTTCGCTGCCGCGGGCGCCGCTTCGGCCTTGTCGGCCTTGGCCTTGCCCTTCTTGCGCGGCTCCTTGCCCTTGCGCCCACCGGCGCCCGAGTCGCCGCCGGCCGCCTCGGGCGGCTTCGGTCCGCTGACCTTGAACTGCTGGTTGGCGCCCGTGCCGGCGGTCATCTGCGCGACCTTGCCGACGGCGGCGTCGCCGGTGCCCGTCTCCGTGACCGTCAGCGCCTTGCCGCTGTGGCGCGCCACCAGGCGCACGTTGCCGGCGTTGCCGACCGCCAGGATCCACTGCTGGTTCTGGCCGCCGTTGCACTGGTACTGCTGGATGCCGGTGTTGTCGCCCATCGCGAAGGCCGGGACGTCCAGGCACTTGCCGCTGTCGACGTTGATCACCGTGTAGTAGCCGCCGGGGACGGTCTGCAGGTTGAACTGCTGCGACTTGCTGCCGTTGCAGCTGGCCGTTTCGGCCGGCGCGGCGTCATCCTTGCTGCCGCCCCCGAACTGCAGGCATTTCCCGGACGCCGTCGCGATCGTGTAGGCGACGGCCGGGTCGATGCTGACCGCGGCGCGCCCCGGCTCCGGCGGGACGACCGCCGCCGGCTCGACCGGCGGGGGAGGCGCCTTCTTGTCGTCGTTCTCGACGCAACCCGACGCCATCGCCGCCCCGAGGACGGCCACCTGAATCCATGTGTATGAAGTCCGAACGTTCCTCACTGAGAACCTCCCGGCCAAGGTCCGGGAGCGTTAACCAGGATCGGAGCAAAAGTCCAGCGTCACGGACTGCGCCATTCTGGCCGCAGCAGGCCCAGGAAGATGGCGTCGCGCGCGTCCCCTTGCGCCTGCCAGCGCTCGCGCAGGCGCCCTTCGCGCTGAAAGCCCAGCTTTTCGAGCAGCCTCAGCGAGGGGGCGTTCTCCGGATCGACGTCGGCTTCCAGCCGGTGGAGCCCCAGGCGGCCGAAGCAGAAGCCGAACATGACCGCCAGCGCCTCCGCGGCCAGCCCCTGTCCCCACCGGTCACGCCGCAGCAGGAACCCGATCTCGGCGCGGCGGTGCCGGAAGCTGAGCGCCCCCAGCTTGAAGGTGCCGATCAGCGCACCGGCTTGCGACCCGTCCGGCGCCGCCTCGGCGATGCCCCAGTGAAAGCTCCGGCGCCGAAAGAAGTCCTCCTGCATCTCGTCCAGGAACGTGTTCGCCGCGGCCAGGTCCGGCAGCGGCGGGCGGCTCCAGTACCGGACGACCTCGGGGTCGCCGAAGATCGACAGGACGCCGGGCGCGTCCGCCTCGTCGATGGGGCGAAGCACGATCCGCCCGCCCGCCAGGCGCGGCACCTGGTCCCCCCAGGCAAACGGGACGGGAGCGGCGGAACTCGCGGCACGTCCGGGCAAGCCAGGTCAGACTACCTTGAAGATGGACGCCGACTCCAGAATCCAACCCGTCCTGGGGCTGCCCGGCCGCCGGCAGGACCGGCCCGCCCGCCCGCCCTGGCGCGACTTCGGGCTGATCCACCGCAACTTCAGCGGCAGCATCCTGTCCGGGCTCACCTTCATTCACCGCAAGTACGGGCCGTTCGTGCGCACGCGGCTGCCGATGCACCTCTACTTCGTCGCCGACCCGGCCGTCATCGACGAGATCCTGGTCAAGAAGGCCGACGCGTTCCGGAAGGACCGGACCAGCCGCCTCATGGGGCGGGTCATCGGCAAGGGCCTGCTGGTCAACGAGGGCGAGCCCTGGCGGCGCCAGCGCCGGCTGATGCAGCCCGCCTTTCACCAGCGCCACCTGCAGGGCTACGCGTCGCTGATGGCGGCCGCGGTCGAGCGAGCCGCCGACGCCTGGACCGCGGGCGAGGTCCGCAACGTCCACGACGACATGATGGCGGTGACGATGGCCATCGTGGCCGAAGCGCTGTTCGGCACCGGGGTCGCGGGAAACACGGACCGCGTCGGCCAGGCCATCGCCGACATGATGGAAGAGTTCGGGCGCATCCTGGGGCTGGCCGCGCGCTTTCAGCCGCCGGCCTGGGTCCCGACCCGCGTCAACCGGAAGCTGCGGGCGTCGGCCCGTCAGATCGACGGCCTCATCCTGGGCATCATCGCCGAGCGCAAGAAGAGCCACGCGCAGGGCGATGCGCCGCGCGACGACCTCCTGTCGCTGCTGGTCGACGCGCGCGACGAGGACGGCGCCGGCATGAGCGACACGCAGATCCGCGACGAGGCCATGACGCTGTTCCTGGCCGGACACGAGACGACCGCGCTGGTGCTGACGTACGCGCTGCATCTTCTGGCGCAGCACCCGGACCGCCAGGCGCGACTGGCCGACGAGGTCACACGCGTGCTGGGCGGCCGCCGCCCGACGTACGAGGACCTGCCCGCGCTGGCCGAGACCGAGCTGGTCGTGCTGGAGACGATGCGCCTCTACCCGCCCGCCTGGGTGATGGCGCGCCAGGCGCTGACCGCCGTCGAGGTGGGCGGCTTCCGGTTCCCGCGCGGCGCCGAGTTCGTGATGTCGCCGTGGGTCGTGCACCGCGACCCCAAGCTGTTCGCGAATCCCGACGCGTTCGACCCAGATCGCTGGCGTGACGACCTGGCCAAGCGGCTCCCGCGCTTTGCGTACTTCCCGTTCGGCGGCGGGCCGCGCGTCTGCATCGGCAACCGCTTCGCGATGATGGAGGCGAAGTTGGTGCTGGCCGGCCTGCTCCAGCGGTTTCGCTTCGAGTCCGCGCCGGACACGCACCTCGAGCTGCGGCCCAGCGTGACCCTGCGGCCGCGCGGCGGGTTGCGGCTGCGGCTGGCCGCCCGCGCCTGAGCGTGGGCCGGCCTCAGTTCTGGCCGGCGACGACCTGGTGAACGAAGCGGAGCTTGTCGATGGCGACCTCCGACAGGATGAACGGGTAGCTGTCGGCCGTCCCCATGCTGCGATTCAGGCTGTTCATCGCCATCGTGACCGGCACCCAGCCGTCCATCAGCTCGTCGAAGTCCCTCAGATCCAGCTTGCGCGCGGCGACCTTCGGGGCCGGCGGCTCGGCGACGGGGCGCGGGCGCCGCTCGAGGCCGTAGGCGCGCGCCGTCTCCAAGGTGTCGACCATGTGCAGGTAGTGGGCCCAGGTCTCGGCCCAGTCTTCCCAGGGGTGCATCGACGCGTAGGCGCTGACGTAGCGGGTCCCCCAGTCGGCGGGCGGCCCGTTGTCGTAGTGCCGCTGGCGGGCCTCGTCGTAGCTGGCCCGCTCGTCGCCGAACTTGTCGCGAAAGGCGTCCAGAAACGGCGAGTCCTGGATCAGCCGGTCCCAGTAGTAGTGGCCGATCTCGTGCCGGAAGTGCCCCAGCACCGTCCGGTAGCTCTCGCCCAGCTGCACCCGAATCTTCTCGCGGAACGGGTCGTCGGCCTCGGCGATGTTGATCGTGATGAGCCCGTCGCTGTGGCCCGTGAAGACCTTGGGCGTGCCGGCCCCCTCTTTGAGGAAGTCGAACCCCAGGCCGTGCGGGTGCTCCGGGCCGCGCGGCTCGACGGGCAGATGGAGCTGCAGCAGCGTGTAGATGACGCGCCGCTTGGCGACCTCCAGCCGGCGCCAGGCGGCCTTGGCGGCCGCGTCGGAGAGATCGGGGATGACGTGGTTCAACCGGCAGGGCAGGCAAAACGGCGATTCGGCCGCCTCCGCCTCGGGGATCGCCCAGTTGCAGACCTCGTAGTCGACGGAGTTCTTGCACAGCCGGTAGCTGGCGGCACCCTGCCCCGGCGTTGCGGCCGGCACCAGGGGCTTCCAGGTCCTTTCGGGGCCCGGCGGCACGCTCGCGTCCACCGGCTCGATGGCGGCGACGAGGGCTCTATCCTCTAGATAGGCGAGCGTGGCGCCGCAGCGGGTGCAGAGGACGCTCTCGAAAAACAGGATCTGGTGACAGCGCTGGCAAGCGAAGAGTTTCATGGGCGAGTTTTCACGTTCTTGACCTGCCGGCAAAGCGGCGGTCACGACAATGTGGGTACGGTACAGTCCGCAGTCCAGCACATATGTCCATTCGCGTCGCTCTCAGCCACCGTTCTCGGTACCGGTACGATCGTCCGGTCACGCTGGAGCCGCATGTCATGCGCCTCCGCCCGGCGCCGCATTGCCGGACCCCCATCCTCTCCTACTCGTTGCGTGTCTCGCCGGCCGAGCACTTCCTCAACTGGCAGCAGGACCCGTTCGGGAACTATCAGGCGCGCCTGGTGTTTCCGAAGCAGGCCGAGGAACTCGCCGTCGACGTCGACCTGGTCGCCGAGATGGTGGCCATCAACCCCTTCGACTTCTTCCTGGA
>CAZPUH010000073.1:0-2099 GCA_964589215.1 uncultured Myxococcales bacterium | reverse complement strand
GCGGAGCTCCAGCGGTTCCCGCTCTCGGCGCGCAGATCGATCGCATGGGGCGGCCGGCCATCAACACGGCCATCACCGATCCGTTCGACGCCAACGCGACCACGCACGGGATGAAGCAGGACATGTACAACGCGGCGACCCCGTCGACGGCCAGCAGCTTCGAGCCGGCGTTCGAGGCGAACCTCGCGATTCTCGACGGCCTCGACCAGAACTGCGGCAACCAGTTCGCCGCCGACAAGACCAAGACGGACGCCACCCGCTACAAGCCGCTCGCGGACGTTTTGCTCGACGATCAGCTGTACGTCGACACCAGCTCGGGGACCTGCGCGGTGTACCTGGGTGTCGAGGCCAACGCCACCGGCATCATCCCCAACACCGACTGCGGCGGTCGGACCATCACCGAGGACGTCATCGACGAGAGCTACTCGGTGCTGGCGACCGGCATGACCACCGGGGTCACCGACGGCGTGAACGCCGACGACAAGATGGCCCAGCAGACGCCCACCGCGTTTCCGTTCCTCGCGCCGCCGAACTAGCCGTCGCATGGCCAGGCCGACCGCCGTGATCGAAGGTTCCGCCCCGCGGCTCCTGACGATCGCGGCGGTCGCGGCGCTGCTGGCTTCGAGCTGTGGCGCGCGACGTGCGCCGCAGGGCGCGCCGGCGCCCGAGCCGACCGCTCCGGTCGTACGCAAGACGACGGACGGGACCCTCGCGTCCGAAAACTTCCTCGCCGAGCTGGCGCTGGCGCGCCGCCAGCACGCGCAGCGCCCGGACGACCTGCGGCGCACCCGCGCGCTGGTCGACCACCTTTTCATGGAGGCGCAGTTCTTCGGCAGGCTGGCCGACTACGCCGAGGCGGACGTCGTCACCAAGGCCGCGGTCCGCCGGGCGCCCGCCGACCCGGAAGCCCATCTGCTGCGCGCCCGCGCGCTGGCCGCGTGGCACGAGTTCGACGAGGCGAAGGCCGAGGCCGATCGCGCGGAGACCCTGGGCGGCGAGCCTACCGCGATCGAGCAGATCCGGGTCGGCGTGTGGCAGGCGACGGGGGACTTCGACCAGGCGTTGCCCCACCTGCGGGCCTGGCGCCGGGCCCGGCCGAACCTGAACAGCTACGGCGCGGAGGCGGGGGCGCTGGCGGACGCCCACGAATTTTCGAAGGCGGCGCTCGCCTTCGCGGAGGCCAAGCGCCGCTACGACGACGTCTCCCCCTTCGCCGTCGCCTGGCTGGAGTTCCAGGAGGGGCACATGTGGGAAAGCGCGGGCCGATCCGATCGAGCGCGGACCCTGTTCGAATCGGCGCTGTCGCGCCTGCCGCGGTACGCCCCGGCCGCTGGCCACGAGGCGCGCCTGCTGGCGGAGCTCGGCGCACCGGCCGACCTCGAACGCGCGCGGGCCTTGCTCGAGCCGCTGACGGTCCGCAGCGACGATCCGGAGTACGCCGGCCAGCTGGGCGCCGTCTACCGTCAGATGCACCGGGACGCGGAGGGGGCGGCGCTGATCCGGCGCGCGGCGCAGGGCTACGAAGCGCTGGTAGCCCAGCATCCCGCGGCGTTCTACGACCACGCGGCGCGGTTCTTCCTTCACATGGGCGGCGACCCGCGGCGCGCGCTCGACTATGCCCGGAAGAACCTCACGATCCGCCACACGCCCGAGGCCCGCGACCTGGTCGGGGAGGCCGAGCGGGCGCTGGTCGTCGCCCGCCTGACGACCCCGAACCGGCGAAATGACCCCTGAATCGACACGAGGAACGGCTGCGCTCGTCTGAGCGTTGCGTCAAAATGGTCTGATTTGCACCGTCCGGGAGCCTTCATCGGAAATAACCGCTGGACAGGGGGGCGTCTTCGCCGTAGCTTTCGAACCTCGACATCGAAAGTGAGGTTTCCGTGGCGATTACACCGCTGGCCCGCAAGTCCCCCGCTCATGACGATTCCACCCCCGCGAAGAAGTCCAAGGCGCCCGTCGCGCCCGCCAAGCTGCAGACCGGCGCCGAGGCGCTGATCCGCTGCCTCGAGCGCGAGGGTGTCGAGTACGTCTTCGGCCTCTCGGGCGGCGCCGCGATGCCGATCTTCGACGCGCTGGTCGACTCGAAGATCAAGCTG
>CAZPUH010000072.1:0-2083 GCA_964589215.1 uncultured Myxococcales bacterium | reverse complement strand
CGGCGGCGGAACGCGCGGCAGCGCGGGCGCGGGCGGCGGCGCCGGAGGCGGCAGCGCCGGGGCTGGCGGCGGCGCCGGACACGAATCCCGGGACGGCGGCGCCGACGCCATGTCGCTCCCCGGCACCCACAACCCCGTGGTGCCCGGCCTGTTCGCCGATCCGCACATCGCGGAGTTCGACGGCGTCTTCTACATCTACCCGACGACCGACGGCTTCGCGAACTGGGGCGCGACGTCGTTCAGCGTGTTCTCGTCGACGAACCTGGTCGAGTGGACGAACCGCGGCGTCATCCTCGATCTGCCCAAGGACCTGAAGTGGGCCACCGATCGGGCCTGGGCGCCGGCCATCGCGCGCGCCGGCGCGACCTATTACTTCTACTTCTGCGCCGCCCAACAGATCGGCGTCGCGACCAGCAGCTCCCCGACCGGGCCGTTCAAGGACGCGCTCGGCCATCCGCTGATCACCACCAACCAGTTCGGCCCGCAGTCGATCGATCCGTTCTTCTTCCTGGACGACGACGGGACCCGCTACCTCTACTTCGGCAGCGGCACCGGCGGCCTGCGCGTCGTGAAGCTGGGGAGCGACATGATCTCGCTGTCGGGGACGCCCGCCAACATCTCACCCAGCGGCGCCAGCGGCGTGCTGGAAGGCAGCGCGATGTTCAAGCGCAACGGCACGTACTACC
This sequence comes from uncultured Myxococcales bacterium, assembly GCA_964589215.1. GTDB lineage: Bacteria > Myxococcota_A > Polyangia > Fen-1088 > Fen-1088 > JADGRB01. The sequence goes on along the minus strand of CAZPUH010000072.1, from coordinate 1,397 downwards.
TGCAATGGTCCGAGGGCGACACGCGCGACGCGACGTACAAGGTCGGTTACGCCAAGGCTGCGTCGGCGACCGGCCCCTTCACCCGGCTCGCGACCATCTTGCAGCAGGACACGGCGCAAAGAATCCTGGGCCCCGGCGGCAGCACCGTACTCGCCTTCCCCGACCGCGACGCCTATTACATCGCCTACCACCGCTTCAAGATCCCGGGCGGTGACGGCACCCACCGCGAGACCTGCATCGATCGGTTGTTCTTCAACGCCGACGGAACGATCGCCCCGGTGAAGCCCACGTTGCAGGGTCTGCAGACCGCGGTCGCCCCGTGAACGTCCGCGTCGCGACGGGCGCCCGGCGACGCCGCCCGTCACAGCGACGTCGCCGCGGGCGCCAGCTCCCAGAGCGCGCCGGCGGTGCGCCGCGAGAGCGTCCGCTTCTTCGCGCAGAGTGACACGTGGTACCCGGCGGGCGGGCGCTTGACGTCGACCTGCTCGATGCGGCCGCGCAGCGGGCTGTCGCGGCGCACCAGCTCGGGGACGACGCCCACGCCGCAGCCCAGCGCGACCATGGCGAGGATCGCCTCGTTGCCGTCGACCTCCGCGTAGACCTCGGGGCGCGCCTTCTGGCGTTCCAGCCAGGCGTCGATGCGCTGCCGCTCGAGCCCCCGCCGCGGCAGGATGACGGGCAGGCCGTTCCAGTGGCTGCCGCCCAGCAGCGCCCGGCGCGCCAGCTCCGGCTCGGACGCCGGCGCGATGAACGCCAGCTCGGTGTGGGCCAGGCGCACGAACTGCAGCTCCGGCGCCGGCCGGTCAGGCTCGGGCACGACGGCGAAGTCGACCTCGTCGTTCTCCAGGCCCTGCATGCAGCGCGCGGCGTCCGACGTGCTGAGCTGCAGGTGGATGCCCGGGTACTGTTCGCGGCAGCGCGCCAGCAGCTTGGGCAGCACCGAGTGACAGGCGGTCACCGTGCAGGCGATCCGCAGCTCGCCGGTCGGCGCCACTGTCTCCGTCGCCAGCGCTTCCAGCAGCCGCGCGTGGGCGGCCACCTGCGCGCGCGCGTGGTCCCGGAAGATCTCGCCCGCCCGCGTGAGCGCTACCCGCCGCTTGCTGCGCTGGAACAGCGGCTGGCCCAGGTCGTCCTCCAGCCGCTGGATCGAGCGGGTCAGCGCCGACGGGCTCATGTGCAGGGCCTGGGCGGTGCGGGCAAAGTGCAGGCTGTCCGCCAAGTGCAGGAAAACATTGAGCTCGTGCTGCGCCGAGGTGGCCATATTGCGCTTTTCGCAATTCAGACTACCAACAATCGGTCTACGCGCAATGCTGGTCGCCGTCTATCCTTGGGGGGTTCTCCAGCGCAAGGAGTCAGACCATGGCCCGACAGAACTACTTCAACACGCTCACGATGGC
>CAZPUH010000071.1:0-5228 GCA_964589215.1 uncultured Myxococcales bacterium | reverse complement strand
CGGGCGCAAGAAGGTCGAGTACGACCACCCGTCGCTGGAACCGATCCTGAAGGACACCTACGGCGTCATCGTCTACCAGGAACAGGTCATGCAGATCTCGTCGGCGCTGGCCGGCTACAGCCTGGGCAAGGCCGACCTGCTCCGCCGCGCGATGGGGAAGAAAAAGGCCGAGGTCATGGCCAAGGAGAAGGCCGGCTTCCTCGACGGCGCCAAGGTGAAGGGCGTCGACCCGAAGGTCGCCGAGCGCGTCTTCGACCTGATGGAGAAGTTCGCCGGCTACGGCTTCAACCGCAGCCACTCGGCGGCGTACGGCCTGCTGACCTACCAGACGGCGTTCCTCAAGCGCTACTACCCCGTCGAGTTCTTCGCGGCGCTGCTCACCTGCGACAAGGACGACACCGACGCGGTGGTGAAGTTCATCGCCGAGGCCAAGTCGCAGGGCATCGCCGTCCTGCGCCCCGACGTCAACGAATCGGACACCGACTTCACCGTCGCGCTGTCCGGCGACAAGAAGGTGATCCGGTTCGGCCTGGGCGCCGTCAAAGGGGTGGGCGAGGGGGCCGTCGAGGTCATTCGCGCCGCGCGCGCGCAGGGCGGGCCGTTCCTCTCGCTGTTCGACTTCTGCCGCCGCGTCGACGGGCGCAAGGTGAACCGCAAGGTGATCGAGGCGCTGGTCAAGGCCGGCGCGTTCGACGGGATCGCCCAGCAGAACGGCGTCACGCGCGCGCGCGTGTTCGGCGCCATCGGCCTCGCCAGCGAGCGGGCCGCCGAGGCGCAGCGCGATCGCGAGAGCGGCCAGACGAACCTGCTGGCGCTGCTGAGCGGCGGTCCCAGCAAGGGCGGCCCGCACGTGCAGGACGACAAGTACCCGCCCTGCGACGAGTGGATGCCCAAGGAGCTGCTGGCGAACGAGAAGGAGGCGCTGGGCTTCTACATCAGCGGGCACCCGCTGGATCGCTACGCGGGCGAGATCCGCCGCTTCACGAACGCGACGGCCGCCAACTGCACCGAGAAGGGCGAGCGGGCCGAGGTGGTCCTGGCCGGCGTCGTGACCAACTATCAGGAACGGCCGATGAAGAACGGCCAGGGCAAGTACGCGTTCCTGACCCTCGAGGACCACACCGGTCAGATCGAGCTGATCGTCAACTCGCGCAAGGTCGAGGAGTACCGGGACCTGCTGTCGCGCGACGAGCCGCTGCTGGTCACCGGCTCGGTGGACACGCCGTTCGGCGAAGGGGAGGCGGCGCGCGAGCGGCTGCGCTTCCTGGACGCGAAGCTGCTGTCGAAGGTGCGCGCCGAGAAGAGCTCGCTGCTGGACATCAAGCTGAACGCGGACATCGTCAAAGAGGATCAGCTGGTCGCGCTGGAGAAGCTGCTGCGCAACCATCAGGGCGCCTGCAAGGCGGTGCTGCGCATGGAGATCCCGGCGCGTAGCGAGACGGTCCTGGCGCTTGGCGACGACTACAAGATCGCCGCCACGGACGATCTTCTGGCGCGCATCGAGCAGATCTTCGGCGGGCGCGTCGCCGTGCTGCGCTGACCGGGCTTTACTGGCAGACGCCGGTTGGCCCGCACGTGAGCGGCGGCGCGCAATCGGCCGTCGTGTTGCACGCTTTGCCGGCCGCCTGGTAGGGGAAGCAAACGCCCAGGGTACCGCCCCCCGCCAGAGATGTGACGCTCTGCTGGGTCCCCTGCGCCAGGCAATACCCCGTGCTCACGCACTCGATCGTCGTGTCGCACCGCTCGCCCAGCGGGATGTAGCCGGTGAACAGGCCCGCGCACGCCGGATCCGACAGCGCCTTCTCCACGTTCAAGACCGCGTCGCAGGCGTTAGCCTGGTAGGCGGCCATGCAGGCGTCGATGATCATCGTGTTGATGCCGACCAGGCCTTCGGCGTACGCGGTTTGAACCAGCGCCAGCTGTTGATCGGCAGCCAATTGCGCGCGCGCCAGGCATTCCGCCGCCCCGGCGTCACCGCCGGCGGTCGGGCAGGGGATGGTCGCGCCGCCGTCAGGCGCCGCGCCCGCGTCGCTGGCGCCGGGCGCGGACGTGCAGCACGCCGCCTGCCGCGCGCAGTACGCCTGCGCCAGCTTCGCCGATACCGGTCCGCTGCCCACGGTCGTCTGGGTCGCCGACGTCGACGACGTACATCCGGTCACCAACACCCACCCTACCGCCGACAGGACCATCGCCCTACGCACGAAGCCGGGGTTGCGCATCCGAGTTCCATATCACGGGTCGCCCGTTGGCGCGCGTGATGCGCATCGCGTTGGCGCCCTCCGCCCTTCACTATGGGCTGGCCTCTCACCGGCCGGGTCACTATGATCCAAGCATCTTGCCACGCGAAGTGACGCGTTCGCGAACGAAGGCGCCGAAAGGTGTTCCCGTCATGACCGTGCGCCTGTTGCTGCAGGACGTCGCCGACGGCATTCGCGTACTGCAGACCCGCGACGGCGTCGAGCTGACCGACGAGCAGATCATCGAGCGCGCCCGCAACATCGTCACCGGGCTGCTGGGGAACTATCGCATCCGTTCGCTCGATCCGCGCCCCGCTCGCCCGGCGGCGCCCGTCCATCAGATGGACCTCCTCGACCAGATCGAGGCGCGCGCCGAAGCGCGCAACAACGGCCGCCCCGGCCGCGCCTGAGACGCGCTCGATCGGCAGCGCCGCTGTACGACAACGGCGCACGTGTCGTGGGATCGACGGCCGGGAAGCTGCATTTCCTCGATCGGACCACCGGTACGGGCGTGTCACTCATCAAGGAATACAGTTTTGGGTCGAATCAATCTGTATTGGGTACTGGACCGTCCTCGCCATGGTGAAAAGAATTCACGCTCGTGGGATGGTGGCCGTCGCGCTGGCCGCCGCCGCCCTGTCTGCTCCGCGCGCCGCGCACGCTGACGACTGGGCGACCCTGGGGCTCGACGGCGGGCGAACGCGGCAGGCGGCCGAACGGTCCGGCGCGCAGTTTTCGGACGGGCACTGGACGTACGCGCCGAAGGGAGGGGCCAGCGTGCTCTCGAGCCCGGTGGTCGCGGACGGCTTCGCGATCAGCGTCGACCTCGACGGAAACGTCAGCGCGCTGCGTGCGGACAGCGGCGCGCTGGCCTGGCGCGCCGCCGCCGGGTCCGGCGTACAGGGAACGCCCGCGATCGCGCGCGGGCGCGTGTACGTGCCGACCCTGGGCAACAAGCTGATCGCGCTGGCGCTGGCCGACGGCAAGCCGCTGTGGACGGCGAACGTCGGCGGCATGGCCGTGTCGTCGCCGGCGGTCGTCGGGTCGGACGTGATTCTCTCGGCGGGCTTTCCGCAGCGGCGCGTGGTCCGCATCGACGGCGTCACGGGCGCCGTCGTCTGGCAGAGCCCGCCGGTCATGGGCGAGCTCAGCAACAGCTCGCCCGCGGTGGCGGGCGGCCTGGTGGTGGTCGGCAGCAACGGCGGCCACTTCTACGCGTTCGACGCCGCGACGGGCGCGCCGCGCTGGGACTACCAGGCCGACGGCGTCGTGGCGCTGTCCTCGGCGCTGATCGCCGACGGCCGTGTCTACATCGCGGGCGGCGACGACAGCGATCACGTGCACGCCGTCGACGCGGCGACCGGCGCCGCTGTCGCGGGGTGGCCGATCTCCCTGCCACTCCCGGACCTCGACATCGACGGCAAGCGCCTGGATCGCCATCGGTCGGTCTCCTCGCCCGTGTTCGTCGGCGGTCACGTCGTGCTGGTCACGCGCCTCGACGACACCGTCGACACCGACGCGGACGGGCTCGCCGACCACTACCTGTCGCGCGAGCTGGCCGTCGCCCTGGATCCCGCCACGGGGCAGACCGCCTGGCAGCAGTCGCTGGCCCGCGCCGTGGTGACCGACCCCAACCTGGTCCCCAAGTTCTTCGTGTGCGCGACGCCCGCCTCGTTCGCGACGGACGGCGGCACAGCGCTGCTGGCCGTCGCCTCGTCGCTGGCGTCCCGGGTCGCGATGCTGGACCCGGCGTCGGGACAGGATCTGAACGACGTGACCGTGTCCGGCCCCGCGCTGGCGTCGCCGGTGATGGCGAACGGCCGCCTCATCACGGCGGCGTTCAGCGGCGTCGTCGAGGGGCGCGCTTCCAGCGCGAACCATCCGCCCGCCGCGCCGGTGCTGGCCGGCAATCCGAACACGCTGGACGCGGCCGACGTGACGCTGCGCTGGCTGCCCGCGAGCGACCCCGACGCCGAGATTCCGACCTACGAGGTCCGGATCGACAGCGACGGTGAGCTCCTGCAGAGCTACACGCAGCAACTGTTCCCCGGCCAGGGCGCCACGTCGGTCGCGGTCACGTCCCCAATGACCGAGGGCGTGGTCTACACGGTCGCCGTGCGGGCGCGCGACGGGCACGGCGCGTACTCGCCCTGGTCGGACCCCGAGACGTTCACGGTCGCCACGCCGCCGCCGGTCACCGTGAACGGCAACCCGGTGGCCAGCCTGCGCGCGGCCGTCGAGAACGCGATGGCCGGCGACATGATCCTCCTGGGCGCGGGCACCTACCCGCTGTCCTCGACGCTGCACTTGGCCGGCGGCGTCACGGTGACCGGCGCCGGCGCGGGCCGCACGATCCTCGACGGGCGCGGCCTGGCCGTCGGCATCAGCTTCAACGCCACCGACCCGAAGGCGCCCACGGCCCTGGACAAGGCCACGGTCAGCGGGGCCGCCACCTGCGTGTCCGTCGGCGCGAACGCGACCGGCATCGAGCTGACCCACCTGGTCGCGCACGACTGCGCGACGGCGGGCATCGCCGTCGCGGCCGGTGGCACCGCCGCCGTCGTCAACGCGACCCTGGCCGACAACGGCATCGGCCTGGACGCCACGGGCAGCGCCAGCATCAAGAACAGCCTGGTCTCCGGCAACCACGTCGGCCTCGCGGTCGAGAGCTCGGGCAGCCTCACCAGCAGCTACGACGATCTGTTCGGCAACCAGACGGATCGCCAGGGCGTGGCCGCCGGCACGGGCGATCTCGCGGCGGCGGTCACCTACGCGAACCCGACCGCCCACGACTATCGGTTGACGTCGCCGCAGCCCTCGACGGACCAGGGCGATCCGGCCGACGCGGTCGGCGACGAGCCGACGCCGAACGGCGCGCGCATCAACCTGGGCGCGTTCGGCGGCACGGCCGAGGCCGAGCGCAGCGCGCCCGCCGCCGTGACGCCGGAGCCGACCGCTCCTCCCGTTCCCACCGCGACGCCGGGCGTCCCG
>CAZPUH010000070.1:0-2307 GCA_964589215.1 uncultured Myxococcales bacterium | reverse complement strand
CTTCAGGTAGTCCAGCAGGCGGCGGCGCTTGCCGACGAGCATGAGCAGACCGCGGCGCGAGTGGTGATCCTTCGCGTGGGCCTTGAAGTGCTCGGTCAGGTAAGTGATCCGTTCCGAAAGCAGGGCAATCTGGACTTCGGGTGAGCCGGTGTCACCGGGCTTGCGAGCGAACTTCTGAACGACCGAGGATTTTCTTTCTGCAGCAAGGGACATTTGACGATCTTCTTTTCTCTTTTGAGGTGATTGAATGTCCTACAATATCGCGCCTTCGTCAACGATGGCGGTGAGGTCGGCGGCGGGTTTCTGGGATGCGGCGCCAAACACGCGCAGGGTGCCCACCAGCCCGTCCGGACGCGGCTCGGCCACGGCGATCAGCTCCCCGGCGGGGTCGAGCACCCGGACCCGCCCAGGCGGGGTGTCCGTGAGGGCCGACCAGGCGACGCGCTGCCCCGCGCGCAACCGGCGGGCGAGCGCCTCGTCGGTCGTGACCGCGGGCAGGTGAACCAGCGCGTCGGCCAGCGAGACGATCTGGAGGTCGCCAGCGCCCGCGGCCAGCGCGGCCAGGACCTGGTCCAGCGGGCGCGCCCGGTCGAGCGTGAACGGCCCGGAGCGCGTCCGCCGCAGCGCCGTCACTGAGCCGCCGGTCCCCAGCGCCCGGCCGAGGTCGCGCGCCAGCGCGCGCACGTAGGTCCCCTTCGAGCAGTGCACGCGCAGCGCGACCTGCTCCGGCCCGCCGAAGTCCACCAGCTCGAGCGCGAAGATCGTCACCGCCCGCGGCGCGACCTCGATCGTCTCGCCCGCGCGCGCATAGTCGTAAAGCGCCCGTCCCTCGCGCTTGATGGCGGCGTAGGCGGGCGGCACCTGGGAGATGGGCCCCCGGAACGTCCCGAGCGCCGCCTCGACGGCCGCCGCGTCCAGCCCCGAGGCGTCCGCCGTGGCCGTCACCCGCCCCCCGGCGTCGTCGGTGTCCGTCTCGACCCCGAACCGAACCGTGAACTCGTACGCCTTCTCGGCGTCCAGCAGAAACGGCGCCAGCTTCGTCGCCTCGCCGACGCACACCGGCAACACCCCGGACGCCAGCGGATCCAGCGTCCCCCCGTGCCCGACCCTCTTGACCCTCGCCGCCCTCCTCACTCTCGCCACGACATCAAACGACGTCGGCCCCACCGGCTTGTCGACCACCAAAACCCCGTTCACTTCTCCTCTTCCCCGTCCTCGTCCTCGTCCTCGTCCTCGTCGCCGTCCTCGTCCTCGTTCCCGTCCTCCCCATCCTCGCCCGCAGCGGCAACCACCGGAGCCGCCGGCTCAATCTCCCGCAAGATCTTCTCCACCTTCTCCGCCTGCTCGAAGACGTGGTCCACCTCGAACGTCACCGCCGGGGCCACCTTCATGCGCAACCGCCGCGCGATCGCCTGCCGGAAGTAGCCGCTGGCGTGATCCAGGCCGGCGCGCACCCGCTCCATCCCGGCCGCGTCCATGCCGTGCACGGTGAACAGCGCCTTCGCATGCCGCAGATCGCCCGAGATTCGCACGTGCGTGACCGTGATGAGCCCGGCCCCGCGCACGCGCGGGTCCTTGATCTCGTCGCGCGCCAGCGTCTCGCCCAGCACGGCGCGCACCTCGCCCGCGACCCGCTCCATCCTCTGCGACATCGGCGTCTAGCCTTCCCAGTGCGTGAAGTCGGGCCCGTGCAGCTCGCCGCTGCCGAACGTCTGGATCTCGTGCTGGTCGTTGGCGACGTCCGCGTTCTCGCGCACGAACCGAAGCACCTCGTCGATCGACGCCTCGGTGTGCTTGCGATCGCCGCCCACCAGCGTGATGCCGATGACTGCGCGCTGCCACACGTCGTGGGCGTCCACCTCGGCGATCGACACGTTGAATTTGTCGCGCACGCGGTCCTTGAGCCGCCGCAGCACCATCCGCTTGTCCTTCAGCGAATGGGCCGCGGCCAGGACCAAGGTGACCCGAGCGATCGCGACCGTCACGACACCGGCCCCTTTGAACGACCCCGCGCCGTCGACGCTACGACGCCTTGGGGGCGTCCAGCGTCGCGGCGACGGTCTCGATCTCGAACGCCTCGATGATGTCGCCGACCCGCAGGTCGTTGTAGCCCTCGATCGACAGACCGCACTCGTACCCCTGCGCGACCTCGGACACGTCGTCCTTGAACCGCCGCAGCGAGCCGACCTTGCCCGTGTAGAGCACCACCGAGTCCCGCACCAGCCGCAGCTGCGACTTGCGCGTGATCTTGCCGTCGAGGACGAAGCTGCCGGCGATCGTGCCCGCCTTCGGGATGTTGAACACCTG
>CAZPUH010000069.1:0-3815 GCA_964589215.1 uncultured Myxococcales bacterium | reverse complement strand
GGGTGCGGGCGACCTCTCGTTCGGCCTGGTGACGGCGTACGCGCGCAAGCCGCTGGTCCTGAACGGCAACGGCACGTTCGGCGGCGACCAGAACCGGTTCCAGGTGAACAACCTGGTCACGCCGTCGCTGCAGGGCGCCGTCGGCTTCACGCATCTGGCGCACCTGGGGTTCGAGCTGGGCGTGATCGTGCCGCTCGACATCATCTCGGGCCAGAGCTACCCCAGCGACCGCGTCGGCAACGGCACGAACGACTGGACGTTCACCGCGCAGGGCCTCGGCGACATCCAGATCCACCCGAAGATCCGGCTCATGAACGCGACCCGCAACGGCCTGGGGTTCGCGATCATTCCGTCGGTCGTCTTGCCAACGGGCGACAAGAACTCGTTCTTCGGCGAGGGGCAGACGATCTTCCAGCCCACCGCCGTCGTCGACACGGAGCTGGGCTACCTGGGGCGATTCCGCGCCGCCATCAACGGCGGGATGCGCATTCGCGGCCACCACTCGCAGTTCCTCGACGTCCCGACGTCGTTCACGCCCGCCTCCATGCAGCCGTCGTTCATGGGCACGTCCATCACGACCGGCGCCGGCATCGACATCGGCAACGAGGTGATCGGCGGCGTGGGCCTGTCGTACGGCATCGTGCCGCAGAAGTTCGACGTCGTCGGTGAGGTCTACGGCAACTACGGGCTGGACTCGCACCTCATCAACGCCGACGGGACGCAGACCAAGATGGGGCTATCGGCCGAGGCGATCGGCGGCATCAAGCTGTACCTGGCGCGCAACTCGTTCTTCGAGGCGGGCGCCGGCTGGCGGGTGGCCGACGGGTACGGCGGCGGCCAGCCCCGCGCCTTCATCGGCTTCATCTTCGAGCCGTCCATCGGCGACCGTGACGGCGACGGCTACAAGGACGACGTCGACGGGTGCCCGGACGATCCCGAGGACTTCGACGACTTCGAGGACGCCGACGGCTGCCCCGATCCCGACAACGACAAGGACGGGATCCCCGACGTCGACGACAAATGCCCGAACGATCCGGAGACCAAGAACGGCTACCAGGATCAGGACGGCTGCCCGGACACGACGACGTTCGACCGCGACGGCGACGGCATCCCCGACGACGTCGACAAGTGCCCCGACGATCCGGAGGACAAGGACAACTTCGAGGACCAGGACGGCTGCCCCGATCCCGACAACGACAAGGACGGGATCCCGGACAAGAACGACCTGTGCCCGAACGATCCTGAAGACAAAGACGGGTTCGAGGACCAGGACGGCTGCCCGGATCCCGACAACGACCACGACCGCATCCTGGACGCCAACGACAAGTGCCCGAACGAGCCCGAGACCTACAACGGGTTCGAGGACCAGGACGGCTGCCCGGACAAGGGGAAGGTCATCGTCCACAAGGGCAAGCTCGAGATCTTGGACAAGATCTACTTCGAGACGGACAAGGACGAGATCAAGCCGGTGTCCTTCCCGCTGCTCGATGCCATCGCGGCCACCATCAACGGCAACCCGCAGATCGAGCTGATCGAGATCCAGGGGCACGCCGACGAGCGCGGCGACGACGCCCACAACCTGGACCTGACGGAGCGGCGCGCCCAGTCCGTGCGGCGCGCGCTGGAAGAGCGGAACGTCTTACCCAGCCGGCTCAAGGCCCACGGCTACGGCGAGACCAAACCAATCTGCAACCAGCACAACGAAGACTGCTGGAGCAAGAACCGGCGCGTCGAGTTCATCATCCTCAAACGCTCCGACGAGGCCAAGCTGCAGGGCGGCGAAGGCCAGTAGAGCCCGTCGCCCGGCTTCCGGGGGACGGTTAGGGCGGCGGCTCCGTTCCGTGATAACTTCCAGGCCGTGTCGGCTGCCAGCGCGTCCGATCTCGTCGTCGGCCTGGGACAAGCAACGGTAGAGATGATCGGCGTCGGGCCGCGCTCGCCCGAGCCCGTCGTCGAGCTGGGCACATTCAGCGTCCAGAGCGGCGGGGCCGTGGGCACCGCGCTGGCGACGGTGGCCGCGCTGGGCGGCCGCTCGCGCTACTTCGGGCGGCTCTCCGACGACGAGTTCGGGTCCATCATCCTGCGCGGGCTCAAGCAGTTCGGCGTCGACGTGAGCCAGGTGCTGATCGAGCCGGGCAAGGTCTCACCGGCGTCGTTCATCATGGTCGACGAACGGACCGGCCGGCGGCTGGTGCGGTTCACCCGGGGCAGCGTCACGCCGCCCGAGCCGGGCGAGCTGTCGCGGAACCTGTTCGACGACGCGCGCGTGCTGATGGTGGACGGCCGCAGCCCCGCTACCCAGGTCGCCGCCGCGGAACGGGCGCGCGCGCTGGGAATCACCGTGCTGCTCGACGCGCGCGGCCTGGGGCCCGGCATGGGCGAGCTGCTGGACCTCTCGGACGTCGTCATCGGCAACGAGCGGTTCGCGGCCGAGTTCTCTCACTCGTCCGACATGAAGCGGAGCTTGCTCGAGCTGACCCAGATGGGCCCCAAGATCGCCGTGCTGACCCTGGGCGAAGAGGGCGCCATCGCCCTCGAAAACGAGACCCTGGTCCGCCAGCCTGCCCTGCCCGTCGAGGTCTACGACACCACCGGCGCCAGCGACGTCTTCCGCGGCGCCTTCATCTACGGGACCCTGCAGGGCTGGCCGCTCGACCGCTGCCTCCCCTTCGCCAACGCCGCCGCAGCCCTGAACTGCACCCAGCTGGGTGGCGTGGGCGGCATCCCGACCCTGGCCGCCGTCACAAGGGCCGCCGGCCTCTCCGCCTAAACCCGTCCTCGTCCCCGTCCCCGTCCCCGTCCTCGTCCCCGTCCCCGTCCCCTACTTCGGCCCGCTCGACTTCGGATCCGGCCCCTTGTGCCCCGGCGGCCCCGCGCTGGCATAAAACGCCTCGCTGACGTTCGCCGCCGTCCCCCACTTGGACTTCGACCAGGTCGTCTCGTACGCGTACAGCAGCCCCAGCACGGCGCGCATCGAGCGCAGCGCGATGGGGTGGTCCGCGGCGACATCCTTCTGCTCGCGCGGGTCGGCCAGCTCGTCGTACAGCTCCATGCGCCCCGGCCCCTTGTGAACCAGGCGATACCGGGCCACCTTCAGGCCGCGCGCCACCTGACCGTCGACGGTCATCGCCGCGCGCGGCGTGGCGCCGACCTCGTCCAGCGCCAGCGGCACCAGGCTGGCACCCTGCATCTTGGGGTCGGGCTTGGCGCCCGCCAGGTCCAGCAGCGTCGGCGCCATGTCCATCATCTCGACGTCGGCGTTCACGACGTGCCCCTTCGGCAGCAGGCCCGGCGCGCGCACGATCAGCGGGACGTGCGTCAGCTCCTGGTAGACGGTGTCGCCGTGGCCGACGCTGCCGTGCTCGTAGAACTGGTCGCCGTGATCCGACACCACCACGATCACGGACGTGTCGTAGAGGCCCATCTGCTTGAGATCGGCGATGAACTTCGCGAACAGCGCGTCGCTGCCGGTGATCTCGCCGTCGTGCAGCGCCTCCAGGTAAGCCTTGTCCGTGTCGTTGACCTTCAGCTTGCCGGCCTTGATCGCCCCCAGCTGCACGCCGGATTGCACGGGCTTGATGGGGCCCGTGTAGGGCTTGTCCCAGTACTTGGCCAGGAACTCCTTCTTGGGCGTGTAGGCGACGTGCGGCTCGATCGTGGCCAGGTAGACGAACTCGCGCTTCGGCAGCAGCGGCGTGATCCAGGCCTTGGCCGTCTTCCACAGGTAGTCGGCGCTGTTGGGCAGCGACTCGCGGATGAAGTTGCGGTCGACGTCCCAGCCGCGGTCGAACCCCCACTTCGACGAGATGTAGCCG
>CAZPUH010000068.1:0-1049 GCA_964589215.1 uncultured Myxococcales bacterium | reverse complement strand
TGCGTCGTGCTACAATCGAGACTCGCCGCACTAGACGATGTTGGGCTGTTCGGGCCTGTGGCCGACGGTCCTGTCCCGAAAAAGGAGATCATCCCGATGGCCGTTTCCGAATCGACCGGCAAAGCGGGCGACACCCCGGCGCTGATCGCGAAGGTCGCCGCCCTCCAGAACCTCAAGGAGTACGCCGAGCTGAATTGGTCCGGCACCTTCGAGGACTACCTCGCCCTGGTGCGGAAGAACCCCGCGGTCACCCGCAGCGCCTTCCAGCGCGTCTACGACATGATCTTGTCGTACGGGCAGGAAGAGTACATCGACAACAAGAAGCGGCTCATCCGCTACAACTTCTTCAAGGACGAACAGCACGGCGGCCGCGACGCGGTCTACGGGCTCGACATCCCGCTCATGCGGCTCGTGAGCGTGCTGCAGAGCGCGGCCCAGCGCTACGGGACCGAGCGGCGCGTGATCCTGCTGCACGGACCGGTCGGCAGCTCGAAGTCGACCATCGCCCGGCTCATCAAGCGCGGCATGGAAGAGTACTCGCGCACGGCCGAGGGCGCGCTCTACACGTATGAGTGGAACCTGCCCGAGCGGCTGGCCCACATCACGGGCGGGCAGACCTGCTTCAAGTGCCCGATGCACGAGGAGCCGCTGCGCCTCGTGCCGCCCGAATGGCGGGAGAAGGCGCTGGTCGAGCTGGGGATCAACCAGCCCGGCAAGCCGCAGGTCTACATCGAGGGTGACCTCGATCCGGCGTGCCGCCTGATCTTCCGGGAGCTGCTGGCGGAGCACAAGGGAGACTGGGCCCAGGTGGTCAAGCACGTGAAGGTGCGCCGCATGATCCTGTCCGAGCAGGACCGGGTCGGCATCGGCACCTTCCAGCCCAAGGACGAGAAGAACCAGGACTCGACGGAGCTGACCGGCGACATCAACTACCGCAAGATCGCCGAGTTCGGGTCGGACAGCGATCCGCGCGCATTCAACTTCGACGGCGAGTTCAACATCGCCAACCGCGGCGTCATCGAGTTCATCGAGGTGCTGAAGCTGGACGT
>CAZPUH010000067.1:0-2347 GCA_964589215.1 uncultured Myxococcales bacterium | reverse complement strand
GTCTACGCGTACCGCACGCTGGGGATCATCTGCGAGGCCTCGGCGGCGCCGGCCATCGCCGCGCTTCTCGACGACGCCTCGGCGATCCGCGGCCGCCGGACCGTGGTGGTCGTCAGCGGCGGCAACATCGAGCCCGATTTGCTGGACCAGCTGCTCTCGGGGACGGCCGTCTCGTAGGGCGAGGTCGTTCGAATAGGGAAAACGCCAGGATTTCAGAACCGCCAGGATCAGGATTTTCTCAAAAGGTCCGGATGGCGCTCCTCGCGCTTCACGACCTCTACGCGCGCGGTTAGAGCTTCTTGGCTTCGGCGGCGCCGGCCGCCTTCGCGCGGGCCAGGGCCGCCGATCGCAGCTCGTGTCCGGTGACGCCGTCGCCCAGCTTGGCGCGCGCGGCGGCGCCGTGGCCAGGGCCCAGCACGTCGCGCAGGTAGGCCTGGTACTGGAACGTGTCGGAGTGCTGCTCGGTGTGACAGCCGGTGCAGAGGGTCGCAGGCGCGTCGCGCCGCACCGACGACGGCTCTTCGAGCCCCTTCTCGGCGACGTGAATCGAGCCGGGGCCGTGGCAAGTCTCGCACTGCACGTCGCGCAGGCCGTTCGTGTGCCCGAGGCTCGTGCCGCCGACCTGGCCGTATCCGGTGACGTGGCAGCCGACGCAGCGGTAGTCGTTCTGCTTGTTCGCCTGGACCAGCGTCTGCCAGGCCGTCGCGTGAACGGTCTTCTTCCAGAACGCGAGCGCCGGCGCGTGGCAGCTGCCGCACTTGGCGTCGCCCACGTACGCCGGGCGCCCCGGCTCGGGCGGCACCGGCGGCGGCGCGGTCTTGAGGTTCAGCGCGCCGATCTCGCCGTCCAGCCGGCGCATGCCGGCCGCCGTCTTCTCGTCGCGCGGCAAACTGCGCCGCAGCGGGATCAGCTGGTTCGTGAAGTAGCTCCCTGACGCCGGCGGCGACCAGGGGCGGTCCAGCTCGGCGCGTTCCTTCTGCAGCTCGGCGCGCTCGGCCTTCTTGCTGGCCACGAACTTGGGGTCGGAGCCCGACCCGGCCGACCAGCGGGTCAGGTCCTCGTCGAGGCGCGACAGCTGGGCGTCGATCTCGATCCGGCGCAGCGCCGCCGCGTCGCGACCGCCGGCGTCGACCAGCGGCCCGCCGCCGCGCCAGACGAGGTCGATGCGTCCCACGCGCTGCAGCTCGTCCGACGGGGACACCAGGAAGCTCGCGCCCACCGCCTCGGCCCGCGGCTGTCCCTTGCCGACCTGGCGCCCCAGCACGACCAGGTCCGGGCTGGCGGCCCGCGCCAGCCGGCGTGCCGCGGGGCGGTCCAGCGGGACCAGCGCGACGACCAGCTCGGCGCCCGCGCTCCGCAGGCGCGCCACTTCGCGCTTGGCGGTCGCCACCGGATCCTCGGCCTCGCCCCCCACCCGCGCGGCGAGGGCCGGATCGGCGACGCCGAAGATGCCGACCCGGATGCCGCCGATTGTCTCCAGGCGCGACGGTGCCACCGCCGCCGCCTTGGACACGTTGACGGCCAGCCGCCTGGGGACGACCTCGCCACCCCGGTCGGGCACGTCCGTCTCGGCGAGACCGGCCGCGAAGGGCGGGCCCAGCGTCTCCAGCGTTCGCGCCAGGAACTTGGCCCGCAAGAGGTTGGCGGGCTTCTCCTTGGGGGTGCTGCTCTCCGGGAACGACATGCCGCCGCCGTCGAGCAGCAGCGTGGGCCCCGCCTTCGCCGCGGCCCGCACCAGCGCCGCGTAGCGGGCCACGTCGCCGAGCGGGTCGCTGGTGCACCCGCAGGGCTCCAGCGTCCCGTGGATGTCGGCCGTGTAGAAGATCGTCAGACGCCGCTCGCCGCCCGGCGTTCCCGCCGCCCGCCCGCCGGTCATGGAGAACGCCAGCGCGAGGGCGCCGGCAGCCAGGATCGAGGCGGATGTGTGGCGCGAGGACACGGGTGGCGGCACTATGGCAATCCGATCCCCGGCCTGGCAATTCCCGATGCGGGCAGGATATCGACGCTTGACAGCCGACGGGGTCGCCGCTAGGGTTCGCAGCTCCGCTTTTCGAGGATAGTTTCAAACATGGCCGTGACCATTCGTCTCACCCGCGCCGGCGGCAGAAAAGTTCCCTTCTATCGTGTCGTTGCTGCTGACAGCCGCAGCCCGCGCGACGGGCGTTTCATCGAGCAGCTGGGCGTTTACGACCCTCTGCGCGAGCCTGTCGAGTTCCGCGTCGACGAGCAGCGCCTGCAACACTGGCTGAAGAACGGCGCGCTGCCCAGCGAGACCGTCTCCCAGCTGCTCCGGCGCCAGCGCAAAGCCGCGGCTCCCGCCGCCTGACGAACGGCTCATGGCCGACGT
>CAZPUH010000066.1:0-19376 GCA_964589215.1 uncultured Myxococcales bacterium | reverse complement strand
AGACCGAGGCCGGTGAAGAGGCGGGGACGATCGAGGTGCACACGGCGCTGTCGGACGTCGCCTCCACGCCGGCGGTCGAGCGCCCGCCGGCCGAGGAGCTGGTGCTGCGCCAGCGCACGGTGCCCGAGGCGCGGGAGCTGCTGCGCGGCCTCGCCGAGCCCAATCACCACGCCCCGGCCCCGAAGGAGCGCCAGCCATGAGCGGCGGGCCCGAGGACGGCGGCCACACGAACGGCCACAATCGGCCGGCCGGCGTGCCGGAGCTCGTGTCGCCGGCGACACCCCAGCCTTCGATCGACCATCTGCAGGAGAACCGGCGCCTCATCGTGCGCCGGTCGCTGCTGGCGACGGCGGTCGGCGGCGTCATCCCGATTCCGGTGCTGGACGACTACTTCGCCGGACGCGTCAAGGCCGGGATGCTCATCAAGCTGGCCGAGCGCCGGCAGGTCGACATCGGCCAGTCTCCAGCGGAGCTGCTGGGCGATCCGCGCGAAGGCACGGCCGTGCGGAACGCGACGCTGACCGCCGCGACGCTGCTGGCGTTGAAGCTGGCCTGGCGCAAGTTCTTCGCGCTGCTCGCGATCGGCCGGCGCGCCGAGGACATGGTCACGACGTTCCAGCTGGGGACGCTGTTCGACCATTACTGCAGCAAGCTGCACGTGGGCGGCGCCATCGACCGGAATCAGGCCATGTTATTGCGCGGGGCCATCTTCGGGGCCCTGGCGGAGTCCGAGCGGGCCGCCCTCATCGGGGCCTTCCAGGACGGCGGGCGCGTGCTGGCCCGTTCGGCCCTGGAGGCGCCCAGCTGGATGAGCGCCCGGATCGAGCGGGCGGCCCGGCGCTGGTCCGAGACGGGCGGCCGCACGGCCGACCCCGGCGACCTGGCCGAGCCGGAGGGCGAAGAGGCCCGCTGGCTGGATCGCGCGTCGGCGGCGGTCGAGGACCGCCTGGGGCGCGCCGGCCAGAGCTACCTGACGCGGCTGATCCTGGCCTTCGAACGGCACCTCAAGGCGGCCGCCGAAGCCGCTGCGCGCGCCCCGGCTCCGCAGCCCCCGGCGCCCTAGCGGCACCTGGCGGTCGCCCCGGCGCTTTGCTACATTGCCCGGAGGTGAGAAAAACGCAGCGCCCGACCGGGGCGAAGGTCAAGAAGGCCAAGGCAGAGACGAAGCGCGGCGCGGGCAGTCGCCCGGCAGCGGCGCGGATTCCGGTCCGCGGGGCCTCCAAATCCGCCAGCAAGTCTGGCGCGGCCAAGGCGGGTTCCAGCAAGTTGAAGCTGAATCGGCGCGGGCTGGCCGCCGAGGCGCCGAAGCCGTCGCGTAACGAAGCCGACCTGCAGGCGACGCGCGACCTGGCCGTGGCCGCGATGGACGCCGCCCTCGACAAGCGCGCGCTGGATCCCGTGCTGATCGACGTCTCCGGCATGGGCAGCTACACCGACTTCATCGGCATCGTGAGCGGCCGCAGCGACCGGCAGGTCGACGCGATCGCGGAGAGCGTCTCGCAGACCATGAAAGGGCGCGGCATCTACGCGCTGGGGCGCGAGGGCTCGGGCAACGGCCGCTGGACGCTGCTCGATTTCGGCGCCTTCGTGATTCACGTCTTCTATCACCCGGTCCGCGAGTTCTACGACCTCGAGAGCCTGTGGATCGAGGCGCCGCGCGTGAAGCTGGCGGTGCCGCCCGAGTCGTCGCTGGCCCAGGCCGACGCGCTCTACGGCGCGCTCTGACCGGGTGAAGATCGTCGTCCTGGCGGTCGGCAAGCTGCGCGACCGACACCTGGCGACGCTGATCGACGATTACGTCACCCGCGCGCGGCACCACCTGCCGCTGGAGATCGTCGAGGTCGAGGACGACGCCGCGCTGGCGCGCCGCTGGCCCGACGGCGGCGAGGTGATCGCGCTGGAGGTCACCGGCGAGAGCTGGAGCACCGAGCTCCTGGCGCGGCAGCTGGAGCGGCGGATGACGCGCGGAACCCGCACGCTGACCTTCGTGATCGGCGGCGCCGACGGCATCCCGGCGCCGCTGTCGGCGCGCGCCGGCGTCCGCCTGTCACTGTCGGCGTTGACCCTGCCGCACCGCCTGGCCCGCCTGATCCTGTGCGAGCAGATCTACCGCGCGCTCACCATCATCCGCGGCGAGCCCTACCACCACTGAGTCGCAGCTCAGTCGAAGAACAGGACGTCGCCGGTGGCCAGGTCCAGCTCGGCGCCCACGACGGCCAGGCCGCCCGAGTCGGCCAGGCGCTCGAGAATCTCGGAGCCGTGGCGCAGGTGGCTCACGGACGCGCGGACGTTGGCGCGCATCGCCTCGCGCGCGAGGCGCGGCGGATCGCGGACCAGATCGGTCGCGAGCAGCGTCTGGATGTTGGGGCGGACCCGGTTGACGATCGACATCAGGTTGCGCAAGGCCGGGTCGGGCTCGCCCGAGGTCGCCTCCAGCGCCGCCTGGATCGCGCCGCAGTTGGTGTGGCCCATGACCACGACCAGGCGCGTGCCGAAGCGCTCGGCGGCGAACTCGACGCTGCCGACCTGGGACGGCGCGACGATGTTGCCGGCGACGCGAATGACGAAGAGATCGCCGAGCCCCTGGTCGAACACGATCTCGGCGGGCGCGCGCGAGTCGGAGCAGCCGAGCACGATCGCGAACAGCGTCTGTGCCTGCAGCAGGTTCTCGCGCCGGCTGTGGCTCAGCATCGAGTCGAGGCTGCGGACGTTCTGGACGTAGCGAAGATTGCCGGCCTTGAGTCGCTCCAGCGCCTCCTGGGCGGGCAGGGTCGTGCGTTCCGCGGGCATGCGCCTCGTATACCTCAGCTGGTCCGCCGCGCGGAAGCGTCTGATGCGGTCGCGCTTTCCGGCGCGCGAGCGATGGCCACCTTGGCCTGCATGGAGAAGACCAAGGGCATCCCCGAAGAGGCGCAGCAGGAGCCGCGGATCGCTACGCCGCGCGAGGACAGCGCGCGGGCGACGGAACGGCTGGACCAGCAGGACCGCAGCGGCGAGACGCGCTGGCCGCAGGTCGACGACCCGCTGCGGCCGCCTGGCGATCTCGCGCCGCCGCCGCGCCGTCGGACTTAGCAGCGGCCGGCGCGGTGGCGGCCGGCTCCGCGCGAGCCGCGCGCGGGAAAACAATCAACGTCACGCGCCCGGTCGGCACCCACTCCTTCGCGAACCCTTCCAGGCTGTTCTCGCGCAAGCCGCGCGAGGGGTCGAGCGTGACGATCTTCTTGTCCGTCTTGTCGATCCCGACGACGACCTCGTAGTGGGCCAGCGCGCGCCCGCCGGTGATGGGCTTGGCCAGCCCCACCAGCACGGGCCGATCGCGCGAGAGCTGGTCGACGAGGTCATTGAAGTTGCCTTCCACGACGAAGGCCTCCATGCCCTTCGCGCGGGCCACGTCGCGCAGACCGCCGGCTCGAACGCCGACTTTGTCGGGCGGGCTGAGCCCCGCCACCTCGTCCAGCGAGGTCCTCACACCGAAGTGCGACAGAACCATCGCCAGCGCGGCGGGTCCGCAGTCGCTGTCCGCGCGCTGCGGGATGAACGGAACCCCGCGGACGAACTTCCACGCGGGGTCGGTCTCCAGCGCCGCCGCGCGACGCGGGGAGACGTCGTGCGCCTCCCCCGCGTAGCAAGAGGCAGCGGCCAGTACCAGCGCCGCCAGCCAGAGCGGCGGCCGCTGCATCAGATCAGCAGGATGAGCAGGACGATGATGACGACCAGCAGCACGCCGCTGCCGACGTACACGACGGCAGCGCCGCCCTTGTAGTCCTGCAGGTTCTGCGACTGCTGCTCGCGCTGCGCCAGCTGCGCGGCTTCCGTGCTGGGCGCCGTCGTCGTCGTCGTTTCAGCCGCGACGGGCGCGCGCGTCGAGGGCACCACTGCGGGAAGCGGCGCCGGATCGGCCGCGAGGGATTTCGCCTGGCTGACGGCCGGAAAACACCAGATCGCCAGCAACGCTGCGACCACCACACCTTGGATCTTCTTCATGATTGCCTCCTGGGACATTTGCCGTAGGAGCCAAACTAAGCATGAGGATGGGCTGCGGAAGGACTCGGGGACCACCAAGCTCTTCCGCACAATGGCGCGTCGTCTGATTTGTCGAACTTCCAGTCAACCGCGGCTGACCGAACCGGCCCTCACGCGCGCGACGATGTGCTTGATTTCGTCGGCCGTGGCGCGCGCCCGAACCAGCTCAGCGCTGAGCGCCGCGACCGCGGCGTCGACCCCTTCTTTGAACCCCGCGTCTCGCCCGGCCAGGAACTCGGCGCTCTTGTAAGCGCGCGTCTGCTGGTCCGGGTGCGATACCGGCACCCGGTTGGTCTCGTCCAGACTGTCGACCTCGTCTACGAGGGGTTCTGGGACGTCGTCGTCGGGTCCGGGCATGCCCCGCAGGCTACCACCCGGCGAAGCGGGTCGCCGAACCCTGAAGTCGGGCGGGCCTGGCGCATCGGGCGGTAGCCGTGAAAACCCTCCCGCCGGTTGTCGATCCGGGCGAACGTCGTTCGTCGCGTGGTCAGGACCGGCTGGTCGGTCCCATCGCAAAAGGAGAGACCATGAAGTTCATTCTGATGGTGCGGGCGACCCAGGAATCCGAGAGCGGCGCGATGCCGGACCCCGAGCTCGTCGCGGAGATGGGGAAGTTCAACGAGGAGATGGTCAAGGCCGGGGTCCTGCTGGCCGGCGAGGGACTGCACCCCTCGTCGAAGGGCGCGCGCGTGCGCTTCTCGGGCGGCCGGCGGACCGTGATTGACGGGCCGTTCACCGAGACCAAGGAGCTGATCGCGGGTTTCTGGATCCTGCAGTGCCGGTCGAAGGAAGAGGCCCTCGAATGGGCCAAGCGGTCGCCGCAGCCTTTCCGGGGCGACTGCGAGATCGAGCTGCGGCAGATCTTCGCGCCCGAAGACTTCGCCTACCTGGGCGACGAACTGCTGAAGAAGGAGGCCGATCTGCGCGCGGAGGTCGAGGCGCGCGCCAAGCGCCCCTGATCTTCCGCCAGGTCGGGCGGGCCCGTGAGGCCGGGCTTGCGCCAGACGCCGGTCGTGCTCTGATCGCGCCGTGGATCCCTCCGCGGACGTCCGGCGTGCCATCGAAGCGGTCTGGCGCATCGAAGCCCCGCGCCTGATCGCCGGTCTGGCGCGCGTGGTTCGCGACGTCGGCGCGGCCGAGGAGCTGGCGCAGGACGCGCTGGTGACGGCGCTGGAGCAGTGGCCGGCGACGGGCATTCCGGTCAGGCCCGGGGCCTGGCTGATGACGGCTGCCAAGAACCGCGCCATCGACATGGTCCGCCGGCGCAAGCTGCTGGAGCGAAAGCACCGCGCGCTGGGGCGGGAAGCGGCGCGCGCGCAGGACGAGGCGGCCGGCGAGATCGAGCGCGCCGCCGAGGACGACGTCGGCGACGATCTGCTGCGGCTGATCTTCACCTGCTGTCACCCGGTGCTTCCGCCGGAGGCGCGCGTCGCGCTGACGCTGCGGATGCTCGGCGGGTTGACCACCGACGAGATCGCGCGCGCGTTCCTGGCGCCGGAACCGACGATTGCGCAGCGGATCGTGCGCGCGAAGCGGACGCTGTCCGAAAAGCAGGTCCCGTTCGAGGTCCCGCACGGGGAGGACCGCGTGGCGCGCCTCGACTCGGTGCTGGCGGTCGTGTACCTGATCTTCAACGAAGGGTACTCGGCCACCGCGGGCGACGCCTGGATCCGCCCGCAGCTGTGCGACGAGGCGCTTCGCCTGGGCCGCGTGCTGGCCGCGGCCGCCCCGGACGAGCCGGAGGTGCACGGGCTGACGGCGCTGATGGAGCTGCAGGCGTCGCGCACGCGGGCGCGCATCGGCGCCGACGGCGATCCGGTGCTGCTGCCCGACCAGAACCGCGCGCTGTGGGATCCGTTGCTGATCAGCCGCGGGCTGGCGGCGCTGGCCCGCGCCGAGGAGCTGCGCGGCGCCACCGGCCGCTACGCCCTGCAGGCAGCCATCGCGGCCTGTCACGCCCGGGCCCGGACCCCCGAAGAGACCGACTGGGAGCGGATCGCGGCCCTCTACGGAGAGCTGGCGCGCGTGATGCCGTCGCCGGTCGTCGAGTTGAACCGCGCCGTCGCCGTCTCGATGGCCGAGGGCCCGGCCGCCGGTCTGGCGCTGGTCGACGCCATCGCCGGCGACCCGGCCCTGCGCGCCTATCACCTGCTGCCCAGCGTCCGCGGCGACCTGCTGCTGAAGCTGGGGCGAGCCGCCGAGGCCCGCGCCGAGCTGGAACGGGCCGCGTCGCTCACGCGCAACGCGCGCGAGCGACGCCTGCTGCTGGACCGCGCGGCGACGTGCTCGACCAGCTGAGCGCCGGCGCCTACTGCAGGTAGAAGGCCTGGACCATGAACTTCTGCTTCGTGGTCCCGTCGCAGTCCCAGATCTGCGGCCGCGCGCCGCTCGCCGTCAAGCCGCCCGGGATGTCCAGGCAGCGGCCCGACTGGACGTTCTTGAAGACGAAGGCACCCGTGGGCGGGTCCGCCGAGACCGTCCACTGCTGGTGGGCAACGCCGGGCTGGCAGGCGGCGAGGGCGAGCTGGGTGCCGTTCGCCACCGACTGCGCGACGAGGTCGACGCACTTTGAAGCGTCGGCGCTGAAGGCGATCCGCCAGGCGTTACCGTCTTGCACCAGGTTCAACCTCTGCGTCACGCCGTCCCAGTTGGCGTACTGCTGGATGCCGGTCCCCACCGCCGTCGATCCGTTGATGACGTCCAGGGACTGCGCGCCGGCCGCGGCGAGCGGCTGGATCCGGTACGTGTAAGCGGGGTCGAACGCGGGCGTATAGTTGTTGTTGCGCCAAACGGTGATCCCGTTCTGCCAGATGGCGCCCGAAGCAGCGAGCGACTTGTATCCGTCCGGGCAACCGACGGAGGGCCTCGCGTTGGATCCCTCGGGACAGCTGCCCTGGACGCCGTTCGAGTACTGGCCCACGGCGCCGGCCGCGTTCTGGCAGGACGCCGTCACCGTAGGGGTTCTTGTACGGCAGTCCCGGCCGGTTCGCGCCGAGGCGCCCGGCGACGACGCCGTTGGCGCCGGCCGGGTAGCCCGCGCCGTCGCAGTAGAACCCAACGGGGCCGCTGACCCCCGGCTTGCCGACGTTCGTGAGCGCCCCCGTGTCGAAGATGTCGCCGAAGAACGTCCCCTCCTGCATCGGGTAGCTGGTCCTGTTCACGCCCCAGCCGATCGGCATGCCCGAGCCGACGATCGAACCGTTGTCCAGCCAGATGGGGACGTGAACGCCGGCCGTGTTGATGTGCGCCATGATGCACGCCGAGAGGGCCTCGATGCAGCGCGCGTTGGAGGAGACGCCGCCGTTCTTCCACTCGGGGCACAGACCCAGCCCACCGCCGAAGCTGTAGGTGGCGCCGGTCTGGTCCTGCTTGGTGAGGACGTCGCCGGAAGGCAGCGCGCACTTGGCGATGTAGGAGACCACCTTGCGGCCGCCGGCCGTGGTCATGAGGCCGTTCGTCGAGGAGAGGCCGTTCGCGGTCGCGAGACCGTTCGCCATCGCGAGACCGTTCGCCATCGCCAGCCCGTTCGCCATCGCCAGGCCGTTCGCCATCGCCAGCCCGTTCGCCATCGCCAGACCCGCGCTGTGGGTTTCGGCGGTCGGCACGTCGGACACGGCGTTGGTGCACCCGAGCAAGCCCATCGCTCCGGTGACGCCCATCAGTCCAGCAACAGCTCGCGCGCAGGTCCCCCTCGTCATCGTGACCTCCAGTGGATCGCTTGGAGTACACGTTGTGTGCCAGGTTACCTGTTTACACCGCGGAGACACGAACCTGCGTCAACCATTGGGCGATCCGGCACGGTGGCGCGACGACCCCCGCGACAGCACTCCGCCCGCGTGTTGGTGTCGAGGCACCAGGTGTTGCCGCCGGCGCAACGTCAGATCGAGGTGTGCGCCGATTCCCAGGCGCTGATCTCGCCGACCAGGCGCGCGGCGCCGGCCTGTGCGGCCGCCATCTCGCGCGCGACGCGCGCCAGGTCGCGCGCCTTCGTCCGGTTGCGCGGCGACGCCGCCCAGGTCGCGCGGGCCAGCGCGAACTTCGCCTGCGCGGCGGTCATCCGATCCTCGTCGCCGATGAGGCCGATCGCCTGCTCCAGCGTCCGCGTGGCGGTCCCCGGGTTTCCCTCCGCCTCCTGCAGCTGGCCCAGATCGAGCAGGCCGTAGCCGATCAGAGAAGACGCGGCGTTCTGCTTGCGCCAGATGGCCAGCGCCCCGTCGATCGCGCGCCGCGCTTCGGCGAAGCGACGGAGGGCCGTCAGGATCTCGGCCTGGTTGAGAAGCGCCACGGCGACCCGCGAGCTCTCGGGCCCGAAGAGGCGCGTCTGCGTTTGAACGACGCTCTCGATCAGCGGCTCCGCCTCGGCGTCCCGGTGCAACTCGTGCAGCTCGACTGCCAGATTGTTGCGAGTCGAAGCCACCTCGTAGTGCTCGGGGCCGACCACCTGCTGCAGCAGATCCAGCGATCGCCGTTCGGAGAGCAGGGCTTCCTCGGGGCGCCCCTCGCTCATCGCGACGACCGCCTCTCCGTCGGCGACCCGGGCCTCGAGCCGGCGGTGCCCCGGAAAGCGCGACAGCACGGCGACCGCGTGGCGGATGGATTCGCGGGCGCGCCGCACGTCGTGCAGGCGATTGCCGTAGAAGACGGCCATCGTCGCGCTCGACTCGACGTACACCTCATCGTGACGGGACGCCTCCGCCGCGATCGCCGCGTCCTGCAGATGCTCGATCGCGCGGGCAAGATCGGTGCAGGTGTCGGCGAGCAGGCCGGCGGCGAAGTGGGCTTCGGCCTGGACCGGAAGGTAGCCGGTGGCCTGCGCGTCGGTGACCACCCCGCCTTCCAGGCGGGCAGCCGTCTCACACTGACCCGAGTCGCTCAGGGCCTTCAGCTTGGCGATCCGTTCGCGCACGGCGGCCACCTTGGCGCGAACCGCCGGATCGTCCGGCGGCTTGATGACGGCCCTCAACATCTCGACGTCGGCGCAGCGGTCGAGGGCGGGCAGCGCGCTGGCGGCGCTGACCGCGTTGTCGACGACCCCGGGGTCCGCCGCGGTCATGAAGACTTCGCCCAGCGCGCGCACGCTGGACAGACGGTCGCCGAGGCACCCCATGCGCAGGTCCAGGACCTCAGAGGACTGCTCGCCGCGCACGTGCGTCGCCTCGCAGGTCTCTCTGTACATGGCCGTCCAGCGCGCGACGTACTGGTCGATCAGCGACGCGACGGCCGCGAACGCCCGAGGCGCGTCCCGGCTGCCGGTCGCGGCGAACGCCCGTTCGATGGCGGCGCGGTGATCGCTGCCCCAGGCCGTGGCGGCGCGGTCCGGGCCGGCCGCGCACAGCATTTGGTGACCGGCGACGAAGCGGCGCGCGCCCGTGGTGGCCGCCAGCAGAACGGCGACCCCGACGGCGGCACCCAGCCAGCGCCGCCGGCGGACCGCCGGATCCTGGGCCAGCGCGGCCAGCAGCGCGGCCATCGAGGGGAACCGGTCATCGGGGCTGGTCGACAGCCCACGCACCAGAATCTTGCGGATCCAGGTCGGGACCCGCGCGTCGGCGGGCGGATCGCTGACCTTGCCGGCAAGGACGTTCGCCATCAGCTCGACGGCGTTGTTGCCCGCGAAGGGCCGCTGGCGGTAGAGCCCCTCGTACAGCGCAACGCAGAACGAGAACTGGTCGGTGCGCGCGTCGCCGCCGATGCCGGCGAACTGTTCGGGCGCCATGTAGGCCGGCGTGCCTAGCATCGCGCCGGTCTGGGTCAGCTTCAACTTCAGGTAGCCGCCCGAGGCGCTGGGCGGCGCAGCCCCCGGCTCTGCCCCGCCCAGCTTGGCCGTGGCGTCCAAATCGACACCGCTCTCGAACGTCTCCGCCAGCGCGGCCGCCTGCGCGGCGAGGTCGGGCGGCTGCCCCGCCGGCGGGCCGTCCTCGGGCGCCCCCTGCTCGCGCGCCAGGCCAAAGTCCATGACCCGCACCTGCCCGGACTTCGTGATCATCACGTTCTCGGGCTTGAAGTCCCGGTGAACGAGGCCCGCCGTGTGCGCGGCGATGAGGCCGCGGCCCGCCGCGGCGTAGACCTCCAGCACCTCGCGCCAGGATCGGTTCTGCGCCTCGATCCAGTAGCCAAGGGTGTGCCCCTCGACGAACTCCATGGCGATGAACACCGACTCGCGGAACGTGCCGACGTCGAACACCACGACCACGTTCGGGTGCGACAGGCGCGCGATGGCCTGCGCCTCGCGCAGGAGGCGCGTGCGCCCGTCCGCGTCGCTGCTGCCGCCGCGCGCGCGCAGCAGCTTGAGCGCGATCTTTCGATCCAGGTCCGGGTCGTAGGCCGCGTAGACCTCGCCCATCCCGCCGCGGCCGAGCAGGCCGAGGACGACGTAGCGGCCGACGGTCGCGCCCTTCGCGAGCCCGAATTCCTCGCCGGCGGCGGGGGCAGGCGGCGGGCGAGGTTCGGCGGACATGGCTCACGCGCAGCATCGGCGGTTCGGCGGGCGCCTTTGACCTGTTCGAAAACCGGAGCGCCCGGGGCGAGCCCCTGGTCGATCGCCGGGAGGGGCGGCTAAACTGCCGTCATGTCTCTGAAAGGGCGGTTCACGGCGCTGCTCGTGGCGGTGGCGGCGCTGGGGTGCGGCAGCAGCGCGGGCGGCAAGGCGGGAACGGGCGGGCAACCGGGCAACGACGGGGCGGCCGCGTCGACGGGAACGGCCGACGCCGGCCCCATCACGGCCCCCGAGCAGACCTGGACGTGGGTCCCCCTCCCCGGAACCACCTGCGGCGACGGGTCGACCGCCGGGATCGGCGTCAATCTGGCGACGGCCAGCCCCGACCTGCTGGTCTACATGGAGGGGGGCGGCGCCTGCTGGGACGCGCAGACCTGCTTCGTGCTCAACACCGCCAGCCAGATCGCGGCCCCCTACACGGCGGCGCTGTTCCAGCAGGACCTGGCGACGCTGGACGCGACCGGGCTGTTCTCGCGAACGGACGCGGCCAGCCCCTTCGCGGGCGCGTCGTTCGCGTACGTCCCTTATTGCACGGGCGACGTCCACGCCGGTACGACCGTCCAGACCTACACGGTGAACGGCCAGGCCAAGACGGTCCACCACACGGGCGGGCTCAACGCGCAGGTCATCGTCGACCGGCTGCACGCGACGCTGCCGAACGTGTCGCGCATCTGGGTGACGGGGTCCAGCGCGGGCGGCTACGGCGCCACCTTGAACCAGGGGCGATACGCCGCGGCCTGGCCGGCCGCCGCGATCGAGGTTCTGCAGGACTCGGCCCCGTTCGTCGACGTCATGGCCGGCCGCTACGCGCAGTGGCAGCAGGCTTGGGGCATCGCCCTGCCGCCGGGGTGCACGGCGTGCAGCACCAGCTTCCCTGCCGTCATCGACGCGCTGGTGGCGGCCGCGCCGAGCACGCGCTTCGCCCTGCTCACCTATGACGAGGACGCGACCGTGAAGACCTTCTTCGCGTACGCGGGGTCGCTGATCCCGGCCATCGATTCGCTGCTGGCCAATCAATACGCGCACCCGACGACGCACGCGTTCGTGCTGGCGGGCGCGAACCACGTGATGCTGGGGAACTACGAGACGCTGGCCGCGCCGGACGGCACGACCCTGAAGAGCTGGGTGGCCCAGTGGGCGACCGGCGACCCGGCCTGGAAAACGGTCAGGTAGCGCTCGGCTGCGTGACCGCGGTCGGCCGCGGGCGTAGACGCCGCATGCGGATCGCGATCGCGGGCCTGCTTCTGTTGGCGCTCGGGGGTGCCTCGCCGGCGCGTGCGGCGCCCGGTGACCAGGGGGGGCCGGTGCTGGTCGAGCTGTTCACGTCCCAAGGGTGCAGCTCATGCCCGCCGGCCGAGCGGCTGCTGGGCCAGCTGCCGGCGCGGGGCTTCGGACGGGACAAGGTCATTCCGCTCACATTCCACGTCGACTACTGGGACCACCTGGGCTGGCCCGATCCGTTCGCCCGACCGCAATGGACCGCGCGGCAGTCCTGGTACGCGCGCTCCGGACGGCTGCGGCCGGCCGGCGGGGGGGCCGAGATCTCCGGCCTCTACACGCCCCAGATGGTCGTCAACGGCCAGACGCACCTGGCCGGCGGCCAGGCCGAGGCTGCTCTGCGCGCGATCGCGGCGGCCGGAAGCCGGATGCGGCGCGTCCCCCTGACCCTGCGCGCCCGCGCCTCGGGCGACGAGGTGCGCGCGACGGTCGACCTGGCGGCCGGTGGCCCGGCAGGCGCCGGCGACTGGAGGGTCACGGTGGCGCTGGTCCAGAAGAGCGCCCAAACGCGCGTGCTGCACGGCGAGAACGCCGGCGAGACGCTGCAGGAGACGGCGCTGGTCCGCGAGCTGTCGCCCGCGCTGCCGGCCACCGGCCCGCGGCTAGAGGCGACGTTCCGGCGGCCCCGGGACCTGGCCTGGACGAACGCCGCCCTGGTCGCGTTCGTCCAGTCGGCCGCCACGGGCGAGGTGGCGGGGGTCGCGGACCTGGAGGTGCTCGGCCCCTGAGACCCCCTGGCCCTGGCCCCGAGGGCGCCTTACCTTCGAGGAACTCGTGGCCACGGCTGAGTCGACGCGAACGAGCGGCGCCCCCGCGCACATCGCCCGGGCCTCGCTGCGCCCAGGGTTCTTCACCTCCGGCCTGCCGGCCAAGAGCCAGATCGGGTTCGCCGCGGCGATCCTGGCGGTGTTCCTGATCGGGTTCTTCTCGTACGGGTCGTTCCGGCAGCGGGCAGAGGCGGCGCGCCAGGTCGCGCACACGCTCAACGTCACGGACCACCTGGACTCCCTGCTGTCGACGTTTCAGGACGCCGAGACCGGACAGCGCGGCTACCTGCTGACGGGCGACGAGCGGTACCTCGAGCCCTACCACGCCGCGACGGCGGCGCTGCAGGCCGAGCTGCCGCGCCTGCGCCAGCTGGTCAGCGACAACGCGCACGCGCAGGAGCGGCTGGACGTGCTCGAGCGGCTGGCCGCCAACAAGAACGCCGAGCTGCGCCAGACGATCGACCTGCGGCGCGCCGGCCACACCGACCAGGCGCTGGAGATCGTGCGCTCGGATCGGGGCCGCCAGGCGATGGACGAGATCCGCAAGACCATCTCGGCCATGCGGGCGGACGAACGGGAGCTGCTCGATCTGCGCAACCGCGAGCTGGAAAGCGCGACGACGGTGGTCACGTCCGCCATCTGGGGCGGCTCCGCGCTGTTGCTGTTCCTGATCGGCGCAGCCGCCAGCATGTCGTCGCGCGACTTCATGGCCCAGCGGACGCAGGCCTGGATCCGCACCGGCGAGAGCGAGCTGGCGGGCCGCATGCAGGCGCTGGAGCACACCGACGCGCTGGGCCGCCAGGTCGCGAAGTTCCTGGGCGAGTACCTGGAGGTCGCGGTCGGCGCCGTGTACTTCGCGCCCTCGGGCGGCGCTCTGCGGCGGGTGGGCGGCTATGGCCTGCCCGAAGACGCCAGCGACGCGCCGGTGGGCGGCCTGACCCGGCAGGCCTTCGCCGACCGCCACGCCATCGAGGTCCAGGAGCTGCCACCCGACTTCTTCCCGGTCAGCTCCGGCGTCGGGCGCGCGCCGGCCCGTTACGCGATCATCGTGCCCACGACGGCCGACGGCCGGCCCAACGGGGCGCTGGAGCTGGGCTTCCTGAGCCCCATCCTGCCCCACGACCGCGAATTGCTGACGCGCATCGCGGAGCCGATCGGGCTGGCGATGCGGTCGACCAAGGACCGCGCCGACCTGCGCGACGCGCTGGAAGAGACGCAGCGCCAGTCCGAGGAGCTGCAGACCCAGCAGGAAGAGCTGCGCGTGCAGAACGAGGAGCTGGAGCAGCAGAGCCGCGCGCTGCAGGATTCGCAGGCGCGGCTGGAGAATCAGCAGGTCGAGCTGGAGCAGATCAACTCGAACCTGGAAGAGCAGACCCACGCGCTGGAGCAGCAGCGCGACCACCTGAAGCGCGCGCAGTCCGAGCTGCAGCGGGCCAGCACGTACAAGTCCGAGTTCCTGGCCAACATGTCGCACGAGCTGCGGACGCCGCTGAACAGCACGCTGATCCTGGCCAAGCTGCTGGCCGACAACCGCGAAGGCAACCTGAACGCCGAGCAGATCAAGTTCGCCGAGACGATCTACTCGGCGGGGAACGATCTGCTGACGCTGATCAACGACATCCTGGACCTCTCGAAGATCGAAGCCGGGCGGCTGGACGTGCGGCCCGAGGAGGTCTCCGTCGTGCGGTTGCGCGACGAGCTGGTCGACATCTTCGGGCCGATCGCGCGCGACAAGGGGATCCAGCTGACGGCCGCCGTCGAGCCGGACGTCGCGTCGACGATCTTCACGGACCCGACGCGGCTGCAGCAGGTGTTGAAGAACCTGCTGTCGAACGCCTGCAAGTTCACCGAGCGCGGCGGTGTCAGCTTGCGCGTTCGCAAGGTGGCCGGCGACCGCGTGGCGTTCGACGTCAAGGACACCGGCATCGGCATCGCGCCCGACCAGCACGACGTGATCTTCGAGGCCTTCCGGCAGGCGGACGGCACGACCAACCGCAAGTACGGAGGCACGGGGCTGGGCTTGTCGATCTCGCGCGATCTGGCGCGGCTGCTGGGCGGCGACCTCACGCTGGAGAGCGCGCCCGGGCGCGGGAGCACGTTCACGCTGACGCTGCCCGAGCGCATGCCGGCCAGCGCCCAGCCGGCACCCGCAGACGGTACCGGAGCGGCCGCGCGTCCGAAGGCCACCGGCGCCCGGGGCGCCGAGGTCAGGGTCGCGCCCGCGACGACGACGGCAGCTCGCGCGACCAACGGCACGGCGCCCGAGTCGCCCCCGCTGAACGGGCGGCTCATCTTGATCATCGAGGACGACCCGCATTTCGCGACGGTCATCCAGGGGCTGGCGCGCGAGATGGACTTCCAGACCCTGCACGCCACCAGCGGCGAGGAGGGGCTGGCGCTGGCCGAGCAGCACCGCCCCAGCGCCATCGTGCTGGACGTGGGGCTGCCTGACCGGTCGGGGCTGTCGGTGCTGGATTCGCTGAAGCACCGCTCGACGACCCGGCACATCCCCGTTCACATGGTCTCGGTGTCCGACTACACGCGCACGGCGCTGGAGATGGGCGCCGCCGGCTACGGCATCAAGCCCATCCAGCGCGAGGAGCTGGCCGACGCGCTGAAGCGGCTCGAAGCGAAGTTCACGCAGCGGCTGCGGCGCATCCTGGTCGTCGAGGACGACCCCGTCGCGCGCGACAGCACCTGCCGCCTGCTGGCGGCGCGGGACGTCGAGACGGTGGCCGTGGGGTCGGCCGCGGAGGCGCTGGCGCGCCTGGGCGAGACGACGTTCGACTGCATGGTGCTGGACCTCACGCTGCCGGACCGCAACGGGCTAGAGCTGCTGGAAGAGATGTCGCGCGCCGACGGTCGCGGCTTCCCGCCCGTCATCGTCTACACGGGCCAGTCGCTGTCGCGCGCCGACGAGGAACGGCTGCGCGCCCTCTCCCACTCAATCATCATCAAGGGGGCGCGTTCACCCGAGCGCCTGCTGGACGAGGTCACGTTGTTCCTGCACCAGGTCGAGTCCGAGCTGCCGGCCGATCGCCAGCGCATGCTGAAGGACGCGCGGCACCGCGAGGCCGTGTTCGAGGGCAAGCGCGTGCTGGTGGTCGAGGACGACGTGCGCAACATCTTCGCGCTGTCCGCCGTGCTGGAGCCGCGGGGCGCCAAGGTCGAGATCGCGCGCAACGGGCGCGAGGCGCTGGACCACCTGGCGCACCACCCGGGCGTCGACCTGGTGCTGATGGACGTCATGATGCCCGAGATGGACGGCCTGGAGGCCATGCGGCGCATCCGCCAGCAGCCGGCGTTCGAGTCCCTGCCGATCATCGCGCTGACCGCGAAGGCGATGCTGGACGACCGCGACCAGTGCCTGGCCGCCGGCGCGAACGACTACATCGCCAAGCCGCTGGACGTCGACAAGCTGCTGTCGCTGGCGCGCGTGTGGATGCCCAAGTGACGGCCCCCACCGGCAGCCACCCGGTGTCGCCCGCGGACATCGCCGACACGGAGCTCGAGAGCCTGCTGGACGCTCTCTACCGCCAGTACCACTACGACTTTCGCAGCTACGCGGCCGCCTCCCTGAAGCGGCGGCTGGTCGCGGCGCTGACCTCCTTCGGGTGCGGGACCGTGGCGGCGCTGGAGCAGCAGACGCGCCGCGATCCCCAGCGCTTCACGCAGCTGCTGCAGTTCCTGACCGTGCAGGTCAGCGACCTCTTTCGAGACCCCGGCTACTTCCGCGCGATCCGCGAGACGATCGTCCCCTACCTGCAGACGTACCCGTCTCTGAAGGTGTGGGTGGCGGGGTGCGCGACCGGCGAGGAGGCCTACTCGCTGGCGATCCTGCTGCACGAAGAGGGGCTGCTGGGGCGCACGCAGATCTACGCCACCGACATCAACCCCGAGTCGTTGCGCGCCGCGCAGGACGGCGTGTACGCCATCGATCGGTTCGCGAAGTTCAGCGCCAGCTATCTCGCCTCGGGCGGGCGCGCGTCGCTGGCCGACTACTACACGGCGCGCTACGGATCGGCGATGTTCGATCGCCGCCTGAAGAAGGCGATCCTCTTCTCCGATCACAGCCTGGCCACCGACAGCGTCTTCGCCGAGGTCCAGCTGGTGTCGTGCCGCAACGTACTCATCTACTTCGACCGCGCGCTGCAGGAGCGCGCCATCGGCCTTCTGCGCGAAGCGCTGTGCCGGCGGGGGTTCCTCGGGCTGGGCAGCAAGGAGTCGCTGCGCTTTTCGTCGCACGCGGGCGCCTTTCGCGAGGCCGTGCCCGAACAACGCATTTACCAGAAGCTGTGACGACATGCAGGCCGGTATCGACGCGGTGGTCATCGGGGGCTCGAGCGGCGCGCTGGAAGCGCTGGCCACGGTGCTGCCCGCGTTGCCCGCGACCTCGGCCGTGCCCATCGTGATCGTGGTGCACCTGCCGCCCGACCGCCCCAGCCACCTGGCCGCCGTGCTGGGCGCGCGCACGGTGCTGCGCGTCCGGGAGGCCGAAGACAAGGAGCCGCTGGCACCGGGCGTGATCTACGTCGGCCCGCCCAACTACCACCTGCTCATCGAGCGCGGCGGGACCTTCGCGCTGTCGGCCGACGACCTGCTGCATTTTTCGCGACCGTCGATCGACGTGCTGTTCGAGTCGGCCGCCGATGCCTACGGTTCGCGCGTGGCCGGCGTCCTCCTGTCGGGGGCAAACGCCGACGGCGCCGACGGGCTGGCCACCATCCGGCGCGCGGGCGGCGTGGCGATCACGCAGAGCCCCGAAGCGGCGCTGGTGCGAACGATGCCCGAAGCCGCCATCGCGCGCGCCCGCCCCGATTACGTGCTGGGCCTGCCCGAGATGGCCGAGCTGATTTCCCGCCTCACCGTTTCACGCACCGCCAAGGAATTGCGATGACTGATGTATCCGTCAAGTTGCTGCTGGTCGACGACACCGAGGAGAACCTCGTCGCCCTGGACGCGCTGCTGCGCCGCGAAGGGGTGGAGCTGTTGAAGGCCCGCAGCGGCGCGGAGGCGCTGGAGCTGCTGCTGATTCACGAGGTCGCGCTGGCGATCCTGGACGTGCAGATGCCGGAGATGAACGGCTTCGAGCTGGCCGAGCTGATGCGCGGCGCGGAACGGACGCGCCACGTGCCCATCATCTTCCTCACGGCCGGCTCGCGCGATCCGCACCGGCTGTTCAAGGGCTACGAGGCGGGCGCCGTCGACTTCCTGTTCAAGCCGATCGACCCGCACGTCCTCCGGAGCAAGGCCGAGGTGTTCCTGGAGCTGCATCGCCACAAAGCCGAGCTGGCCCGCAACCTTCAGATGAACGAGATGTTCGTGGGCATCCTGGGACACGACCTGCGGACGCCGCTCAGCTCGGTGATGACGGGCGCGCAGCTGCTCGAGCGGCAGATCGCCGACGCCGCGCAGCTGAAGACCCTGCGCCGGATGCTGTCCTCGGCGGGCCGCATGCGCGACATGATCGACCAGCTGCTGGACCTGACGCGCGCCCGCCTGGCGGACGGCTCGGGGATGGTGGCCGAGCGCGCGCCCGTCGATCTGGCCGAGCTGGTCACGCGCGCCGCCGACGAGGTGCGCGGGACGGCCCCCGACCGCGGCATCGCCGTGACAGTCACAGGCGATTGCCACAGCATGGGAGACGCCACCCGCCTCTTGCAGGTGTTCTCGAACCTGCTGTCGAACGCGGTCCACCACGGCACGCCCGGAACCCCGGTCACCGTGGCGGTCGAGGGCGGCGGGCAGGTCGTCGTGGCCGTCCGCAACCAGGGCGCCATCCCCCCCGAGCTGCTGCCGCGCATCTTCGATCCGTTCCGCGGCGGGCGGACCTCGTCCGGGTCGCGCGGCCTGGGCCTGGGGCTCTTCATCACCCAGCAGATCGTGGCGGCGCACGGCGGTCAGATCGCGGTCACGTCGTCGCCCGCCGAGGGGACGGCGTTCACGGTGACGCTGCCGCGCGCGGCCGAAGCGGTCCGGTTGCGCGCGGCCGGCGCGGTCAGTTGAAGGTGCTGGAGAAGACCAGCGAGAACGACGAGCCGCTCCACGACACGCCGCTCAGGTCCTTGTCCTTCATCGAGGCGACCGTGATCTCCCCGGCGACTCCCAGCCCCCACTCGGACGAGACCCACCATTCCTTGCCCACCATGCCCTGGAAGCCCAGGCCGGCGTCGGACGAATAGAGCTTGTTGCCGTCGGCGTCGTCCATCTCGAAGATCATCGCGGCCAGCGCGCCCGAGATGTAGACGTTCACGGGCATGAAGTAGTACGTCAGGCCCAGGCCGAACCCGCCCAGCGTCGCGGACCCGCTGGACGTCGCCGTGACGCCGCCCTGCTTGAAGTCGGGCGTGTCCGCGACCGACAGGAAGAAGTTGCCGAAGAGGATCAGGTTCTCGGCCAGCGCCCCGCCCAGCGCGACGCCCAGGCTGACGCTGCCGCCGGAGATCTCGAGGCCGTTGCCCTTGACGTCGGTGAACCCGCCGCCGAGATGCAGCCGCAGGAAGAACCCGTCGTGGACGTTGCCGGGGCTGCCCAGATTGTAGGGGGGCGGGTAGTTGCCGGGCTGGCCGTAGCCGGGCGGCGGCGGGTAGCCCGTCGCCGGCCCATACGATGGAGGGGGTCCATACGGAGGCGGGGGATACGCCGGCGCCGGATAGGCCGGGGGTGGGGGATACCCCGGCGCGACCTGGGCGCCGTAGCCGGGCGGCGTTCCGTAGTCGGCGGGCGGCGGGGGGCCCTGCGGCGGCGCGGCCTCCGACGGCGCCCCCTGTTCGGGCGCCGCCTGGGCCGGGGGCGCGCCGTTCGGGTCCGGC
>CAZPUH010000065.1:0-2050 GCA_964589215.1 uncultured Myxococcales bacterium | reverse complement strand
GGTGGACGCGTCGAAGCAGACCACGGGCAATCCGCGGTTCTGGGCGGCCAGCGTGGGCACCGGCGTCGGCATCATCTCGTTGCGCGCCGACTGGCAAACGCACGCCAAGATCGCGAACCGCGAGCTGGGCATCCAGCGCGTGCGCGGCCACGGGGCCTTGAGCGACGACAAGGACTCGATGGGCATCCTGAAGTGGTCGGGCTCGGGCGCGCCCACCTACAACTGGACCAACTTCGACAAGTACCTGGACGGCATCGCCGCCGCGAACATGCGGCCGCTGATGGAGCTGGACTTCATGCCCAAGGACCTGGCGAAGAACGGCGACAGCCGCGACGCGCCCAAGGACCTCACCGTCTGGAAACAGTTCATTCAGGCGCTGGTCCAGCACTGCGTCGACAAGTTCGGCGCCGACGACGTCGGCAAGTGGTACTGGGAGGTCTGGAACGAGCCGGACTACTCTGGCTTCTGGAACGGCAGCGACAAGAACGAGTCGCTGAGCCAGAAGATGACCGAGTACTACGCGCTTTACGACGCGACCGTCGACGGGGCCACGGCGGTGCTGCCCAACATCCTCATCGGCGGGCCGGCGACCACCGAGCCCACGAAGATCGCCG
Organism: uncultured Myxococcales bacterium; assembly: GCA_964589215.1. Classification (GTDB taxonomy): domain Bacteria; phylum Myxococcota_A; class Polyangia; order Fen-1088; family Fen-1088; genus JADGRB01. The sequence continues at coordinate 1,436 of CAZPUH010000065.1, read as the reverse complement.
CCTTCTTGCAGCACTGCAAGAGCGCGAACAAGCGCGTGACGTTCGCGTCGGCGCACTACTACCCGGGCGCGTGCGGCGACTCGCCCGCCAACGCCAGCAACCTGACGTCGGACAACAACACGCGGGTCAGCCAGATCATGAGCGGCGGCTACACCACGTCCCAGGTCATGTCGTTCAACACCGAGTGGAACTCCTCGTACTGCGGGCAGGGCGGCAAGCCGGGTGACGCCAACGAGAGCATGGACAGCCACGCCAACGCGCCCTTCATCCTGAAGGCCGTCAAGCTGCTGTCCGACAAGGACCAGGGCGACACCCCGCCGCTGTCGGTGTTCTCGTACTGGGTGCTGACCGACGTATTCGGCGAGTCGGGCAGCGACACCGGCATGTACATCCAGCAACAGGGCGGCAACCTGCCGTTCGGCGCCGTGTTCGGGCTGATGACCTTCCAGGGCATCCGCAAGGCGGCGTTCAACGGCTTCAAGATGCTGAACTACCTGGGGCCGACCCGCGTGCTGTCGGGCGGCGGCACGGGCAGCGACGGCGTCGACGGCCTGGCAACCAAGTCGGCGAGCGAGGACGAGCTGCAGATCATCGTCTACGACGCTTACGCGACCGTGAAGTCGACCGGCACCGACAACGTGACCGTGAACGTGAGCAACCTGCCGGCGGCGCTGGCGGGCAAGGAGGTCTTCGTCACGCAGTTCCTGATCGACGAGACCCACAGCAACCCCTACAGCGTGTGGGTCGGCCAGAACAAGCCCACGAATCCGACCGAGGCGCAGTGGCAGGCGATGCGCAAGGCGCAGCACCTGGCGCTGGCGCAGCCGGTCAGCAAGAAGACCGTCGACACCACGTTCAGCACCTCTTTCACGCTGAACAGGCAGGGCGCCACGCTGATCCTCGTCGGGCTGAAGCGCCCGCTGACGGGGCGAAACGCGCTGGTCGAGATCGAGGGCGAGGACTACGACGGCCAGTCCGGCGCCACCAAGGAAGACAGCAACGACACCAGCCTGGGGCAGTCGATCTCCGTCACCGCCGGCGGCTCCGTGTTCTTCGAGAACGTCGACTACACGGACGACGGCGTGGCCAGCGTCCAGCTGCGCGTCAAGTCGCAGGCCGACGCGACGATCGAGCTGCACGCGGACTCGCAGACCGGCGCGCTGCTGGGGACCTGCACCGTGCCGTCCACGTCGAATGCCTGGGCGACCCAGACCTGCGCCCTCGATCAGCCCGCGACCGGCGTGGCGCGCCTGTACCTGGTGTTCAGCGGCGCCATGCACCTCAACTGGCTCAAGTTCGTGCCGGCGGCGACCGGCACGACGGGCACGGGCGGCCAGAGCGGCGGCACGGCGGGTCGCGCCGGGGGCACGGGCGGCAGCGCCCCGACGGGCGCGGGCGGCAGCGCCAGCGGCGGCACGACCGGCGGCGGAACGGGC
>CAZPUH010000064.1:0-1963 GCA_964589215.1 uncultured Myxococcales bacterium | reverse complement strand
GGCCCGGCGCCGCCGCGGCTGGTGCTGCGCGTGGACCTGCGTCCGGGCGCCGGGCTGGCCGTCGCGCTGGACGCGCTGGACCAGGCCGGGCACGCGCTGGTCGCCGCGGCAGGCGGGGCGGGGGAGGCGATCGCGATCCCCAACCTGGCCGTGACCGGCGGCGTAGTCCTCCTGCGGGTTCGGGCGGTCGGCGCCGAGGGTGCCGCGCCGACCTATCGCCTGGCCGCCCGCCTCGTGCCGTTCGATACGGGAGCCGAGATCGAGCCCAACGGCGACGCGGCGCACGCCGGCGATCTCCCGCTCGGCGGCGAGGCGGTCGGCTATCTCGGCTGGCACCGCGACCAGGACTGGTACCGCCTCTCGACGGCGGGCGCGGCCGACGGAAGCCTGCTCTCGGCGGATCTGGACCCGGTCGCCGAGGTCGCGGCGACGCTGCAACTTCTGGACGCCGATAGCCACAAGCTGAGCGAGGCGCGCGGTCGCAAGGGCGAGCGCGTCTCGCTGCGGAACGTCCGCATCCCCGCCGGCGCTGCCTCGGTGTTCCTGGTGGTGAAGGCGGAGGTCGGGTGGAGCGGGACGGCGCGCTACAACCTGCGGTCCCGGGCCGAGCTGCCGCGCGCGGGGACCGAGGCCGAACCGAACGACGACGTCGCGCACGCGCAGCCGGTCGAGGACGGCACCGCGCTCGGGTACCTGGCGCGCGGCGACGTGGACGTGTACCGCTACACGACGGCGGGGATGGCGCTTCTGGACGTCGAGGTCGACCCGCCGGAGCGCGAGAGCGTCCAGGTCGAGTTGCTGCGCGAGGACGGAACGCTGCTGGCGCGCGCCGACAGCGGCCGCCACGTCCCGGCGCGCATCAGCGGCGCGTCGATCCCCGGCGGCCCGGTGTTCGTTCGCGTGTCGCCGCGTCGCGGGGCCGTGAACCCCGACGAGCCGTACCGCTTGACGATCACCTCGCGCCCCCCGGGGACGTGATGGTTCGAGCCAGGCAGGTTAGCGTCGCCGCGGTCGCGCTGCTGGCCTTCGCCTGCGCGCACGCCCCGCGCGGCCCTGGCGAGGCGCTGGCGGCCTTCGGCGCGGCGCTGGCGCGGGGCGACCTCCGCGGCGCGTACGCGCTGACCAGCGCCGACCTCCAGCGGCGCCTTCCGTTCGAGGCCTTCGCGGCCGGGTTCCGGGGCCCTGCCGCGGATCCCACCGCGCTGGGGCAGCGGATCGCTGCCGAAGCCACGCGCGTGCCGCCCCGGGTCGAGGTCACGCTAAAGACCGGCGAGCCGGTCCCGCTGGTGTTCGAGGGGGGGCAATGGCGCGTCGACGGCCCGGTGTACGAAGCCTGGGGGCAGGAGACCCCGCGCGCCGCGATCCGGACCTTCGTCCGCGCCATCGACGCCCGCCGGTACGACGTTCTGTTGCGCCTGGTGCCGGACCGCGAGCGCGGCGCGCTGACGGCCGAGCGGTTACGCTCGTTCTGGGAGACGGTCGACGTGGCGGCGCATCGCCGGTTGCTCGTCGAGCTGCGCGCCGCGTTGGCCGCGCCTCTGGTCGAGGCTGGTGATGAAGCTCACCTGCCGCTGGCGAGCGGCGGCGAGGTGCGTCTGGCCCGGGAAGCAGATGGTTGGAAGATCGAGGAGCTCGGGGCAAATGAGTAGGTAAGCGGCCGAGAACAGACCGGATTCGGTGGGGCTCACGTTTCGTCCCGAAATTGCCGAACTTGACTAATAGGAAGAGATATTGCAGGCATGTAACGAGGGGTTCTCGTCGCCGTGCTCGAACCTTGGATCATCGAACAGATCCGACGCCGGGAAGAGGAAGAAAGGCGCCGTCAGGAGCGCCCGCGCCTCGAGATCCCCATGCGTGACGAGCGGCATCGCCCGGAGCCCGACGAAGAGACCGAGGAAGAGGATCCCGATGCCCCGCAGCGCGGCGTCGTGATCATCGAGATGTAACGCCAAACGCACTTTTT
>CAZPUH010000063.1:0-9240 GCA_964589215.1 uncultured Myxococcales bacterium | reverse complement strand
GGCGCCGGCGCTCGCCGCCGAACGTCTCGAACCGCCCCAGCAGCAGCTCTTGCAGCCCGGCCAGGCCTCCGTCGACGACCTGCGTCCCGCGCCGCGCCAGCGCGAAGGCGCGCGCCTCGGCCAGCGGGCCGACGGCGCCCGGCGCGAGATCGACGCCGGCCGCGCCGGGGACCGCCGCGATGGTGCGCAGCGGGTGATCCACGGCCAGCGGCGCCAGCGCGTCGGTGCCGGGGCGGGGCAGCAGCGACTCGATGCGGCCGACCTCGCGCCGCTCCCAGAAGCCGTGCGGCGGCAGCGTCATCGCGGTGGCGAGCAGCGGCTCCACGGACCGGCCCCAGGCGTCGGCGCGGGCCAGCGGCGGCGCCACGGCGGCCACGGGCGCGCCGAAGACCCGCCCCAGGTCGCGCTCCAGCGCCGCCGCGTCGGGGGTGAGATCGATCGACTGGCGCCCGACCCATACCCGCACCGCGACGCCCGGGCTCGTGCGCCGCTTGAGCAGCGCCGTGAAGTCGAGCTCCTTGAGGACGCGGCTGACGTGCGGATCGTCCAGCGGCGGCAGGACGGCCGGCGCCCGCGACACGGGCATCGCTCCCGCGTCCAGCGTGCCGTCCACGGCCTCCTCGCCGATCAGCAGGACCCGGAACCCGCGGCGGGCCAGCAAGGCCCCGGCCGTGAGGCCCGCCAGATCGCCGCCGCAGACGACGACGTCGTAGAAGTTGGTGTCGACCATGCCGCCCGCGCCCTCAGAGGCTGCGCAGCGGTTCGGTCCCCGGCGTCACGCCCAGCACCCGCACGCGCCGCCCCTCGAGGACGACCCGCCGCTCGGCGATCGCGCGCACCACCACCGGCAGCAGGCGGTGCTCCTCGGCCAGGATCCGCACGCGCAGGTCTTCGTCGTCGTCGTCGTCCATCACCGGCACCGCCGCCTGCGCGATGATCGGCCCCGTGTCGACGCCGTGGTCGACGAAGTGAATCGTGCAGCCCGCGATCTTCACGCCGGCCTCGAAGGCCTGGCGCTGCGCCTTGACCCCCGGGAACGCCGGGAGCAGGGCGGGGTGGATGTTGATGACCCGCCCCGGGAACGCGTCCAGCAGATCCTTGCCCAGCACGCGGTTGAAGCCGGCCAGCACCACCAGGTCCGCCTGGTGCGCCCGCAGCGACGCCACCAGCGCGCGATCGAAGGCGCCCCGGTCGCTGTAGTCGCGGTGGTCGACCACGAACGTCGGCAGCGCCGCCAGCTTGGCCCGCGCCAGCGCGGGGCAGTCCGGGACGTTGCACCCCACGGCGACCAGCTGCGCGGGACCCAGCTCGCCGCGCTGCCCGCGATCGATCAGCGCCTGCAGGTTGGTTCCGCTGCCCGAAACGAGGACGGCGACGTTCATGCGCGCAGGAACTCGACGGGCGCGTCGGGCGCGTCCGCGGCGGCGACCTGTCCGATCGCGAACACCTTCTCGCCCGCCCGTTCCAGCACCGTCGTCGCTTCCGCTGCGCGATCGACAGGGACGCAAACGACCATCCCGATGCCCATGTTGAACGTGCGCCGCATCTCTTCGGGCGCCACGCGGCCGCCCCGGGCCAGCAGCTCGAAGATGGGCGGGACCTCCCAGCTTCCCTCGCGCAGCTGCAGCTTCAGCCGCGCGCCGTCGGGGATCATGCGGGTCGGGTTGTCCACCAGACCGCCGCCCGTGATGTGGGCCGCCCCGTGAAGCAGATCGGCCTGCGCCAGCGCCTGCAGCGCGCGCACGTAGATGCGCGTCGGCCGGAGCAAGAGGTCCGCCAGCGGCTCGCCGAGACCGGGCGGCGCCGCGTCCAGCGGCAGGCGCATCTCGTCCAGGAACACCTTGCGCACCAGCGAGTATCCGTTCGAGTGAAACCCCGACGACGCCAGCCCCAGCAGGCGGTCGCCCGGTCGGATGCGCGTGCCATCGACGCGCCGGCTCTTCTCGACGACGCCGACGCAGAAGCCGGCCAGGTCGTACTCGCCGTCGGCGTAGAAGCCGGGCAGCTCGGCGGTCTCGCCGCCCAGCAGCGCGCAGCCCGCCGCCTGGCAGCCGTCGGCGATGCCGGCGATCACGCGCTCGGCAACGCCCACCTCCAGCTTGCCGGACGCGAAGTAGTCCAGGAAGAACAGCGGCTCGCCGCCGCAGACGACCAGGTCGTTGACGTTCATGGCGACCAGGTCGATCCCGACCGTGTCGTGGCGCCCGGTCAGGAACGCCAGCTTCAGCTTGGTGCCGACCCCGTCCGTGCAGGAGACCAGCAGCGGCTCCTTGTAGCGCGTGGGCAGCGCGCACAGACCTGCAAATCCGCCGAGCCCGCCCATCACCTCCGGGCGGTGGGTCCGGCGCACGTGGGACTTGATCCGCTCGACCAGCTCGTCGCCGGCGTCGATGTCGACGCCCGCGTCCCGATAGCTGAGCCCGGCCCGCGGCGTTCCGCTTCCGGCGGTGCTCACGCTTGTTCGCCGTCCACGGCGGCGGCCGGGCGCCGGCCGCTGCTGGCGTTGCTGATCGGCAGCGACCCGAACCGCTCGACGAAGCCCTTCAGCAGGCGATCCAGCTCGGCCCGGGGGCTGGCGGACTCGGCGAACCGGATCCAGCGGGCGCCGGCGCTGACGGCGCGCTCGATCTGCCGCGCGCCGCGCCCCTCGACGAACCGGCGCAGCGTCTCGTCCGGGTCGGAACAGGCGTAGAGAACCATGGCGCTACGGCCGACGCGGTAGTCCATGACGCCCTCGGCGCGGGTCTGCAGGACACCGGCTGCGTCGGGGGCCGCGGTCCGCGCGTCCGTTATCTTGTGCCAAACTCCGAAATGCACGGGCGGCAGCATAACAAACCGGGCGGCACCCGGGTCGATGATCCAGCCGCCTCCGTCTGTTATTCTCCCCGCCGGCGATGGCCTGGTACAAACGCGAAGATCGCGAGGACGAGCTCTCCGAGGAGAAACGCAGTGTCCCGGCGGGGGTTTTCACCAAGTGCCCGGGGTGCCGCGCGGCGCTTTTGACCGCCGACCTCGAGAAGAACGACATGGTGTGCCCGCAGTGCGAGCACCACTTCCCGCTGAGCGCGATGCGGCGGCTGCAGCTGCTGCTGGACCCCGACAGCTTCGTAGAAGCCGACGCGACCATGGAGAGCGTCGACCCGCTCGGCTTCCGCGACCAGAAACGATATGCCGACCGCCTGCGCGCGGCGCGTCGCACGGCGGGCGGGGCTGACGCGCTGCTGGCCGGGTCGGGGCGGATCGACGGTGCTCCGGTCGAGGTCGGCATCTTCGTCTTCGAGTTCATGGGCGGCTCGATGGGCTCCGTCGTGGGCGAGAAGGTGACCCGCGTGTTCGAGCGCGCGCTCGAGCGGCGCTCGCCGGCCATCGTGTTCTCGGCGTCCGGCGGCGCCCGCATGCAGGAGGGGGTGCTCTCGCTCATGCAGATGGCCAAGACCTCGGCGGCGCTGGGGCGGCTGCGCGAGGCGGGGCTGCCGTATCTGTCGGTGCTGCTGCACCCGACGACGGGCGGCGTGGCCGCCAGCTTTGCGATGCTCGGCGACGTCATCCTCGCCGAGCCGAAGGCCCTGATCGGGTTCGCCGGCGCGCGCGTCATCCAGAACACGATCCGCCAGCGGTTGCCGCCCGGCTTCCAGCGGGCCGAGTTCCTGCTGGAGCACGGTTTTCTCGACACCATCGTGCACCGGCGCGACATGCGCGCGACGCTGGGCCGGCTGGTTCGCTTCCTGGGGCCGCAGGCCAGCGCCGCCCCGGCCTCCGCCTAGGGCGGCATGCCCGCGCCGGCTTCGCCCGCGTACGCCGAGCTGCTGGCGCGGCTGGAGCTGGCTGCGGGCGCGCTGGGCGTCGAGATGGGGCTCGACCGCGTGCGGCGCGCGCTGGCGCGCCTGGGCGACCCGCAGCGCCGGTACCCGACCGTCCAGATCGCCGGCACGAACGGCAAGGGTTCGACGGCCGCGATGGCCGAAGCGATCCTCCGCGCCGCCGGGCTGCGCACCGGGCTCTACACGTCCCCGCACCTGGCGCGCTTCACCGAACGGATCCGGGTCAGCGGCCGCGAGGCCGACGGCGATCGACTGGCGGCGCTGGACCTGCAGGTCCAGGGCTGCGGCGAGCGGCTCACGTACTTCGAGATCGCGACCGTGCTCGGCTTCCTGACGTTCGCGGAGGCGGGCGTCGACGTCGCCGTGCTGGAGACGGGCCTCGGCGGGCGCCTCGACGCGGTCACGTGCTGCGAGCCGCTGGCCACCGCGATCACGTCGATCGGGATCGATCACACGGAGTATCTGGGCCCGACGCTGGCCGACATCGCCCGCGAGAAGGCCGGCATCCTCAAGCCGGGCGTGCCGTGCTTCGTGGGGCGTGTGCCGAGCGAGGCGGCGGCCGTCATCCGCGCGCGCGCGGCCGAGGTCGGGGCGCCGCTGCGCTGGCTGGACGCCGACCTGGCGGCGCCGGACGCGCACGTCGGGCTGGCTGGGCCGCACCAGACGGACAACGCGGCGCTGGCGGTGGCGCTGGCCGAGGCGGTGGCCGCACGCCTCGGCCGGCCTCTGGAGGCGTCCGCGATCGCCGCGGGGCTGGGCGGCGTGCGCTGGCCGGGTCGACTGGAGCGACTGGGCGACGATCTGTGGGTCGACTGCGCGCACAACGCGCAGGGGGCGCGCGCGCTGGCGGCTGCGCTGCCGGGGGTCGCGGGCGGGCGTCCGGTCACGCTGTTGATGTCCGTGGCGCGCGACAAGGACCTCGACGCGATGCTGGCGGCGCTGGCGCCGGTCGCCCGGCGGCTGGTCGCGACCGCCAACGACAGCCCGCGCGCGCTGCCCGCCGCCGACCTGGCCGCGCGAGCTCGCGTGTGCTTCGCGGACGCCACGGCCATCGCGGATCCAGAGGCAGCGCTGGCAGCGGCGCGTGCCGGCGGCGGCGTCGTCGTGGTCTGCGGTTCGATGTTCCTGGTCGGCCCGCTGCGCGCGCGCGTGCTGGGCGAGCCGGTCGATCCGCGGCGCACGTCCGATCCGTTGCGGGCGCCCGAGTCGCCGCGCCGCTGACTACCAGCCGGCGACGTTCAGGCCGCGCGGAACCGCCTTGCGGCGCGGCGCCGCGGCCTGGCCGTACCAGGCCGCCTGCTGCGGCTGCGTCGGCGTCGTCTCGACGGTGAAGTAGAAGAGGCGCAGGTAGTTGTGGCGGCCGATCCGCTCGTGGCCGAAGAGGCCGCCCAGCACCTCCCACATGAAGTCGCCCGGGCGCTCCACGCCCGAGTCGTAGAACGGGAACACGAAGTGGCGCCACGTTCCGTCGGGCCTGCCGTCGGGGCCGAGCCCCGTGCGCGCATAGTAAAACGGGAAGATGTACGTGCCGACGTGGTCGTCGCGCTGCCAGCGCGCGTAGAACGGGAACACCACGGTGGTGCGGTCGTGGCCGCGCTTGAAGTCCCACAGCAGCGGGAACCCCACCATCGTGATGGTGGTCGGCGTGGCGTGCCGGTAGAAGAGCGGCGCGATCGCGGTGCTCTCCTGCGTCGCCTCGTCGGCGTACCGCCCAAACAGCGGCAGCAGCATCGTGAACCGCGACAGCCGGTACTCGTGCACGTCGTAGTAGAGCGGCAGCACCGTCCAGCTGGAGCTGGCGATGTCGCGCCGGTGCCAGATGATCCCCAGCGTGCTCGACAACCCCGACTCTGGGCTGGATCGCGACACGTGAAGCAGCGGCGGGATGATGGTGGTGGTGGTCTCGGTGGCCTTGTTGCGGTGGGTGAACACCAGCGGGGCGACCATCGTGAAGCTGCTCTTCGGGCTATTCGTGTGGACGATCGGGCCGACGTACCAGAAGCTGGACGCGCCGTTGCGGTGGTACCCGGCCGGCAGCGTGTACAGCGAGAACAGGTCGCGCGCGCTGCGGTGATAGAACAGCGGCATCACGGCCTGGGCGCCGTCGCCAGCCGCCGGATCGCCGGTGAACCAGGCCAGGGGCAGCAGGCCGCGCGTGTGGCGGGTGCCGGCGTGGGACCAGAACAGCGGCCCGGCCAGCGTCCAGCTGGAATCGGTCACGCGGTCGGCGAAGTGCCAGAACAGCGGAAACAGGATGTCGCGCCGGCGGTCGCCGTCGGCGCTGGACCAGAACAGCGGAAACAGCGCCGTCGTCCGGTCCTGCCCGTCGTGGTGATGGTAGTAGAGGACCAGGCACGACGTGCGCGCGCGGCTGCCGTCGTGCGACGCGCTGTGGAACAGCAACAGAGGCGGCACGACGATCAACGACCGCTGCTGATCCGAATCGTGCACGAACAGCGGCACCAGGCCGACCGTGCGGTGGGACTCCGTCCTGCGTTCGAAGTAGGGGCCGATCACGGTCGTCGCGCGGGCGCCGAACGACGAGTGCCAGAAGAGCGGCAGCAGCGCATCGACGGAGTCCCCGTTCGTGCGGCGCAGGCGGAAGTACGAAGGCGCGACCCAGGTGTCGGTCTCGCGCCCGTCGCTGTAGCGCCCGAACAGCGGGATGATCCCCTGCGACGTGTAGCCCGGGCCGGTGATGCGGAACCAGGGCCCCCACTGGCTCAGGTGCTGGCCGTCGCTGGCGCGGCGGATGTCGGTGTGCAGCAGCGGCACCAGCCCGACCTTGATCTCCGCGTCGCCGTACCAGAAGTACGGTCCGATGAACCCGGCGGTCCGAGCGGGCGATCGCAGCGACCCGCCCAGCGGCGTCACCAGCACCCGGCTGTTCGCGTCGCGCCGGTAGTGGACCAGCGGGAAGAGCGTGAAGCTGGTCTCGTCGGTTCCGCCCGGCCGCGCGCCGCGCCGGTAGTACAGCAGCGGGAACAGCCCGTCGGTCGTCTCGCCCCCCCAGCGCCGATGCCAGTAGAGGCCGACGACGGTCGTGGAGCGGTCCGCGTCGCGATCCGTGAAGTGCCAGAACAGCGGGAACAGCGCGAAGTGCGAGCGGCGTTCCCCGACGCGCGCGTAGATCAGCGGCAGGATGGGTCCGATCGCGACGCTGGTGCCGTCGGGGTCGCGCTGCACGAAGCCCAGCGGCGTGACCGTCGTGCTGGTGCGGGTGCGGTCGTCCGCCACCTGGAACAGCAGCGGGAACTGCACCGCGTATCGGCTGCCGTCGTGGCGGCCGAAGAACAGCAGCAGCGGCAGGATTCCGCCCGCGTAGCCGCGCGGCTGGGAGCGCCAGTAAAAGAGCGGGAACAGCACCGTCGTGGCGGAGCGCGCGTCCGCGAACCGCCAGAACAGCGGGAACACCACGTCGTGGCTCTGTCCGGCGTTGTGGCCGAAGTACGCGATCGGCAGCAGGCCGGCGCCCCAGCCCCCGTTCTTGAAGCTGCGCCAGTAGACCGGCCCGACGACCGTCGTGTCGTCGCGCGGCCCCGACCGGTGCTCGTAGAGCGGGAAGAGCGCCGTGGCGGTCGCCCCGGTCGCCGCGTCCCAGAACCGCCAGAACAGAGGGAAGAGGGCGGTCGTCGACCCTTCGCCGTCGCTGCGCCGATAGAACAGCAGTCCGACGAGGCGCGTGACCGCGTCCTGGTCGTACTGCACGCGGCTGTAGTAGAGCGGGGTGATCATCCGCCGTTCGCCGCCGCGGTCCGAGTGGCCCCAGGCGAGGAACGGAAGGAACACCCAGCTGCGCGTCTGGGCGGCCGTGTCGCGCGAGTAGCCGCCCAGTAACGTCACCAGCGTCGCGTGCTTGTCCTGCTCCGCGCGGTGCCAGTAGAACAGCGGCACCACGATTCGCGTGACCCGGCCGGCCCTGTCGTCGCCGGTGCCCCAGTAGACGGGGAACAGCGTGTTGAACCACCACGCGCCCTGCCGGATGTGGACGAAGTTCGCGACGACGGTGGTGTTCCAGTCCGGCCCCCGGAAGCGCCAGAACAGCGGGAACACGACGGTCGAGCGGTCCTTACGCCCGGCGAAGTCCCAGACCAGCGGGAACAGCACGTGGTAGCTGGAGGGCTCTTTCTCGTCGCCGCCCCACCAGTAGAGCCAGGCGACCGAGCGGCCGTACTCGGAGCCTTCGCGGTGGCCGTACCCGAGCCAGCTGAGGAACCACGAGCCCGCCGGGTGGCTGTTCCAGAAGAACAGCGGTACGGCCAGCAGGTTCTTGTGGTCGTCGTGCCGCCAGTAGATGTTGATCGGCAGCGCGTAGGTGAACGCGCTGGCGGCGGTCCGCGTCGAGTAGAAGAGCGGGAACCCCAGGTCGGTCGCGCCCGCCGGCGACCGCCGCCACCAGTAGAGGAAGGCCGCCGCGCCAGAGGACTTGTGCGTCTCGGGGTCGTGGAAGGCGAACGTGCCGAGGATCGGAACCGCCCAGTTGCCGCCGCTCGACGCGTAGAAGAGCGGCATCAGGCCGAAGCCCCCACCGCGCGCGTCGTGCGTGTAGACGGCCAGCGTCACCCAGGTGACGGTGCTGCGCTGCAGGCGATCCTCGAAGTGCCAGTAGAACGGCGCCAGGATCTTCGTCTCGGACGACGGGCTCCAGTAGTGCCAGTAGAACGGCGCGACCACCGTGTAGCCCGGGTTGGACTTGCGCGCCCAGTACAGCAGCAGCGCCTCCCGGAACGCGCCATCCCGGTAATAGAGATAAAGGACGTTGGTGCGGATCTGGATGGGCTTGCAGGCGCCCGCCTCGCAGATGCTTTCGTCGCCGCACTCCTCGTCCCGCTGACAGCGCTGCGCGGGCGCCGCAGGAGCAGGCGCCGGATCATTGGCCGCCACCTTGCGAAACGGATCCAACCGAACGCCATGCGATCCCCAAATGGGATCGATCGCGCTTTTGGCCCACGCGCTGGACCCCGCACAGACGAGTACCGCCGCAACGAGTAGAAGGCGCCTAATCAAGTCCGAATCACGGTTCTTTTGGTTGGTTCGTCAGAGCGAGCATCGCGAGCGAGTCCAAGCCCCGGGGAGGTGCGGCTCCGCCGCACCGGCCCCCCTCAGCATCCGGGGGGGGTGAGCCGGCGAGAGGGGCGCAGCCCCTTTCGCCCCCCGCTACTGCGGGGGGAGCATCTTCCATTCGCCGTTCTCGCGAACGAAGGCGACCTCGCCGGTGTCGCTCTCGTCGCCTTTCTGGCGCAGGACCTTCAAGGTGGCGGTGTCGCCCTTGGTCTTTGATTCCTTGATCTGGAACTTGGTCCCCTCGATCTCCTTCTGCATCTTCTTCATGCCGTCCTGCGCCTGCCCGAGCCCCATCTGCGTGGCCAGCATGCCCTGGTACATGAGGGCATAGCAGTCGATGACCTTCTCGCTGGCC
>CAZPUH010000062.1:0-6101 GCA_964589215.1 uncultured Myxococcales bacterium | reverse complement strand
GGCGGCCGCGCGCGCGGCGCAGCTGGAAGCGCTGCTCGAGAGCGCGCTGCACGCGCCGGCCGACGGGCCGGTCGGCCGGGGGGCCGCGTGCTCGGCGTGATCCCGGCCGCCGGGGCGGGCACCCGGATCCAGCCGCTGGCCTTCTCGAAGGAGCTGCTGCCCGTCGGCAGCCGCGTCGAAGGCGGCGTCGAGCGGCCGCGCGCCGTCTGCGAGTACCTGGTCGAACGGATGCTGGCGGCGGGGGCGACCCGGCTCTGTTTCGTGATCGCGCCCGGCAAGTCGGACATCCTGCACTACTTCGGCGGCAGCGTGGACGGTGTCCCGATCTGCTACGCCGTACAGGTGCGGCCCGCCGGCCTGTGCGACGCGCTCTTCTGCGCGCTGCCGCACGCCACCGCCGACGAATCGATCGTGGTCGGGCTGCCCGACACCGTCTGGTTCCCCGTCGACGGGCTGCGGCGGCTGCCCGACGACACCCTCTCGTTCCTGCTGTTCGACGTGGCGCACCCCGAGCTGTTCGACGCCGTCCTGACCGACGGCGCCGGGTGGGTCCAGCAGATCGACGTGAAGAGCAAGAACGCGCGCTCGAACTGGGTGTGGGGCGCGTTCAAGCTGCCGGCCACGGAGCTCGCGAAGCTGCGGCGGCTTTGGGACGAGCGCGACCGGCGTGACGAGTTCTTCGGAACGCTGGTCAACGCACACCTCGAACGGGGAGGCCGCGCGCGGGGGGTCCGCGCCGGCGAAGCGTACGTCGACGTCGGCACGTTGCACGGCTACCGCGAAGCCTTGCGCGTCCTTGGAGGATCATGGTGAACGCACGAGCAGAGGGGCGCGGGGCGGTCCTTTCCACCCAGCAGATTCGCGAACGCATCGGCGACCTCGGCCGCTGGTTCCACAACATGACGCTGGGCGGGGTCGACACCGCGCCCGACCACTTCCTGGGCGACTACCCGCGCTTCAAGTGGCAGCGGTTCGCGCACGCCATCCCGCAGGATCTGAGCGGGCAGACCGTCCTCGACATCGGCTGCAACGCCGGCTTCTATTCCATCGAGATGAAGCGGCGCGGGGCCGACCGCGTCGTGGGCATCGACACCAACGAGGGCTACCTGGCCCAGGCCCGCTTCGCGGCCGAGATCTCGGGGGTCGACATCGAGCTGCGGCAGCTGTCCGTGTTCGAGGTCGGCCGCCTCGAAGAGCGGTTCGACGTCGTGCTGTTCATGGGCGTCCTTTACCACCTGCGGCACCCGCTGCTGGCGCTGGACCTGATTCACGAGCACGTCGCGCGCGACCTGCTCGTCTTTCAGAGCATGCTGCGGGGGCATGCCGCCGGGCCGCCGGTGGCCGACGACTACCCGTTCGCGGAGACGGCGATCTTCGACCAGCCGAGCTACCCGCGCCTGCACTTCGTCGAGAACAGCTACGCCGGCGACCCCACCAACTGGTGGATCCCCAACGAGGCGTGCGCGAGGGCGATGCTGCGCAGCGCGGGCTTCTCGATCGAGAGCCAGCCCGAGCCGGAGGTGTTCATCTGCCGCGCGCAAGAGATCGTGCTGGAGTCGCAGGCCGCCTACCCCGCCCGCCGGAGGTACGACCGTGATTGAAGCGGTCATGCTGTGGAACGAGCCGAACAACCTGTCGCACTGGGACTTCCAGGTCGACGAGGGGTGGCGAACGTTCTCGCAGATGGCGGCGCTGGCGGGCGCCGCCGTGCGCGCGGAGCGGCCGGGGCTGACGCGGGTCATGGGCGGCACGTCGCCCATCGACCCCGGGTTCATCCGCCGGCTCGAGGACCAGGGCGCGCTGGCCGAGGTGGACGCCATCGCGGTCCATGGTTTCCCGCTGGACTGGAACCACTGGCAGATTCACGAGTGGCCCGACAAGCTGGCCGAGATCCGCGCGGTGTCCAGCAAGCCGCTGTGGGTGTCGGAGGTCGGCGTGTCCAGCTTCGGGGCCGAGGAGGTGCAGGAGTTCGGGCTGCGCCGCACCGCGGAGCTGCTGCTGGGGCGCGCCGACCGGATCCACTGGTACAGCCTGTACGATCTGCCCAAGGCCTGGCCCGCCACCACGCGGCACCGCGAGGCGGAGGGGTCGTCGTACTACCGCCACTTCTACATGGGCCTCCTGCGCGAGGACGGGACGCCGAAGCGCGCGCTGGAGCCCTTCGCCCAGTACGCGCCAGAGCTGGGCATCTGCCAGTGGCTGCATTTCGAGGACCCGCGCCTCGACGACGTCGTGCGGTGGCTGAAGCGGCTGGGCGTCAAGCGGCTGCGCACGGGGCTGTCGTGGGCCGACGCGGGCCGCCCCAACGCGGGCGCCTGGTTCGACCGCCAGATGCGCGCGCTGGAGCCGTTCGACGTGACGGTGACCTACTGCTTCACGCCCGAGCACGAGGGCGTGCGCCCCCACCACACGAGCCCGCCCAGGGACCCGCGCGCCTTCGCCGACTTCTGCGCGCGGATGACCAGGCGCTACGCCTAGAGGGACCCCGCCGGTTCAAACGCCAGGACGCAAGGAACGCCATCCGAACCATCTGAGAATTCTGATCCTGGCGGATCTGAATTCCTGGCGTTTCCTCTCATCCGACGGCGCGTCAGCGGGTGAACCCCGAGCTGCCCCGCCCCTCCTGCCGCAGCTCGGCGACGTAGCTCTCCAGCTCGCGCGCGCGGTGGTCGGCCGTGTGCTCGGCCAGCACGCGCCGGCGCGCGCGGGCGCCGATCAGGGCGGCATCGGCCGCGTCCAGCGCCGACAGGTAGTGGACGACGTCCTCGGCGTTGCGGGCGATCAGGATCTCGTGGTGCGGGCGAAACAGCTCGGCCAGCCCCGGCCAGTCGTCCGAGATGATCGGCACGCCGCAGGCGGCGGCCTCGAAGAGGCGCACGCTGGGCGAGTGGCCGGCGCGGACCATGTCGGCCCGCGTGACGTTCAGCGTGAATCGCTGGCGGCAGTAGAACCGGCGGTGCTCGGCCGGCGACACGTGCGCGACGCGCGCGACGTTGGCGGGCCAGGTGACGTCGTCGGGGTACATGGGCCCGGCGACCACGAACCGGCGATCGCCCAGGCGCCGCGCCGGCTGCAGCAGCAGCCGTTCCAGGGCCGGCTGCCGGTCGGCGCTGTAGGTGCCCATGTAGCCGAGCTCCCATTCGGGTGCTTGAACGTCCGGCCGGTACAGCTCCGGGTCGACGGCGCAGTAGAGCGGCCGCGCCATCGGCGAGCCCAGCTCGCGTTCGATCCGCCGCAGCGTCGGCCCGCCGGTGAACGAGAGGTAGAGGTCGTAGGCCGGGATCTGGCGGAGCGACAGATAGTCCGTTCCGCCCTGCTGCAGCGCCGCCAGCGTGACGGGCGTGTCGATGTCGTAGAAGGCGACCAGGCCGCGCGCCTCCGTCCGCGCCCAGTCGCCGACGGCGATCCCGTCGGGCACGTACGAGCCGACGATGACCAGGTCGGCCTCGCGAACGGCGGCCGCGTGGCGGGCACGCAGCTCGTCGAGGCTGCGGTACAGCGTGACCTCCGCGAACGACGGCCTCGGCATGTCGCGGTTCTCCGCGTACCAGGGGACGTCTCGCTCGAGGAACCGGACGCGGTGGCCGCGCGCGGCCAGGGCCTTGGCCAGAGCGCGATACGTGGTCGCGTGGCCGTTCCCCCACGACGAGGTGATCGAGAGGCCCAGGATCGTGATGGTCAGGGTGCCGTCGCGGCCCGAGGACGCGCCCCCGCTCAAGCCGACGCCCCCGCCGCCACGCGGACCGGCGCCTGGCCTTCGGCGCGCAGGTCGTCCAGCACGGCCTCGACGCGCAGGGCCCGCTGGTCGTAGGTGTGCTCGCCCAGCGCGCGCCGCCGGGCCGCGGCGCCGATCTCGCGGGCGCGCTCGGCGGTGAGCCCGGCCAGCAGGCGCGCCACCTCGGCGCCGTCGCGCGCGACCAGGATCTCGCGCTCGGGCGCGAAGAACGTCCCCACGCCCACGAACGCGTCGGTGATGACGCAGGCGCCGGCGCCGGCCGCCTCGAACACGCGCGTCGCGGGCGAGTAGCCGAACCGCGCCATGCTGTCGCGGTTCACGTTCAACACCGCCGTGGTCGAGGCGTTGAAGGCGTTGTGGTCGCGCGTGTAGACGTGGCCCACGGCGCGCACGTTGGGGGGCATTGCCTTGTCGTGCCAGCCCGCGCCGCCGAGCACGAACACCCGCTGGGGCAGCGCCGCCGCCGCGCGCAGGAAGAACTCTTCGACGCGCGCCTCGCGATCGGGAAGTCGGTTGGCCAGGAAGCCCAGATCGCCCGCGAACCGCTGGTCGGGCTGCGCCGGCCGGTGAATGTCGGGGTCGAGGCCGTTGTAGATCGGCACGCAGCGCCGGGCGCCCAGCGCCTGATACGCGGCGACCACCGGCGGCCCGCCCCCGTAGGTGAAGACCACGTCGTAGCGCGGGATCAGGGCAGCGAACGGATCGGGTGCCCCGCCCTCCGCCGCGCGCACCCGCTCCAGCGTGGCGGGCGCGTCGACGTCCCAGAACGCGCGCAGCGGCCGCGTCCCATCGGCGCGGCGCAGCTCCAGCACGGACGCCTCCAGCAGCGCGTCGAAAACGCCCACCCCGCTGGCCTTGACCACCAGGTCCGCGTCGGCCCCCGCGGCCAGCGCGCGGCGCACGCCGGTCTCGCCGTCGGCCGGGTAGACGACGACCCGCGCCCACGGCGGGTCGTCGATGTCCCGGTGCTTCTGCCGGTCGTAGGCGTCGGGCTCGTAGAAGGTCACCGCGTGGCCGCGGGCGGCCAGCGCGCGCAGGATCCCGCGGTAGTAGGTGGCGGCCCCGTTCCAGTAGGCCGACACCAGGCTGGAACCGAAGAACGCGATTCGCATGGGCGCCCTCACGAAGCCGCCGCCAGCTGCGCGCGAGCCCGCGGCCCGGCGACGTCGGCCAGCTGGCTGACGACGTCCAGCAGCTGGTCGACCCGGTGCGCGCAGGTGTGTCGCGCGGCGATCGTGCGCCGCCCGTGCGCGGACAGCCGCGTCGCCAGCCCGGTATCGGCCAGCACCGCCTCCAGCTGCCGGCGCA
Source organism: uncultured Myxococcales bacterium (assembly GCA_964589215.1). Taxonomy (GTDB): domain Bacteria; phylum Myxococcota_A; class Polyangia; order Fen-1088; family Fen-1088; genus JADGRB01. Next base: position 1,057 of record CAZPUH010000062.1, on the reverse strand, counting down.
TCTCGCCGCCGTCGCGCGCGGCCAGGTAGTCGCGCCCCACGGTGAAGAGGCGCTCGAGATCGCGCCAGGGCGCGGACACCAGCGGGATGCCGCAGGCCAGCGCCTCGAACGGGCGGATCGTGGGGATGCCGGGCAGCGCCTCCACGTACGGCCGGCGCGGCACGTGAACCGTGACCCGGAACCGCGCGAACACCGACGGCACGTCGAAGTTCGGCAACCAGCCGGCGTACTCGATGCCCGCTGCGGCCAGCGCGCGCCGGGCGGCCTCCGGGTAGCGGACGCCGTACACCCGGGCCCGCAGCCCCAGCGCCCGGACCGGCTCGATCAGGAACTCGTGCAGCTCGGCGGTGCGCTCGTCGTCGCCCCAGTTGCCGATCCAGACCAGGTCCCCATCCGCCGGCGCCACGCGCGGCTGGAACAGCGACGTGTCGGCCGCCTCGTGCCAGGTCCAGGCGCGCCGCGCCCACCCGCGGGTCAGGTACAGGTCCCGCAGGCAGACCCCGAACGCGAGGACGCCGTCGTACGCGGACAGATCGAACGCGGCCAGCGCCTGTGGGTCGGTCACCGCGCGGTGGTGCGTGTCGTGGAACAGCAGTCGATACCGCGGCGGGTGGCGCGCGTGGTGGGCGCCGACCCGCGCCACCAGCGCGGGGTCGGTCCACTCGTGCACGATGACGACGTCCGCTCCGTCGAGGACGTCGTCCAGGTCCATCGCCCGCGCGTCGTCGTAAGGTCGAGCCACGCCGGCCAGCTCCGGGTAGGCGCCTTCGAACCTGGCCAGCGGCTCGCTGCCGTGATCCGCGCAGAGGTTGCTGCGACTCCAGCCGCCGGCCGGCTCGTGCACCGCCACCTCGTGGCCGCGCCGCAACAGCTCGCGGGCGACGCCGCGCAGGAAGTGGGCGTTCCCGTGGTTCCAGTCCGAGACGAGCGAGTGATACAGCATCACGAAGCGCATGCGCCGATCTCCTTGTCGATGGGGCAGCTGGCGGCCAGCCGCTGGTAAACCTCCAGCGTCGCGGCGCAGGTCTGCGCCAGCGGAAAGCGCTCGGCGCGGGCG
>CAZPUH010000061.1:0-2535 GCA_964589215.1 uncultured Myxococcales bacterium | reverse complement strand
CGCAGGCGGCTCGGACGTGGTCATGAGCGAATCGTTCGCACGTGGAGGTGAGCTCGGGAACGGGGGAGCCGAACGGCTACAAACCCCAACGTTTCCAACTATCTAGCATGAGCAAGGGGGTATGTAAAGTGAAACCGCTGTCTGGCGTGCCCCTCACGACAGGATCGGGAGCTGGCTGACCACCCCACCCCGCACCTCGAAATCGATGCGATCGCCGGCCCCTGGCACCAGCGCGCGCTCCGTCACCGAGATCAGCGTCTGGCAGTCTAGGCGGCTCACGACCTGGAAAAGCAGGGCGCGCCGATGAGCGTCCAGCTCGCTGGGGACGTCGTCCAGCAACAGCACGGGTGGGTCGCCCAGCCGCTCGCCGACCTCGGTCAGCTCCGCCAGCTTCAGCGCCAGCATCAGGGACCGCAGCTGCCCCTGCGAGGCGTGGGTGCGTGCCAGCGCGCCCCCGAGGCCAATCTCGAGGTCGTCCGTCTGCGGCCCGAACCCCGTGAAGCGGCGCCGCTCGTCCAGCGCGCGCCGGCTAGCCAGACCAGCCGCCAGCGCCCCGCGCACGGCGGCTTCGTCCGACGCCGCCTCGACCTCCGGGTGACTCCGGTAAAGCAACGTGACCGGGATGTCCGCGTGCAGCTCCCGGAAAAGGGACGCAAACCGCGGCGCCAGCGCCGCCGCCAGAGCCCGCCGCCGCACGACCACCCGGGCCCCCGTCCGCGCCAGCTCCTCGTCGTAGGCGTCCAGCAGCGTCGCGTCCAGAGTCCCACGCTTCAACAGCGCGTTCCGATTACGCAGCACCTTCTGAAACGCCGAGGCCTCGCCGTAATACCCACGTTCCAGGTTGAAGATCGCGAGGTCGGCGAACCGGCGTCGCGCCGCCGGCGCCGCCCGCGGCAGCAGCAGGTCCTCGGGGACGAACAGAACCACCCGCAGCAGTCCCAGCGCGGCCGCCGTGCTGCGAACCAGCTTGCCGTCCAGCCGCACGCTCCGGCCGCCCGCCGCCACTTCCACCTCCAGGCGGCGCTGCAGGCCCGCCTGGTCGATGTCGGCACGCAACCGCGCCCGCCCGCCCGGCGCGCCCCGCTGGATCAGGTCCTCTGCGTGCGTCGTTCGGAAGGACCGCAAGGCGGCCAGGTAGTAGGCCGCTTCGATGACGTTGGTCTTGCCCTGCCCGTTGTCGCCGGACAGGACCGTCAGCCGCTCACCCAGGATGAGCCGCAGCGGGGCGAGGTTCCGCCACCCGTCCGTGGCCAGCTCGCGAATGCGCATGGGTCAGCCGGGGACCGCTCCGGTCCGACCCCGGCCGCGCCCGCTCACAGCCGCATGGGCATGACCACGCAGACGTAGTCGCTGCCGTCGCTGGGGCGAACGACCGCCGGATCCAGCTCGCCCGCCAGCTCGACGCGCACGTCGGGCGTCTCGATCTCCGCCAGCAGGTCGATGAAATAGCGCGCGTTGAACCCGATCTGCACGGGCGTTCCCTTGTACGCGATGTCGATCTCCTCGCGCGCCGCGCCCAGATCCGGGTTGTCGCTCTCGATGCGCAGCTTGCCCTTGTCGAGGCCGAAACGGACGCCCGAGGTCTTGTCCGACGACATCAACGAAACGCGGCGGAGCGCGTCCAGGAACGTGAGCCGCGGCAACACGAAGGCCCGCTCGTTGTCCTTGGGGATGACCTGCTCATATGGCGGGAACTGCCCGTCGATCAACTTCACCGAGATGCCGACGTCGTCCGCCTTCAACACGAAGTTCCCGTCGTGAATCCCGATCGCGGTCGGCGTCTCGCGCGTCTCGATTGCGCGCCGCAGCTCGACGATGCCCTTGCGCGGAATCAGAACGCCGGCCGCCAACTTGGGGCCACCCGGCAACGCCCGCGCCGCCTTCGACAGCCGGTGACCGTCCGTCGAGACCATCCGCGCCGTGGCGCCGTCCGACTCGAACAGAACGCCGGCCAGGTGCTGGCGCGTCTCGTCCAGCGAAACCGAGAAGATCGTCTTGGCGATCATGTCGCGCAGCGCGGCCGTCTCGACCGAGAACGTCTGGGCTTCGGCGATGGCGGGCAGCTTCGGGTAATCGCGGTCCGACACGCCGACGACCTTGAACTCGACCTTGCCGCTCTTGATCTCGGCCCAGTTCTGCTCCGTCCGTTTGACGCGCACCTCTTCGTCGGGCAGGCCCTTCACGATCTCGTACAGCTGGCGAGCCGCGACCGTGAGGCCGCCTTCCTTTTCGACCTTCGCGCTCAACGTGACCTGGGTCGACACGTTGAGGTCGGTCGCCCCGCACAGCAGCTTGTCCTTGCCGTCGGTACGCAACAGGACGTTGGCCAGGATGGGCAACGTGCTCTTCCGATCCGCGATCCCTTGCGCCAGGTAGAGACCGCGAAGGAACTCCTCCTTCCGAATCTTGAACTCCATCCGTCTCTCCTTGTTCTCCGGCTCTCTTCTATCTTTCTTTTTAGAGATAAAAAAGCAGATGTATTAGGGGCTGTGGGTTCTGTGGAGAAGCGTCGTTCTCCGTCGAGAAACCGACCGC
>CAZPUH010000060.1:0-1221 GCA_964589215.1 uncultured Myxococcales bacterium | reverse complement strand
GGACGACGACCGGCTCCGCGGCTGCCTCGGTCGCGGGCGGCGCCGGCGGCGGGGCCGGGCGATCGGACCGCCCGCGCCGCGCCAGCAGGGTCGCCGTCCCCACGGCGGCGACCAGCACGATTGCACCCAGGACCGACTTCTTCATGGCTACTTCAGGTTGGGGATCTCGTCGCGCGTGATCGTGTAGGGGCTCGCGTAGGCGCTCTGGATGTCCGAGACCGAGTTGGAAGAGGTCTCGTAACCGGCCCAGATGTTCCACAGCAGCCAGGGGGCCGCGCTGGGGAACATCGTGCTCGGCTGCGGAACCTTGCCGGTCTCGTGCAGCGCGAGCGGCATCGTCGTCCCCGCGATCGACCTCATGGACGCGTAAAGGCCTGTAAAGGGGACGTTGCTGCCGTAGGTGTCGCCGCCCGAGATGTCGACGCTGTCCTTGCCGGGGAAGAAGCTGCCCGTCGGGCTGCCGCTGTAGGGCATCAGCCGGACCAGGTTGTGAATCCCCTTCGTGTTCACCAGGTAATTGTAGGCGTACTTGTAGAGCGCGATGAACTGGGTGGACGAGCACTTGCTCCACCAGAACCAGCCGTTGGACTGCGTCTCGTGGAACAGCGCCAGGATCACCGCGGCTTTGCCGGTCTGCAGGGTGCCGACCTCGGTGGCCACGTAATCCAGCTTGGAGAGGAACGACGTGTTCTCGCCGGTGCCGGACTTGATGACGTTGTCACACTGGGTGGACGAGAAGGCCAGCATCGAGTTCTGGTAAGTGTCGGCGTTGGGCGGCGCGCCCATGTGGTAGCGGATCATCGTGAGCCCGCCCGCGTTCCAGTAGGCCAGCGCGCGCGAGCTGGTTCCGCTGGGATAGAGGTAGTCGCCGCCCAGGATCGCGGGCGCCTTGCCGACGTTGCTGGTGTAGAACGAGATGTCGCCCGCGGGGTTGGACCAGCTGGTCTCCTGCTGGCCGGACAGCACGTTCTTGCCGTAGATCGAGTAGAGGTAGCAGAGCAGGTTCTTGGCCTGCGGCGAGGCCTGCGGGTCCACCGGGACCACGCCGCACGCGCTCGTCGACCCGCCGCCCGTGCCGCCGGTCGCCACCACCGCGCCGCCGCTCCCGGTGGAGCTGCCGCCACCCACGCCGCCGGTCGCGACCACGGTGCCGCCCGTGCCGGTCGCGCCCGCGCGCCCCGTCGAAGAGCGGCCGCCGGCGCCCGTGCCGATCACGCCGCC
>CAZPUH010000059.1:0-8465 GCA_964589215.1 uncultured Myxococcales bacterium | reverse complement strand
CATCGTCAACATCGACTCGACGGTGGCCTCGATCAAGCAGGCGATCCTCGAAGCCGAGAGCATGTCGGGCTGCGAGATCTCGCAGGTCTACGTGGGGATCGCCGGCGGCCACATCAAGGGCGTCAACTCGACCGGCACCGTCGCCATCAAGGACAAAGAGGTCCGGCCGACCGACGTGGGCAAGGTGCTGGAGCTGGCGCGCGCCATCGCGCTGCCCGTCGACCGCCACATCGTCCACGTGCTCCCGCAGGAGTACAAGATCGACGGGCAGGACGGCGTGCGCGAGCCGCTGGGCATGTGCGGCGTGCGCCTGGAAGCGCGCGTGCACATCGTGCCCGCCGCGGCGGCCGCCGCGCAGAACATCATCAAGTGCTGCACCCGCTGCGACCTGGAGGTGCTGGACATCGTGCTCGAGCCGCTGGCCTCGGGCGAGGCGGTGCTGGAGGACGACGAGAAGGGGCTGGGCGTCGCGCTGGTGGACATCGGCGGCGGCACCACCGACATCGCCATCTTCACCGAGGGGGCGGTGGCCCACACCAGCGTCATCCCGATCGGCGGGCACCAGCTGACCAGCGACATCGCGTTTGGCCTGCGCACGCCGCCGCACGAGGCGGAGAAGATCAAGATTCGCTCGGGCTGCGCCATGGCCACGATGGTCGGCGAGGACGAGACGCTGGAGGTCGCCTCCGTCGGTGGCCGCGCGCCGCGCGTGCTGTCGCGCCACGGCCTTTGCCGCGACATCATCCAGCCGCGCATCGAGGAGATCCTCTCGTTCGTGAAGGCGGAGATCGTTCGCCTCGGCTGCGAGGACATGCTGGCCTCGGGCGCCGTCCTGACGGGCGGCACGACGCAGCTGCCTGGCATGACCGAGCTGGGCGAAGAGATCCTGGGCATCCCCGTGCGACGCGGCGTTCCCAAGGGCGTCGGCGGCCTGGCGGAGGTCGTGCACAACCCGACCTTCTCGACGGCGGTCGGCCTGGTCCAGTACGGTGTCTCGCGCCAGAGCGCCTCGCGCGTGACGGATGCGCCGCAGCGCCGCGGGCTGTTCTCGCGCCTGCGCCGCACGCTCAGCACGGCGTTTTAATCCGGCGCCCGATCCCCAGGACCGCTCAGACGGCTCGCGTCAGAGCCGAAAATGGTCTACAAGGGCCTCTTTCCAACCAAGGAGAGCCCCATGAAGACCATTCTCGCGGCCATGCTTGCCGGTGCGTTCCTGATCTCGCTCCCCTCGATCGTCCGCGCGGACGACAAGGCGCCGGCGGGCGACTCGGCGAAGAGCAAGAAGAAGAGCGACAAGGGCGAAAAGGGCGAGAAGAAGGACGACGCGGCCAAGACCGGCGGCGGCTGGTAAGACGGCCGACGACTAGAGGTCGCCCGAATGGGCGACGCCATCGTGGGCACCGCCGGCGGACGACATCCCGTCGGCGGTCCCAGATTGGCCCTGAATGCGGGCCAGCACCTTGAGCAGCTCGTCGGGCTGCACGGGCTTGACCAGGTGCTCGTCGAAGCCGGCCTCGCGGCTGGCGACCCGGTCGGACGCTCGCCCGTAGCCGGTGACGGCGACCAGGTGAATGTCGGCGGTCTCGGGCATCGCCCGCAGGCGCCGCGCCAGCTCGAACCCGTCCATCTCGGGAAGGCCGACGTCGAGCAGCGCGATGTGCGGTTCGAACTCGCGGATCACGTCCAGGGCCGCCTTGCCGTTGCCGACGCTGCGGCAGTCGTAGCCCTCGTCGTGCAGCAGCTCGCAGAGCAGCTCGCGCGAGTCGGCGTTGTCCTCGACGATGACGACGCGCGCGCCGGCGGGGACCGGGCGCCGACGCGGGCCCGCGCGCACGGCTTCGGGGGCCGGCTCGGCCGCCGCGCCGTGTTCGGCCAGCGGCAGCCGCACGACGAACTCGCTGCCCTGCGCTTCGCCCGCGCTGTGGGCCTCGACGACGCCGCCGTGCATCTCGACCAGCGAGCGCACCAGCGTCAGGCCGACGCCCAGGCCGCCGGCGGCGCGATCGAGCGTTCGGTTCGACTGCACGAACAGATCGAACACCGACTCCAGCATCTCGGGCGGGATCCCGGCCCCGTCGTCGCGGACGCGCACGACGGCCTTGTCCCCCTCGGTGTGACCGCTGATCCAGACGTGGCCGCCCCGCTGCGTGTACTTCACGGCGTTGCTCAGCAGGTTGACGTGGATCTGCTGCAGCCGCGCGGGATCGGCGTTCACCCTGATGGGCTCCGCGCTGATGTCGAGCGCGAGGTGGATTCCGCGCTCGAGGATCATCGGCCGGACCACCTCGCACGCCTCGTCGAGCGCGACCCGCACGTCGGTGATCGACTTTCGCAGCTCGATCTTGTTCTGGGTGACGCGGCTGGCCTCCAGCAGATCGTCCAGCAAGCGCGCCATCTGGCGTGACTGCCGGTTCACGACCTCCAGCAGGCGGCCGTCCCCGCCGCGCTGGGTCTCGCCCTTCAGCAGGGCCGAGGCCGTCACGATGGCACCCAGGGGGTTGCGCAGCTCGTGCGACAGCATGGCCAGGAACTGGTCGCGCCGCCGCACGCCTTCGGTGATCTTCTCTTCGGCGCGCTTCTGCTCGGTCACGTCGCGGAAGATCGCGATGACGCCCACGAGGCGCCCCTCGCGATCGCGCAGCGGCAGGCGGCTCACGACGTCCCACGCCTCCGCCCCGTCGGCGGACACCCGTCGTTCCAGGCTGTAGTGCTGGGCCTGGCCCGTCCGCAAAACGGCCTCGTCCGTCTGGTACATGGCGACCGCCGCCGCGTGGTCGGGCAGCTCGAAGACGGTTTTGCCGATGGCGTCGCTGGCGCTCTTCAGACCCAGGCGCGCGGCCATCGTCTCGTTGACGCGGATGAAGCGACCGCTCGCGTCCTTGAAGTAGATGGCGTCCGCCATCGTCTGCAGCAGGTTGTTGAGCAGGTGACGCTCGTGGAAGAGGGCGTCTTCGGCCTGCTTCAGCACGGTGACGTCGATGGCCGTCAACACCACGCCGGCGACCGTCCCCTTCACGCGGTACGGCAGGACGCGCAGGAAGAACGAGCGGTGATCGAGGTCGCGCATCTCGCGCTCGATCGGCGTGCCGGTCTGCAACACCTTCTTGAGGTCGGCGACCAGCTCCGGGTGATCGACCTTGTGGGCGAACGTCTCGATCGACCGATCGACGTCGTGCGGGACCAGGTCGAAGATCTTCGCGATCTGGGGCGTGAACTTCCGGATGCGCAGCCGGTCGTCCAGAAAGATCGTGCCGACGTCCGTGCTCGCCAGCAGGTTGTCCATGTCGTTGGTGAGCTCGGTCAGCTCGGCGATCTTGCGCTGGTACTCGGCGTTGACGGTGTAGAGCTCTTCGTTGACGCTCTGGAGCTCCTCGTTGGTGCTCTGCAGCTCTTCGTTCGACGTCTGCAGCTCCTCGTTCGAGGCCTGCAGCTCCTCGTTGCTGGTCTCCAGCTCTTCGATCGCCGACTGCAGATTTTCCTTCGTGTAGGCCAGCTCGGCCTCCAGCGCGCCCAGCTGCTGGCGCGACACCTGGTCCAGGTCGACCTCCGTCTCGTCGCCGCGCGCCGCGCGTTCGCTCTGTTCGACCGGTTCGAACGACACCAGCAGGTTGGGCGTGGCGGCGTTTCGCCCCCCGACCCGCCGGATCATCACCTTGTATGCCGCGGTCCTGCCGTCGACGGCGATGCGCACGCCGTTGTAGACGATCGTCGACGGATCGGTGAGCGCCCGCTTGAGGCCGCCGACCAGGACCATCTTCAGCTCGCCGTCGACGAAATCCAGCACGTCCAGCTCCTGCCGGCCGTCGCGCGGGCGCAGGAACTTGCTGGCGCCCCCGAACGAGTGCACCAGCTCCCCCCGGTCGTTGACCAGCAGGCTGGGGGGCATCATGTCGTCCAGGATCGCGTCGTACGTCGACAGCAGCTGCGCCAGCGAGTAGCGCCGCCCGGCCGGCTGCACGGGCGTCCGCAGCTCGCCGAGCGAAACGGGCGCGAAGCGGCGGTCGACGGTGGTGCGCGCGTCGCTGAACTTGCGATACAGGCGCCAGCCCTTGTCGATGGGCGTGAAGGACTGCCCCATCGACGCGGTCGTCTCGCTGGGGCCCAAGAACAGGACGCCGTCGCGGTTGAGCGCGAAGTGAAACAGCGAGAGCACCTTTTGCTGCACCGCCGGCTGCAGGTAAATGAGCAGGTTCCGGCAGGTGATGAGATCGACCCGCGTGAACGGCGCGTCGCGGACTACGTCGTGCTGGGCGTAGACGATCATCTGCCGCAGATCCGGCACGACCTGGTACATGTTCCCGACCTGACGGAAGTAGCGGCGGATCCGATCCTCCGAGAGGTTCGCCAGCGCCGCCTCGTCGTACATGGCGTTCGCGGCCCGCTCCAGCGAGCCGCGGTGCACGTCGGTCGCGAAGATCTTCACGGCGCGCGGCCCGCGCGTCTCCATCAGATCGTGGAGCACGATGGCCAGCGAGTAAGCCTCCTCGCCCGTGGCACAGCCCGCGACCCACACGCGCAGCGGGGCGTCGGGCGGCGTCCGGTCCAGCAGCTCGGGAAGGATCTTCTTCTCCAGCAGCTCGAACGCGGCGGGGTCCCGGAAGAAGCAGGTCACGCCGATCAGCAGGTCCCGGTACAGCAGATCCAGCTCGTCGTGGTCGCGCCGCAAGCGCGCGACGTACTCCTCGATGTCGTTCGAGCGGGCCAGAACCAGCCGGCGCTCGATGCGGCGGGTGACCGTGCTGGGCTTGTAGTGCGTGAAGTTGATCCCGAACTCTTCTTCCAGCATCGCGTACACCGCGGACAGGCCGTGCGGCGCGATGGCGGAGACAGCCGCCGGCAGGGCCTGCCGCTCGGCGAACCGGAGGATCAGCGCGCGCGGGATCTCGGCGGGGGGCAGCAGGTCATCGGCCACGCCGGCCTCGGCGGCGGCCCGCGGCATGCCGTCGAACTGGGCGGTCTGGGGGTCCTGGACGATGACCACGCCCCCGGCCGCGTGAACGTCCTGAAGGCCGCGGGAGCCGTCGGTGCCGCCGCCCGACAGCACGACCGCCGCGCCCCGGCGCCCGCAGTCCTGGGCCAGCGAGCGGAAGAAGACGTCGACCGGCAGGGTGAGCTCGGTTTGCGGATCGCGGTCGCTCAGCAAGAGTCGCCCGTCGGAGATGATCATCTCCTTGCCGGGCGGAATCAGGTAGACGCGGTCCGGCTCGATGGCGACGCCGTTCTCGACCGTGCAGATCGGCATCCGGGTGTGGCGCCCGAGCAGCTCGCCCATGATGCTCTTGAAGTCGGGCGAGAGGTGCTGCACGACGACGTAGGCCATGCCGCTGGCGGGCGGGACGTTGTCGAAGAACAGCTCGAGCGCCTCCAGCCCGCCGGCCGAGGCACCGATCCCGACCACCGTGACAGGCTTTTGCGTTGGCTCTCCGTCCCGCATGTTTCCGCCAATTTCCGCGGGCCGTCGCGACCCATCCGTTACCTTAAGCATCAGGTTCCTGGATGGAATGGGCGGCGCGCGGCGTAGCGCGACCGCGGTCAGAGCGCGCGCAGGAAGGCCAGCAAAGCGGCGGAATCGGCGGGAGAAAATGCGGGCGGGCGGCCCGCGTTGGCAGCCGCGTGAACGGCGTCGGCGTCCGGGTCGGTGCGGCGCAGGGCTTCTTCCAGCGTCCGCGCGCTGCCGTCGCTGAAGTAGGGGGCAGCCCCCCACACGCCGCGCAGGGACGGCGGGTTGTTGCCCCCTTCGCCCAGCACGGGTGTGCCCACGTCCATCAGCCCGGCGGCCGTCAGGGCGACCCGGCCGGACAGCAGCCGCGCCTCGAGCCAGCGGTCGGGCACACGATCGCCGCGGGCGCTGTCGCCGACCAGGCGATGGCAGCCGGCGCACCGAGCGCGGAACACCGCCAGGCCACGGCGTGCCTGCGGGGGCAGCGCCCGGGCGCCGGGGTCCAAGAAGGGGGACGGCTCGGGCGGAATGCTGGCCATGTAGGCCGAGAGCGCGGCCCGCAGCTCGGCCGGGGACAGCGTCCGCTCGCGCCAGACCGCGCCGTCACGCACCCTGAGCGTCACGGGGTAGTCGGCGAAGTGGGCCGGATCGCGCTCGGCCCCCTGGGCGTGCGTGGAGACGATGTTGTCGGCGAAGACGTCCAGCGTTGCCTGGTTGCCGAGGCGCAGGAACGGCGCCGTCGTGGCCAGCCCGCGGCAGGTGAGCGTGGTGGAGAAGAACCGGTTCTGCTTGGCGGGGTGCAGCCGCCCGTCGCGATCGTCGTCGGCGTGACAGGCCGCGCAGGTGTAGAGCGACAGCGGCCCCGCGGCGCTGTTGTGGGGCACCAGCGCCCGGCTGTAGAAGAGCAGCTCGCCCAGATCGGCGGGGGACGTCCGGGTCGACTCCCCGACGGACAGCACAGCGTCGACGCGGCCGCTGCCCGTCACGAAGGTCAGCGTGTCGCTCAAGCGATCGGCGGTGACGAAGCGTCCGCCCGGGAGGGCGACGACCGCCGACGGATTGGCCCCCACGGGCACGACCGTTGCGTCGCGCAGGTCGGACCACCCGGGCGCGGCCAGCAGCAGGTTGTCGCTGCCGCCGCCGGTGATGGCCACGGTCCCGTCGGCGCCGACCGCGGCTGCCTCCAGCTCGATGACCGGCTGGGCACGATCGCCCAGGTTCACGAGCGGGCGCGCGCCCGGACCCGGATCGACGACGGTCTGCGCCAGGTTCAGCCGGATGACGCCGCTGTCGAGCCCCTCGACGGGACCGTGGGCCCGCGACACCACGCGATCCTCGTGGGTGAGCAGCCACAACGAGGGGCGGGCACCCCTCGTGGCGACCACGTCCAGCACGGGCGCCGCCGTCGGGATGGTCTCGACGGCGGGCGCGAGACGGCCGTCGGCGGCGACGGGATGAAGCGTCACCGTGTGCGCGATGAAGTTGCTGACCGCCAGCCGCGGCTCTCCGTTCACCGCGATCAGGCGGAGCGCGCGCGGCGACAAGCCGGTGGGCAGCTCTTGCACGATGGCGCCGGTCTCCAGCGAGACGACGGCCACCCCGCCCAGCGGCGGCGACGCCACGTAGGCGAAGCGCCCGCCGCCGTCGACCGCCAGCCCGCGCGCGCCCGCCAGGAGCTCGGGCGCCAGCGTCTGCACGCCGAAGCCGCCGCCGGTCGACCGAACGACGCGCCGCAACCCCCGGTCGAAGCGGCAGCCGACCAGCGCGCCACCGCCCGGCACCGTCGCCACCGCCTGTGGGAAATGGCAGGCGGCCACCGCGCCGACCAGCCGAGGCGGCGAGCTCGGCGCGACGACGGCCACCCGGTCGGCAGTCGACAGCGCGACGTAGAGCAGACCGTCGTCCGGGTTGAAGGCCAGCGCGCGCGGCCGCGTGTGCAGCCGCTCGGACGGATTCGCCCGGTGCCGGACCGCCGCACCCGCAGCCGCCATCGACACGACGATGACGGCGACGACCGCGAGCAGTGATCGGCGAGCGGCGCTCACGGCCATGTTTTAACGCCGTCCGGATGCTCGTGCTTCGGTTCCCGTGAAGGTCGCCCCGTTCAAATGTTCAGGGGCCGTAAAAAAGAGGCAAAAAATTAGCGTGGACCCCCGACCCATGGGATCGATGGGGAGGAGGCTCAATGCTCGAATTTGACGACGAAGCTCAGGGTCCGGGCCGTCCCGTCATCAAGGTGATTGGCGTGGGCGGTGGTGGCGGCAACGCTTTGAACACGATGATCGAGGCCGGCGTCGAAGGCGTCGACTTCATCGTGGCCAACACCGACTGCCAGGTGCTCGAGGCCAGCATGGCCGGCATCAAGGTCCACCTCGGCCGCAACCTGACGAAGGGCCTGGGCGCCGGCGCGAACCCGGAGATCGGCCGCGCGGCCGCTCTGGAGGACGCGTCGCGCGTCGCCGAGGCGCTGCAGGGCGCCGACATGGTGTTCGTGACCGCCGGCATGGGCGGCGGCACCGGCACGGGCGCGGCGCCCGTCATCGCGCAGATCGCGCGGGACGTGGGCGCGCTGACCGTCGGCGTCGTCACGAAGCCGTTCGCCTTCGAGGGCTCGCAGCGCAAGAAGAAGGCCGGCTCGGGCATCAACGAGCTCGCCAAGGCCGTCGACGCGCTGATCGTCATCCCGAACGACCGGCTGGTCTCGCTGGCCGGCATGAAGATGACGCTGAAGGACGCGTTCGCCATGGTCGACAACGTCTGCCTGAACGCCGTTCGCGGCATCAGCGACCTGGTCATCGCGCCCGGCCTCATCAACGTCGACTTCGCCGACGTCCGGACCATCATGACCGGCATGGGCCGGGCGCTGATGGGAACGGGCATCGGGCGCGGCGACAAGCGCGCGACCGAGGCGGCCCAGCAGGCCATCAGCTCGCCGCTGCTCGAGGACGTGTCGATCAACGGCGCGACGGGCATCCTGCTGAACATCACGGGCGGCCCCGACCTGACGCTGGCCGAGATGAACGAG
>CAZPUH010000058.1:0-1475 GCA_964589215.1 uncultured Myxococcales bacterium | reverse complement strand
GCGCTACGGCGGCGAGGAGTTCGCGATCGTGCTGCCCGAGATCGACAACGCCAACTGCCTGCCGTTCGCCGAGAAGATCCGGCAGATCGTCGAGCGCACCGAGTTCAAGTTCGAGAACGTGCGCATCCCGGTCACCATCTCGATGGGCATCGCCACGGTCGACGGCGAGATCATCGACGCCCAGACGATCATCAAGCGCGCCGACGAGCGGTTGTATGAGGCCAAGGCCAGCGGCCGCAACCGCGTGTGTGCGTGACGCGGGAGTGGAGGTTGCGGCCCGCTCGATCGACGGCCGACGATCCGACCCGCTGGCTGCGCCGGGCCTGCGCTTCCGGTCCTCACGTACGAACCAGTACGCTCCGGTACGGTTCTCGGCCCCGCTTCGCCATCGGGCCGGCTTGTCGGCCGATTTACGATTGATCGAAGATGAGGCCCGACGCGGGGGCTATCTGATTGACGGTTCGAGGACGCCGTCCTCGTCGGTGGCGGCGGGGCGGGGGGCGGCGGGGGGCGGGGTTGTGCGCTGGCGCTTCGGGCGTGCGCCGGCCGTCGCGGCGGCGGCGCTGGCGGCGTTCGCTTCGGCCGGCGGCTGTTGCTCGGCCTCCATGCGGCGCAGGGTCGCGAAGAGCGGGGAGGGCAGGTTGGGGACGATGTACATCGTCTTCGTTTCGTAGCCGGCCTTCTTGAACTGGAACTCGACCGCCGAGTCGCTGTACGCGATCTCGATCGACAGCGGCGTCAATCCCAGGGCCTTGCCGTCGGCGCGCGTCACGACCGCCCCGTCGGGGTCGGAGTTGAAGTTCACGCGCACCGTCGCCGGGTGCAGCGGCGTGCTGGCGGCCGGGACCGGCCGCTTGCTTTCACCGTGCCGCCCCAGCAGCGCGAACAGCGCCACGCCCATCGACGCCACACCCGCCAGCAGCACCATCCGGCTGCCGCGCTTGGTGCGGATCAAGTTGTCGATGTTGTCGATCAGCTCGCCGCGCCCGGACGGCGTTCCCGGCGGTGGCGGCGTCGTGCCGATCACCGCCATCTCGTTCAGATGCGACCGGCGATCCAGCTCGGCGCGCGCCATGGGCGCCGCCGCGCGCGCGATCCCGGAGAGGTCGTCGGGGATGCCGACCGCCGGCGCCGAGCTCGCGTAGCGCTCGGGATCCAGCAGCGCCTCCCGCAATTCGGCCATGGTCTGGAACCGCTGGTTGCGGTCCTTGGCCAACACCCGGTACAGGATCAGGTCCAGGTACTCGGGCAGCTCGGGGACGATGCTGCGCACCGACGGGGGTGGCATCGTCACGTGCTTGACGATGATCTCGCCGTACCCTTCGCCGCCGAAGGGCACCTTGCCCGTCAGCATCTCGAAGATCAGCACGCCCAGCGAGTAGATGTCGGCGCGGTAATCGATCTCCGTCTTCCCCTCGCACTGCTCGGGGGACATGTAGTACGGCGTGCCCATCACCGAGCCGGTGCGGGTCTTG
>CAZPUH010000057.1:0-8312 GCA_964589215.1 uncultured Myxococcales bacterium | reverse complement strand
TTCGGCGGCTGATTGGTAGCCGCTGCAGAAGCGCGCCGGCATGCCGAGGTGGCGCGCAGCCGTCAGGAAGAGGACCGTGTAGTCCCGGCAGGCGCCACGCCAGGTCCGCAGCGTCTCACCCGCCGTCTGTGCGTCGCCCGTCGGGCGAACGTGCCGGTCGGCTCGCGCGAAGATCATCCGGCACAAGTTGTCCAGGAAGGCCAGCGGTTGGTGGCCGGCCTCCGCGGCGACGGCGCGCGCGAAGTCGGTCACCTCTTGGTCGGTGCCGTCGCTGCTCGGGCGAAACGGCGCCAGCTCCTCGGCGGGGAGCGCCGACCAGGGCAGGGGAGGGATCGCCCAGCCGGACGACGCCGGTGGGGGCGCCGTGTCCAGCTCGAAGCGGCTGTCGATGCGCAGCTTGTCGGTGGACCTGCCGGAGAAGGTCGCCACCGTCACGGGATTGCCGAAGGCGTCCACCTCATCGCGCTGATCGACGGGCTCCGGGTAGACCGACAGCGAACGCGAGAGAACGCTGTACTCCGCGCGCGGCGTCAGGCGAAACAGGTGCGGGGCGAGCACGACAGGGACGCTGTAACGGTAAAGCGTCTGGTGACGGACCACGAAGCGCACGAGCCTGCAGCATAGTCGGTCGCGCTCTCGATGCTCGTCCCTACTTGATCGACAAGAGCTCGACGTCGAACACCAGCGTCCCTGCAGGCGCGCCGGGGCGGGTCGGCTTCTCGCCGTAGGCGAGGTCGCCCGGGATCCAGAACCGGGCCTTGTCACCGACGACCAGAAGCTGCAGCCCCTCGGTCCATCCCTTGATGACGCCGTCCAGGGGGAACGTCGCGGGCTGGCCGCGCGTGACGGAGCTGTCGAACAGCTTGCCGTCGGTCGTCCAGCCGCTGTAGTGGACCTCGACGGTGCTGCTGGCCGTGGGATGGTCCTTCCCCTTGCCGTGCTTGAGGATCTTGTAGGCCAGCCCCGAGGCGGTCTTCTTGGCGTCCTTCGGCGCCGCCGCGACGTCGGCGGGCGTCTCGGGCGGCGGCGGCACGTGCTTGAAGTCCAGCAGCTCGACGTCGAAGACCAGCGTCCCGGCCGGCGCGCCCGGCCGCTCGGGCGTGTCGCCGTAGGCCAGGTTGCCGGGGATCCAGAAGCGCCGCTTCTCGCCCTTCACCATCAGCTGCAGCCCCTCGCCCCAGCCCTTGATGACGGCGTCCAGTGGGAAGGTCGCCGGCTCGCCCGTCGGGATCGAGCTGTCGAACATCTTCCCGTCGGTGGTCCAGCCCGTGTACTGGACCGTGACCCGGTCGTGCGGGCCCGGGTGCCCGTGCCCTTTCCCTTTGAAGAGGACCTTCGAGGCCAGCCCGCTGGGCGTCTTCTGGGCGTCGGCCGGGGCGGCCGCGACGTCGGCCGGGGCTGCGGGCGCGGCCGGCAGCGGGGCGGGGGGCAGGGGCTCGATCTGCCCGGCCAGCGCCGCGGGGGCGGCCAGCGCGGCGCCAAGCGTCAGGGTTGCCATCGGAAGCGACCAGCGGGAACGCGTCATGGCACGCGAATACCACGGGATGATCTTCGTCGAAAGGGACGATAGGCTGTCGCCTCGATGCGCTGCCCCCCCGCCGCGAGTCTTCTGGCCCTGATCCCCATCGCGCTGCTGCTGGCGCCGTCGCGCGCGGCCGCTCAGTCGCGCGTGCCGACACACGTCGCGTGTGTGGGGGACAGCATCACCCAGGGGGTGGGCGCGTCCTCGCAGAGCACCACGTCCTATCCCGCGGTCTTGCAGAAGCTGCTGAGCAGCGCGGTGCACGTCGGGAACTACGGCCACTCGGGCGCGACCCTGCTGACGACGGGCGACCTGCCCTATCAGCAGCAGAGCGAGTACACGGCCGCCACGACGTTCGTGTCCGGCGCCGGAGCGAGCGCCGTCGTCGACGTGATCATCATGCTCGGAACCAACGACTCCAAGTCGTACAACTGGATGAGCGGCACGTCGACGCGCGCCAGCCAGTACGTGACGGACCTGACGGCGCTGGCCGATCACTTCACGACGCTGTCGACGCACCCCCTCGTCTATCTGGCGCTGCCGCCGCGGGCGTTCACCAACACCTACGGCATCAGCGGGACCGTCATCCACGACCAGATCATTCCGCTCATCAAGCAGGTGGCGGCCGCGAAAAATCTGCCGGTCATCGACGTCGACACCCCCACGGCCCCGCACTCGGAGCTGTTCCCGGACGGCGTTCACCCGAACGACGCCGGGTACCAGCTGGTCGCGCAGGTCATGCACGACGGACTGCTGCGCCCGCTGGACGGCCAAGGCGGCCAAGGCGGCCAGGCCGGTCAGGGCGCCCAAGGGGGGCAGGGTGGTGGCCACGCGGGACAAGGCGGACGCTCCGGACCGGGGGGACAGGCGGGCCAGGGCGAAGGGGGTTCGGGCGGCGCCGGGGCCGCCGGTCGCGCCGGTGGAACGGGCGGCGGCGCGGGGACCGGCGGCGGCGGGCGGATGTCGAGCGGCGGAAGCACCGGGACCGGAGGCGTCGCCTCGACCGGCGGTCGATCCGGGACGGGCGGCACGACCGGCACCGGTGGCATGACGTCGGGCGCGACGGGCGGGACCACCGCCACCGGCGGGACGACCGCGCCGGCCACCGGCGGGACGTCGGGCGCCGCCGGATCCCCGGGCAGCGACGGCGGTTGCACGTGCCGGCTGTCGGGAGGCCGACAGACCCTGTCGGGGACGCTGGCACTGCTGCTGCTCGGGTTGGCCGTCGGCCGGCGCCGGGCGCGCAAGCCCTGACACATCCCGCACCACCCCTGCACAACTTGTCGCGCCGGCTGGCGGCTTCTTGCACAGGTTGCGCAGCGGTTTCGCGCGAACGGCGTGCCCGTCGGGGCGCTCGGCGATGGCACGCCGACTGCAATGCACTGGCGGCGGGGAGGATGGAGATGAGTCAGTTGAACGCGGGCGCCGCGGACCGACGGCAACGGATCGACCACTTGCGGGACATGCTGGCCGATCCGAAGCCGATCACGCGGATGGAAGAGATCATCCGGCTGCTGCGCCACGAGGCCCTCGACCCCGCCGCGCAGTTCGAGAGCACGCAGGGCCAGGTCGTCGTGCAATCTCTCGACGACCTGGAGCACGAGGTGTCACGGCTCGACCCGGATCGCAGCCACTTCGATCGCCAGGTGCGGCTCCTGATCGACGTCCTGTCCGGTCAGGGGCGAGCTTCCAGGACCAGGTTGAACGGCGTCTCCGCCGCGCGCCTGAACCGAGAGAACCCGCCCTCGACGGTGACCTGACGCAGGCGCGCCGGCGGACCTACGGCGCGTGGCGGGGTTCGACCGCCAGCGAAAGGTCGCCCGGGACGCCGGTGAAGCGGAAGTCGGGCGCCGCGGGCGTCGCCCGCGCGGCCGATCGCGAGTCGTCGCCTTCCTTCTCGGTCGGCTTGGGCTTGCTGCCCGCAGCCGGAAACAGGAACGTGAGCTGCACGCGCGCCTGCCAGCGGGCCAGCGTCGTCGCGTCGGACGAATGCACGTTGTAGAACGCCTGCACCGCGCCGTTCAGCGGAAGCTTGCCGAGCTTGAAGATCTTGCCGATGCCGCCGCCAAACGGGACCAGCCACTCGTCGCTGGACGGCGCCTTCCAGTTGAAGGTCAGGATCGGAGAGCTGGTCAGATACCAGGCGTGGGCCAGGTTGTAGCTCACGAAGTATTGAACAGTCAGCAGGCTCACGTCTGAGCGATTGGTGGGCCCGGCGAACGACCAGACCTGACTCGCCAGCACGCCGATCGTCCAGGGATCCGGCTGCATCAAGACCACGGCGGACGGTCCCGCCGACCATTTGCCGGTCCCCACCGCTTGCTGCGTCGCCGTGGGCAAGACGAACGCGGGCCCGGCGCCCCAGATCAGCTTGCCCGGGTGCGCAGGCGAGAAGAAGAAGGTTGGGTTCAGATCGCCGACACCCGAGGTCCCACCTCCGGTGCTGGTCAGCGTGGGCTGGTAGCTGACGGGCAGGATGATGCGCGACACGAGGAGCACGTGGTCGCCGAGGTGTGTCGGGATGACCGGCTGGATGTTCAGCGTGTCGGCGGCCCGGTCGTTCGTTCCGATGTTGTAGCTGGCGTTGTTCTGGAACGGGACGCTGATGAGGTCGGCGATCGGGTTCTGAACGGCCTTCGCCAGATCCCCGGTGTGTTTGTCCTCGTCGGCTTGGTCGGAGGGCTGATCTTTTTCCTGCTGCGCCTCGGCCGCCGCTCGGCGCGCCAGCGCCAGCACCGACAGGCAGGCAGCCACCAGAGCGGCGCCGCGGATCGTGGTCGACGACATGGTCCTTCTCCCGCCCCCGAACTTGCGCGCGTCGCGACCGCCGGCAACCGCGGGGGCGCGATATCCGGCGCGAACCGACGAACAACGCGGATGTTCCGGCGGCGGTCGATCAGAACTCCGCGCGCAGCCCCAGCAACGGCAGGATGGGCAGGCCGCGGCTCACCTTGGACTGCGTGTAGTCGTAGTTGTAGGCGATGCCCTCCGGGTTGACGTGGTTAGTGGCGTTCTGCACGTCGAGGTATGCGTCCAGCAGCCAGCGGTCGAAGACCCACTGCTTGTCCAGGCGCACGTCCAGCTGCACGAACGGCGGCTGCCGGGCGCTGTTCACCCTGCCGAACACCGGGTCGTACTCGTCGGTGATGCTGTTGAACACGCTGCCGACCACGGGCGTCTGCGGGTTGCCGCTGACGTAGCGGAAGCGCGACGCCAGGCGGAAGTGGCGGGGCAGGTCGTAGGCCGCCACCGCGGCCAGGATGTGCGTCTGGTCGTAGTCGAACAGGCGCCAGTCGGTCTGGCCGGAGTCCAGCCGCTCCGAGCGTGACAGCGTGTACGCGAGCCAGCCGACGAAGCCGTTGGCCAGCTCGCGCCGGGCCACGACCTCGAGACCGATCACGCGCCCGCGCCCGCCGTTGTCGTAGGTGACCGGCACGTCGATGCCGTTCTCGACGCGCGTCGCGTCCGTCGGGCTGACCAGGTTCGAGAGGCGCTTGTAAAATCCGGTGACGTCCAGGGTCGTCCCCTGCCACGGGCGCCACTCCGCGCCCAGCGCGGCGTGAATGGCGCGCTCCGCCTTCAGGGCCGGGTTCCCGAACACGCGGTCGGTCTCCTCGACGTCCGGTGGCTGGGTGTAGAGGCCCAGCGCGCCCTTCAGCGCCCAGCGCGGCGACAGCTCCTCGCGCACCGACAGCCGCGGCGCCAGCGTGCCCTGGTGGATGACCTGGAAGTAGTCGGCGCGCAGCCCGGCGGCGACCAGCAGCCGCGGCACCGGACGCAGCTCCACCTCGGCGAACGCCGCGGGAGCCGACGTCCAGGCCGAGCGGACGATGGTCTCCCGCGTCTGACTCAGATCCTGGTTGCCCATCGGCTGCCCCTCGTTGGGCGGCTCGGGCAGGCGGACGTGTCCGCTGTAGCTTTCGGTGCGGGCGTCGATCCCCGTGACCAGCGTGGCCCAGGGGGCGAGCCGCAGGCGCAGCGTCTCGCGCAGCTGCACCACCCGACGGTGCAGGTCCAGCACCAGGTTGCCCTCGCTGATCGTCTCGGCGTCCTGCCCCGCCGACAGGCGCAGCGTGTTCTCGACGCCTTCGCGCGGCGTGTAGTGATCGGCGGCCAGCGCGCGCCAGAACCCGGTCCGCGCGCTCAGCCGGTTCCCGGTGGCCTCCTGCGAGAAGTCGGCCGGGTTCTTGAACAGCAGCGCCAGCCGATCGTCGGCGCCGAACACCATCGCGCGCAGGTCGTGGGCGGGCGAGAGGCGGTAGTTCGCCAGCAGCTGCCCGTCGTAATACACGGGCGCGGTGGTCAGGGCCACGGACGCGTCGCTGGGCACGACGGCCTTGAGGATGGCGTCCAGGTAGCTGCGGCGCGCCGCGATGGCCACGCCGCCCCGGTTGCCCAGCGGCGCCTCCAGGTACACGCCGGTGTCGAGCACGCTGATGTCGACCGAGCCGCCGAACCGCCGCGGCTTCAGCTCCTTGAGGTGCACGTCCACGATGCCGGCGTCGGCGCGCCCGTACTCCGTCGAGAAGTTGCCGGGCACGAACTCGATGTTGTCGATGACCCGCTCGGGCAGCACGCTGCGCAGCCCGCCGAAGTGATAGACCAGCGGCACGTCCATGCCGTCGACGAAGATCTGGGTGTCTTCGGGCGCCGACCCGCGCACGATCAGCAGGCCACTGCCGGCCGGGGCCCGCGCGACGCCGGCCAGGTTCTGGATGACCGCCAGCGGATCGCCGGCGGTGCCGGGGACGCGGTCGATGACGTCGGCGCTCAGCACGACGTGGGTCACGTCCTTCTTGGCGCGCGCGGCGGTTACGGTCTCGTCCAGCGGGTTGGCCTGCCCGCGTTCGACGTAGTAGGTGACGACGGTCTTCTGTCCCGCGCGGATCTCCTCGTTGGTGCGGAACGGCAGGTACGCGGGCGCCTCGACGTCCACGTGCCAGGCGCCCGGCGCGAGATCGAAGAAGGCGAAGCGGCCGTCACCGTCGGTCGTCGCCTCGTAGGCCTCGGGCGGTGACGCGTTCTCCCTGCTGACCGTCACGACGAAGCCGATCAACGGGGTGCGCGTGCCGCGTTCGCGCAGAGCGCCCGCCAGGCTCTCTCGCGGCGGTCGTGGCGGCGCGGGCGCGGCAACCGGCGCGGCGGGGGCAGCCGGAGCAGGGGGCCTGGCGTGCAGGCGGAACTTCACCTTGTACGCCAGCTCGACGGGCACGGGCTTGCCGTCGCTCTCGGCCGGCTCGAACAGGTAGCCGCTGGCCGCGGTGACGGCCGCCGCGTCGAACGCCTCGCGTCCGGGTCCGGCGGAGGTCGCCACCTCCGCGTGGCTCACGTGGCCGGTCGCATCGATCGTGAGGTTCAGCACGACGTCGGCCTCGACGCCTGCGGCCGCCGCGTCGGGCGGGTAGGCGGCCTCGACGGAGACGATCTGCTTGGGGAGCTTGCTGAGCCCGGCGGCGGGCGCGTCGGCGGCGCGCGCCGGCGTGCTCATCGCGCAGGCCGCCAGGCAGAGCAGGGCGAAGCGCTTCATGGCGTCGCCTCCAGGGAGGCGGTGGCGCTGGTCCAGCCGACGCCGCCCCGGTCGTCGCGCACGACGACGAAGAGGCGGGAGGTCTGGCGCCCGTCGTCCCGCGTGGCGGGCGGCTTCCACTTGTCGGCGGCCGCGCCGTCCAGCGTGTTCACGCCGTCGATGAACAGCGTCCGGTGGTTGTCGAGGCCGCTCAGCTCCGCGAACCAGCTGAAGAGCAGCGTCTCGCGCGACGTCGTCGGCTGCCCGCCGGCGCCGGTCACCGCGTACGTCTCCGCCTGGCCATCGTCGACCGCGACGTGCAGCAGGCTGTCCTGCAGGCGGGGGACCCGCACCGTGCCGGCGTCGTCCAGCGCTTGCGTCCCCGAAGGCAGGTCGACGCTGAGCGCGCCCGGCATGGGGTTCGTGTTCGACACCGCGCCGGCCGTGATCGGCAGGCGGACCACCGTCGTGCCTTGCTGGGTCTCGGCGCCCTGGGCGATCCGCACGGAGACCCGGATCGGAAAGCCTCCGTTGCAATCGACGACCTGTCCGTCGAGGCCGCCCGCGCAGGCCGCGGCCAGGGCCGCCGGTGAGAACGGGTTCGTGAACGCGGCGGTCGGGCCCGCGCCGAGGTCGAACGCCGGCAGCGGCGCCGTCGCGCCCGCCGCGGCGAGCATCGCGTCCGCGGCGTCCCGAGAGATGGGGCAGACGTATCCGTCGTTGGCCTGGCCCAGCAGCGGGCACCAGGACCAGGCGAATTCCAGGGGCGCGTCCGACGGGCTGTAGACGAGCGGCGTCAGCGTGGTCGTCTCCCCGGCAGCCGGGTTGACGGGGGCGGCCTGCAGCGCGAGCAGCCGCAGCTTGGAGAGCTGCGCGGGCGAGTCGAAGTCGGCGCCGCAGCCAGCCAGGCTGGCGACGAGCAGCCCGAGGGCGATGCGCGCGACGAACGTGGTACCGCGGCCGGCGAGCGCGGTGCGCGCGGCCCAGACAAGAAAGGAGCGGTCGATGGTCATGGCATGTCCAGACGGAAGCGGGTGGTGAACGTGAAGGTGGTGGGGACAGGGACGCCGTCGCGCAGGGCCGGGCTGAAGCGCTCTTGCCGGACAGCCGCGCGCGCCGAATCGTCGAACGCGTCGTCGCCGCTGCTGCGTCCGACGGTGACGGACAGGACGCGCCCGGCGGCATCCAGCGAGACGACCAGCAGCACGTCGGCCTCGACGCCGGCCGCGCGGCGCGCGTCGGGGTAGTGCGGCTTCACCTCGTTCAGGCGGCGCGGGGGCGTCA
>CAZPUH010000056.1:0-4283 GCA_964589215.1 uncultured Myxococcales bacterium | reverse complement strand
GCCAGCGCCGCCGGCGGGTTGAGCGCGAGCGCCACGAACACCGCGGCGACGCGCGCGCGCTCGGCGCAGTCGCGCGCCGGATCGGCGTAGCGCTGGACCTGGCGGCCCACGGCGACCTCGAACGCGTCGCCCAGGTCGGTGACCTGCACGCTGGCCGGAAGCGCGGCGGCGGCCGCCGCCGCGCCGTCCCTGAGCGCGGACGGGAGCGCCTGCGCGACGGCTTGCGCGACCGCGTCACGCGTCGGACACGACGGAGGGCCGTCGCCGGAGGCGGCCCACAACATCACCTGCAGCAAGAGAGCGATCTTCACGCAACGGATCTCGCGGCGGGCCGCGCGGGTAGCCTGTCCGGTCCCCGTATGGTATCGACGAATCGATCGTGGACGCCAAGGGCATTGTTGGCCAAATGCGATCGGCGGGTCCGCTGCTCGCGACGTTGACGGTCGGGCTGGCAGGCGCGGGGTGCGATTCGCACGTCAACCTGGGGACGATCGGCGACGGATCGGCCAGCCTGATCTGGAAGGCGACCTTCGAACCGGGGGACTTCTCCGAGTGGAGCGGAGACGGGCAGGGCGGGACTTATCGCGAGGACGACAACGTCCCCGCGGCCGTGGTCTCGACGCCGGTGCACCGCGGATCGAAGGCCGGCGTCTTCGCCGTGACGCCCACGGCCAGCATGGTGTCGATCAGCTACGCGTTTCGCAACGAGCCGTCGACGCCGTCGGCGTACTACAGCGCCTGGTTCTACGTGCCGTCGACGATCGTCGTCGGGTCGTATCTCAGCTTGGTCCACTTCAACGGCAGCCTCACGGGTGACGGCCGAAACCTCTACGCGATCTGGGACGTCAACCTGACGCCGCTCGCGGACGGCACCGTCGCCGCGCAGCTGTTCGACTACGTGAAGAAGATCGACACGTCGCAACCGCTCATGGTTCGTTTCCCGCCCGATCGGTGGGTGCAGCTGGAGGTCCTGTTCGTCAAGGCCACCGGGGCGACCGGCCGCGTCGCGATCTGGCAGGACGGAGTGCTGATCCTGGATCACCCGAACGTGACGACCGTGGCGAACGACTGGCTGCAGTGGGAGGTGGGCGGCGCGTCGGACGACCTGTCCGGGACCACGCTGCCGGCCCTGGTCTACGTGGATGACGCGGCGATCAGCCTGGTGCGGCTGGGGCCCGACGTTCCTTTTTGAGAAGAACGCCTTCCGAGATGAAGTTTTCGGGGCGCTCCGACCATGATTTCACAGGTCCTCGATGCGTCCCTTGCGCGCTGTCCCTCGATCCGGCGATCGGCCGCACCTGCAGGTGCTGGTCGGCGGCGCCCGGATCGCGGCGGCCCGTGAGGTCGCCACGCCGGGCGCGCGCGCCGCGCAGGGGCGGGACGCCAAGTTTCGCGAGATCTACGAGCGCTGGTTCGAGGACGTCGTCGGCTGGCTGTACGCGCTGGGCGCGCCGATGGCGGACACCGAGGACCTGGCCCAGGAGATCTTCCTGGTCGTCCGCCGCAAGTTGAACCGGTTCGACGGCGGCAACCTGGCCGGCTGGCTGTACAGGATCACGCAGCTCACGGTGCGCGACCACCGGCGCCGGGCCTGGTTCCGCAACCTGGTGCTGCGGCGGCAAGAGGTCGACCTCACGAAGATGCCGCACGGGGCGTCCAGCCCGGCGCGCAGCTACGAGGCCTCCGAGACGCGCGCGCAGTTTCAGACGATGGTCGGGCGCATGAGCGAGAAGCTGCGCACCACGTTCGTGCTGTTCGAGGTCGAAGGGTACTCGGGCGACGAGATCGCGCGCATCCAGGACATCCCGCTGGGCACGGTGTGGACGCGCCTCCACAAGGCGCGCAAGGAGTTCTGGAAGCTGGTCACCGAGCAGAGGGCGAAGGAGGAGGAGATCCGATGAACCGGCTTCGCGACGAGTCCGCGATCGATCCCGTCGGCGAGCGCGGCATCCGGATGTTGCGCAAGGTCGAGCCGGCGCCGCGGCCGCCCGAGATGAAGATGCGCGTGTGGGCCGCGCTGCAGGAGGCCACCGGGAAGAACGCGCCGTCCCGGCGGATGCGCGCGCTGGGGCTCGCCTCGCTGAAGAAGCTCACGCTGGGCGCGGGGATCTTCGCCTTCGCCGCCACGGCGACCGGCGCCATCGGAGGCCGCTGGCTCGTCAAGCACGTCGAGGCGCTGCGCGGACCGGCCGCGCAAGTGACGCGCGAGCGCCCGCGTGCCGTGCGCCGACTGGCCGACGCGACGCCGCCGCCGGCCGCCGCGCCCGTGGCGGCGCCGGAAGTTTCACCGGCGCCTGCCACGCCGGAGGTTGCGCCGACGCCGCCCCGGCGGGCGCCCGCGCGCCAGGTCGACGCGCCCCGCCTGCACCCGGTGGCGGCGTCCCCGGCGCGCGAGCGGACGCAGGTGCTGGATGCCCTGATCGCGCTGCGCCGCGATCACGACCCGGAGCGCGCGCAGGCTCTGCTGGACCCGTACCTCCAGCGCAGCCGGCAGGGCGCGCTGCGTGAAGAGGCGCTGGTGCTGGCGATCGAGGCGGCCGACGCGCGCAGCGACGGCGCGCGCGCCGCGCGGCTGGCGCACGTCTATCAGGACGAGTACCCGGGCGGGCGGTTCGCGGCCTTCGTCGCGAGCCACATGCGACCCTGAACCAGTAACCGGGCGTACGTCGCGTGCCCGGAGGCCGGCCACTGAGCTGAGTGGCGCTGGCCCGCTACTGTAGTATGAAGGGTCCCCCTTCGCGCGCCCCCCGCCCCCCATGATCGACCCGTTCGTCATCCTCACCGGCCTGTTCGTCGGCTTTGTCGTCGGCCTGACCGGCATGGGCGGCGGCGCCCTGATGACGCCCATCCTCGTGCTGTTCTTCCACGTCGAGCCGCTGGCCGCCGTCTCCAGCGACATCGTGGCGGCGATGATCATGAAGCCCGTCGGCGGCGCGGTGCACTGGCGCCACGGCAGCGTGAATCGCCGCCTGGTGGCCTGGCTGATGGCGGGCTCGATCCCGTCGGCGTTCCTGGGCGTGCTGCTCCTCAAGCGAATGGAGGCGGGCCCGGCCCTGCAAGCGCACGTCAAGACGGCGCTGGGCATCGCGCTGCTGGCCGTCATCACGGGCCTGATCGTCCGGCCGATCCTCAACCGCCGCCACACGGAGGTCACGCCGGTCGTCGTCCGGCCCCTGGCGACGCTGATCATCGGGATCCTGGGCGGCCTGGTCGTGGGGCTGACCTCGGTGGGCTCGGGCTCGCTGATCATCATCATGCTGCTGCTGCTGTACCCGTCGCTGCCGATGTCGCAGATGGTCGGGACCGACCTGGTCCAGGCGGTGCCGCTGGTCGCCAGCGCCGCGATTGCGCACATCCTGTTCGGCGATTTCAAGCTGGGCCTGACACTGTCGATCGTCATCGGCAGCTTGCCCGGCGTGTTCATCGGCGCCCGCTTCTCGGCCCGGGCGCCCGACTACGTGATCCGCCCGTCGCTGTGCGTGGTGTTGCTGATGTCCGGGCTGAAGTTGATCGGCGCCTCCAACCGGGTGGTTGTCGTCCTGATGCCGATCGCGATCGGGCTGGGGATCGCGCACGTCGTGCGCTCGTCGCGTCGCGCGCGCCGAGATCGCGATCGGCGGGCCGCCGCGGCGGCGCAGGCCGACGGCTCCCTCATCCCGTTCCCGGGCCTGCGCGCGGCGCCGGATCCGCTCGCCATCGAGCAGAGCGGCACCAGCTAGCTGATCGCCGCGCCCCTCACGCCAGCAGCGCGAGCAGATCGTCCTTCGTGAGCCCCGCGGCGGCCGCGCCGTCGGCCAGCGCGGCGTCCATCAGCGCGCGCTTGCTGTCCTGCAGAACCAGGATCTTCTCCTCGACGGTGTCCGCCGAGACCAGGCGATAGACGAAGACGGGGCGGGTCTGGCCGATGCGGTGGGTGCGGTCGGCGGCCTGCGCCTCGACGGCGGGGTTCCACCAGGGGTCGCACAGAAACACGTGGTCGGCGGCGGTCAGGTTCAGGCCGCTGCCGCCGGCCTTCAGCGACACCAGCATCACGGGCGGGCCGTCGTCGGCCTGGAAGCGCGCGACGACCGCGCCCCGGTCGCGCGTCGCGCCGTCGAGCCGCGTGAAGGGCAGCTCGGCGCGCGCCAGCGCCGGCTCGATCAGGTCCAGCAGGCTGGTCCACTGCGAGAAGACCAGCGCCTTGTGGTTCTCGGCGACCGCCGTCTCCAGCGCCGCGACCAGCGTCTCGACCTTCGAGGAGGTGGCCGCCTTCTGCCCCGGAACCAGCGCCGGGTGACAGGCCG
>CAZPUH010000055.1:0-13061 GCA_964589215.1 uncultured Myxococcales bacterium | reverse complement strand
GGTCGCTCCGTCGACCGGCCCGCGGTAGGTTGTCCCCCATGCTGCAGCTCTCGGACGGGCCGCTCGTCGTCGGCGTGGCCGATCGCCCGGCGACGCTGGCCGATTGCGCCGCTCTCCCGTTCGACCGGCGATCGTTCGACGTCGTCGAGGCGCGCATCGACCTCTTCGACGGCCAGGCGCTCGGAGGCGACGCCGCCGGCGCGTGCGCGCGTCTCGAATCCACCGGCACGCCGGTCCTGGTCACGATCCGCTCGGCGGCCCAGGGCGGACAGTTCAAAGGGCCCGAAACGGCCCGCCTGGCGCTGTTCCGCGACGCGCTGCGGGTGGCGTCGTGGGCGGACGTCGAGAACGACGCCCCCATCGCCGCCGAGGTCGCGGCTCTCCTGGCCGGTCGCCCGGACGGGCAGCTGATCGTCTCGCACCACGATTTCCACCGCACGCCGCCGCTGCCGGAGCTGCAGGCGGTCGCCACGCGCTGCGAGGGCGTCTCGCCGGGCGCCATCGCCAAGATCGCGACCCGGGTCGATGACGACGCCGACCGCACGGTCCTGCGCGCGCTGCTGGCGCGCCACCCGCGCCGGATCGCGGTCATCGGGATGGGCGACGAAGCGTTCCGCGTCGAGCTGGCCGCCGCGGGTTCAGCGCTGGCTTACGGCTTCATCGGCGCGCCCACGGCGCCCGGGCAGACATCGGCGGCGTCGTTGCACGCGCAACTGCTGGCCGTCTCGGCCGCCTACGCCGGCCGCCGCCGCGCCGCCGCGCGCGCTACCTGACGAAGCAGCCGCCCAGCAGCGGGGCGCCCATCATCGCGCCACGCCCCACGCACAGCAGCGACACGGCGCGACCCTTCGCGAGGGTGGCCAGCACGGGATCGTTGCGGGTGGCCAGCGTCGCGTTCACCGAATCGAACGGATCGGGCGTCGCCAGGCGGATGACCATGTCACCCTCGAAGTCGCGGTCCACCGATCGCACCGTTCCGGTGACCTGCACCGAACGCTGCCGGTACTGGCGATCGGCCGAAGCCGCGTCGCGCGTGTACGCGGACCAGAGCTCGGCGGCCGTGATCTCCGGCGTCTGGCCAGCGGTGAATCGCGGGGCGACCGGGCTGGTTGGAACGGCGGCGACGACCGGGGCGGCCGGCGCAGCCTCCACGGTGGGGCGCAGGGACACGCCCAGCGCGCTCAAGATGGCGACGGTGAACATGGCCACCATCAATCCCGTGCAAGCCAGCAGCAGCATCGTTTTCGGCCGCATTCGCTGGGATTTGCCGCAGCGGCGGCATGCGTACGCGGCCCGTGAAACGAGCTTCCCGCACTTGCCGCACCGGCGTTGCTGGACCCGGACCGGATACGGGGGCTGACGTGCGAGCGCAACGCTCATGGCCACCCCATCGACAGCGCCTGAGTCGATCTTGACCGGTTTTCGGAGGTACGCCTCTTGACGCACCGGCGCGGCCGGCGAATGTTTGAGCCAAGTGGCGGAGCCCAACCACACCGTACTGGTGATCGAGGACGACTCGGACGTCAGAAACGCGCTCGCCGAGCTGCTGAGCACGGAGGGGTATGACGTATCGCTGACCGCCGACGGAGGCGAAGCGCTCGAGAAGCTGCGCGGCGGGCTGCGGCCTTCGGTGATCTTGCTCGATTTGATGATGCCGAACGTCGACGGCTGGGACTTCCGGCGGGCGCAGCTCGACGATCCGAGCCTGGCCGCCATCCCCGTCATCTTGCTGACGGCCAGCGGGTTCCGGCCAGACTCGATGCACAGCGAGCGCGGCCGGCTGGAGATGCTGCCCAAACCCGTCCAGGCCCACGTCCTGCTCGACACGCTGGAACGGATGGCCAGTCTCGGCGCGGATCCAGATCGCTTTCGAGAGCGCCCCACCCGGATATAGTTCCGGGGCATGGCCGAGCCGGTCTCCCCCGCGCGCATCAACTTCAGCTGGCTGGTGCGGCTTCGGTTCGCCACCATTGCCGGCCAGGCGATCACGATCGCGGTGGTGCGACTCGGGATGGGCCTCTCCGTCCCGCTGGCGCCCCTGGTCGCCATCGTCGCCCTCGAGGCCGCCTCGAACGTCGCGGGGCTGCTGCTGGCGCGCGTTCGCCCCCCGCAGGACGCCTGGCTGCTGGCGGCGATGGCGTTCGACGTCCTCGCGTTTTCGGCCCTGCTCTACTTCACGGGCGGGCCGGAAAACCCCTTCAGCTTCCTCTACCTCGTGCCCATCGCGATCGCCGCCATCACGCTGCAGTCCGCCTGGACCTGGGCGCTGGTGCTGCTGTCGCTGGCCTCGTCGGCCGTTCTGTACGTTCAGCACCGGCCGCTGCCGATGCCGGGAGGGCACGCCGATCACATGGCGCTGCACTTTCGCGGCATGTGGGTCGCGTTCGGCGTGGCGGCGGCGTTCATCGTCCACTTCCTGCTGCGCGTGCGGCGCGCGCTGGCCGTCCGCGACGCCGAGCTCGAGGCCTCTCGCAACCTGGCCGCTCGGCAGGACCGGCTGGCCTCGCTGGCCACGCTCGCAGCGGGCGCCGCCCACGAGCTGGCCACGCCCCTGTCGACGATCGCCGTCGTCGCCAAGGAGCTGGAACGGCAGATCGCCCGCGCGGGGCTGGATCCCGCCGACGCGCGCCTGATGCGCGAGGAGGTCGAGCGCTGCCGCCAGATCCTGGCGCGCATGCGGATCGAGGCCGGTGACCCGTCGGGGGAGAGGTTCGCCCCCGTGTCGGTGCGCGACCTGGTGGCCGACTGTTTCCCGGAGGGGGCCCCCGATGCCGCGGTCACGCTGTCGGTCGATGCCGCCAGCGCCGAGGCGGTGGCCGCCCTGCCCCGCCACGCGTTCACGCAGGCGCTGCGCGGTCTGGTCGACAACGCGCGGCAGGCCTCGCCGGCCGGGGCGCCCGTCGCCGTGCGCGTCGCTGCCGATTCCGAAAGGCACGGCGTCGTGTTCGAGATCGCCGATCGCGGCGCCGGCATCCCGGCGGCGGTCCTGGACCACGTGGGCGAGCCGTTCTTCACGACCAAGCCGGCCGGCCAGGGCATGGGCCTAGGGGTCTTCCTGGCCCGCGCCATCGTCGAGCGGGTCGGCGGCCAGCTGGTCATCGCCTCCGCGCCCGGGCGCGGAACGACCGCCCGCGTCTGGCTGCCGCGTCTGGAGGAGGCGGGGTGAGCGAGGCGGGCGCCATCCTCCTCGTCGACGACGACGAGGTGTTCCGCGAGCGGCTCGCCCGCGCGCTGCGCGACCGCGGTCACCCGGTCGTGACCGCCGGCGACGGACCGTCGGCGCTGGCGGCGGCCGGCGCGCAGCGATTCGAGTTCGCCGTGCTGGACCTGCGAATGCCGGGCCCCACCGGCCTGTCCCTGATCGGGCCCGTCCGCCAGACGGCGCCGGGGGCGCGGGTCGTCGTGCTGACAGGCTACGGCAGCATCACGTCCGCCGTCGAGGCGCTGCGCGCCGGCGCCCACGACTACCTCAGCAAACCGGTCGACGCCGACCAGATCATCGCGGCCCTGACGGGCGAGCCGGTGCACCCCGCCGAGCCCGCGGCGCCGTCGCTGGCCCGGGCCGAGTGGGAGCACATCCAGCGCGTGCTGGCCGATTGCCACCAGAACATCTCGGAAGCCGCCCGCCGGCTGGGCATCACGCGGCGCACGCTGCAGTTGAAACTGAAGAAGTACCCGCCGCGGGTCTGAACGGCTCGCGAAGCGCCCCGGCCGAGCTGCGAAAATTTTACGCACCGCCGGACGGCGCCGGCCGTCTTAGCCTTCCCGCCATGAAACCATCGTCGATGCGACCGCTGCGGGTGTGGATCGTCCAGACGCTCTTCGCCGTGGGCGCGAGCGCCGCGCTGGTCGTCACCGGGTGTGACGGCAGCGGCAAGGCCGCCAACGACGGCGGTGGCGGCGCGACCGGCGGCGCGACGGGCGAGTCCTCGGCCGGCGTGGTCCTGGGTCCGCTCGACAGTCACTGCAACGCCGCCGACGGCGGCCAGCGCATTCAAGAGATCGGCGTCTGCCAGGTCGACGACCCCACGTCGGTTCCCGCGAACAAGGCGATGTGCGTCGTGTCCTTCTCGAACGACGCGGGGACGGCCACGGCCAGCGCCGACGACGCCGGCGGCGACAAGGACGCCAGCGCCGACAAGGACGCCGGCGCCGACAAGGACGCCGGCGCCGACACCACGGACCTGGGCGACTACGGTCCCACGATGTACGGGTCGGCTGGGTACGACGATGACTGCAAGTACTACGTCAGCTGGACCTCGACGTCGATCAAGGAGAACGCCGACACATACTTCACCGTCACCGCGATCCGCGCGGCCGACGGCAAGCCGGCCAGCTGCGCGGGGATCCGCCCCGACGTTTCGCTGTCGCTGACCCACGGCGTTCCGGCGCCCAGGGCGCCCTCGTCCGAGATCGCGCCCGGCGTCTACAAGGTCGGCCCCGTCCGCTTCGATGCGCCCGGCAACACGCCCGGGCACTACTGGACCGTGCGCTTCCACCTTTACGAAGAGTGCAGCGACGACCCCGAGGATTCGCCCCACGGTCACGCGGCCTTCTACGTTCGCGTCCCCTAGCCGCCCCTCACGGCGTGTCGGGCGCGCCGCAGCCGAACCAGTCGAGCAGCTTCTGCCGCTGGACGTCCGTCAGCTGTTCCGGGGCGTTCGACGGCGGCATCAGGCAGGACTGGAACACCTGGAAGTAGATCTCGCGCGCCTCCACGCCCCCCGTCCCGTAGATCTGCTGGTAGGTCGTCAGCGGGTTGCTCGCCTCCTCGCCCCCCGGGGCGTGGCAGCGCACGCAAACCTGCGCGAAGACGTTGGGGTACACGTCCTGCGCGAAGCTGGGCATCACGTCCGGGCAGGGAGGGTCGACGGGAGCCGCGGGGCAGCTGACGGCCGCCGCCTGCTGGTGGCAGCCGCCGACGGCGCCCAGAAACACCGCCCACAGCACGACCGTCGCGGCACCTCCACCGTGCACGGCTGGATTGTGACATGGCGCCGCGCCCGAGACATACTTGTTGGCTCATGCGACCGTGTCGCGCCTTTGCCGCCGCGCTGCTCGCCCTGGGCGTGGCCGCCGCGGGCTGCGGCAGCTCGTCGGGTCCGGCGCTACAGAGCAGCGCGCTGATGGACCCCGCGACCTGCCAGACCTGCCACCCGGCGCAGTATCGACAGTGGGCGCAGAGCATGCACGCCTACGCGACCGACGACCCGGTGTTCCAGGCCATGAACGCGCGCGGACAGCGCGAGAGCAACGGCGCGCTGGGGACGTTTTGCGTGAACTGCCACGCGCCCGTGGCCGTGCGCGCCCGGCTGACGGACGGGACGAACCTGGACGGCCTTCCGGCGTCGGCCAAGGGTGTCACCTGCTACTTCTGCCACTCGGTGACCGACGTCACCGACACGCACAACAACCCGTTGAAGCTCGCCGCGAACGGCGATCTGTTTGGCCCCTTCAGCGACCCTGTCCCCGGCTCGCCTCACAACGTTTCGTATTCGCGCTACCTGGACGGCGCGACGCCCGAGTCGGCGGCGGCCTGCGGCAGCTGCCACGACATCCAGAACCTTCAGGGCGCGCACGTCGAGCGCACGTTCGCCGAATGGAAGGCGACGTCTCTGTCGCTGCTGCCGAACGGCGAGAGCTGCGCGCAGTGCCACATGGCGGCCAGCAACGGGCCGGCGTCGGCGACGACCCCCGACAAGATCCGGCGCGTGCACGACCACGGGTTTCCCGCGGTGGATCTGGCGATGGGCGGCGCGACGGCCGCGGCCGACGGCGGTGCCGCGGACGGCGCGGCGCGCGCGGCGGCCCAGGCGCTGCTGGACACGGCGCTGCAGGAGACGCTGTGCGTGAATCCGGCCACGCGGCGGCTGCAGCTGACCATCGACAACACCGGCGCGTCGGGCCACGGCTGGCCCAGCGGCGCGACCCCCGACCGGCGCGCCTGGATCGAGGTGACCGCCTATCAAGCCGGCCAGGTCATCTACGCCAGCGGCAACCCCGAGCCGGCCGGCGCGTTTCCCAGCGCGCTGCCGCTGGAGGAGACGTCGCCCGATCCGGACCTCTGGTTGATCCGCGACTGCATCTACGACGGCGACGGAAACCCGCTGACCATGTTCTGGCAAGCCGAGAAGCTGGCGCGCAGCAACCAGCTGCCCGGCCTGCTGACCCAGAACGTCAACGACCCGACCAGCTACCAGACCCACTTCATGCGGCAGTTCCCGGACACGGGCACGCTGGCGGCGCTGCCCGACCACGTGACGGTGAAGGTGCACCTGCAGGCGATCGGCGACGACGTGCTCGACAGCCTGGTGGCGAGCGGCGACCTGGACCCGAGCGTACCGCCCCAGATCGCGCGCTACACGCTGGGCGGCGGCGCGGCGATCGACTGGACGCCGACCGCCATGGGCGCGTTCCAGACGATCGACGCCACGAGCGGCGCGGTCATGACGTGCGTCGCGACCGGCGCGTACAAGAGCAACACGACCCCCGCCGTCAGCCACGCGCGCTGCGCCGGCCTGGCCGCGCAGTAGCCCCGGTCGCCTTCACAACGTCCAGGCGTCCGCGTCGGCGCCGAAAGCCCGCAGCGTCTTGCGCCCGAAGGCCAGCGCGCCGGCGCGCAGCAACCCGGCGTCGCGCGTGAGGCGATCCACCTTCTCGCCGTCGTCCGTGCAGATGGTCGCGATGTTCACGCCCGGCGGCACGGGCGCGCGCCCGAACGCCAGATCCCGCTGCCGCGCGTCCCCTTCGTGTCGGATCGCGAAGGCGCGGGCCAGCTGGGGGTTCCCCGCCGCGCAGATCCGGTTGAACAGCCAGCGCGACAGGCGGTCCGCAGCGCGCCGCCGGTAGCCGACGGGCCGCGTGAGCATCACCAGCACGTCGGTGCAGCCGTGCGCGAGCGCGTCCTCGACGGGAAACGCGTTCACGATCCCCGCGTCCATGCAGCGCGCCCCCTCGACGGACAGGCGGCCGTGGACCAGCAGCGGCGCGGCGGTCGCCGCCTTCAGCGCGCCCAGCAACTTCTCGCCCGTGCCCAGCGCCCGTGCCTCGAACAGGCGGGCGGCGGCGGCGCCCACCTCCAGCGTCGCGATGAACAGCCGCGAACGCGCCGCCAGCACCGCGTCGACGTCCAGGCGCTTGTTCCCCATGACGGCGCGCTGGAACAGCCGCTCGAGGTCGAGGATCTTCCAGAACCGCCACGGATTGACGATGCTGCGGCGATTCATGTCCTCGTAGTAGATGCGGATGCCGAGACGCGCCTGGCCCGCGACGAAGTAGCTGGCGTTCATCACGCCGGCCGACGTGCCGTACACGTGGTCGAAGACGTCGGTGAGACGCAGATCCTCCAGCGCGACCACGCCGCCCGCCGAGCAGACCCCGCGCAGCGCGCCGCCCTCGACGACCAGGGCCAGCTTGCGCCCGTCGGGGGAGCGATCGCCGGCCCGAAACCGCGCCGCTCGCGCCTGGATGGCGGCGATGGCGGCCGCCGCGTTCACGCCGTGCAGCTCCAAATCAGTCGGCCGGAATGCAGATCGAGAACGTCACGCGGTCCGCCGTCGCGGCGCCCCGCGCCTGCAGCGCCAGGTACAGCTCCCAGTAGCCGCTCATGAAGAAGTCGATGCCCGAAACCGCGAACACGCCCCCGCCCTGCGCCGCGACCGCGGGGATCGTCGCGCCGCCGTGCTTGTGGACGGGCATGTACGGGTCCGCGGGGACCTCGCCGGGGATGGAGGGCACGCCCATGGTCATGCCGTCGATCGGCGCAGCGACGCCGCCGTCGGCTGCGGGGCCGACGGCGACGGTGAACGTGTCGTGGCCGATGCCCGCCCCGGGCGTCGTGGCCCCCGTCGCGTCCGTCGCGGTCGCGTCCTGGATCGTCACCCGGTACGCGCCGGAGGCGGACAGAGCCGACAGCCCCGGCGTGAACGGCACGGCGGGCGTCCCCGAGCAGACGGCGAACGAAGCGTCCCGGCCGCTCGTACCGCCCGTGCCCGCGCTGTTCGCGCCACCGCCACAACCGGCCGCGAGCCCGCTGGCCGAAGCGAGCAGCAGGGCAACCCGCCAGGTTCGGCCGCGCGGGGTCATCTCGACCATTCTAGCGCACGCGTCTCAAACGCGGTTGCGAAGCTGGATCTCGTCGCCATGAGGGTGAAGGTAAGTCTGGTCCAGCAAGTAGCGCGTCTGGAGCCGCCGCGCGTGGTGCGCAATCAGGGTTAGCGGGACGACCAGCGGCAGGCGCCCGCCGCGCTGCGCCTCGATGGCGGCCAGGAGCTCCTGTCGATCGCCGGCGTCCAGGTGGTCAGACAGGTGCCCCAGCATGTGCATGAGCACGTTCGCGTGCCGCCCCGGCGTCGCCGCCCGCGCCAGCGTCTTCATGAATTCGGCCTCGTACCGCTCGCGCAGCTCGGCGCGCGGCAGCGACTTACCGACGCCGACCAGCCGCCCCAGCGCGCGGTACCCGTCCGTCGAGTGCGCCAGCAGCGCCATCTTGTGAGCCGTGTGAAATGCAATCAACGTCGCGAGCGTCCAGCGCGTCTGCCACAGGCGCCGCAGACGTGCGTAAGCGAACAGCCGTTCGATGAAGTTCTCGCGCAGGCGCGCGTCGCACAGGCGCCCTTCTTCTTCGACGGGCAGGTTGGGGAACCGCTGCATCAGCGCCGCCGCGAACAACCCCACCCCGCCAGGCTCGGGCGCGCGGTCGGTCTTGTCGCCGTCGTAGACCTTCACGCGGGTCATCCCACAGCTGGGCGACTTGGCCTTCAGCACGAACCCCGATAGCTCCTCGCTGTCGAGGGCGCGCACGCGGGCGGCCGCGAAGCGCTGCATGCGCGCCGTCCAGTCGTCGCCGCTCTTGACCCCGACCATCCGCACCTCCGGGTCGGGGCGGTTGAGGCTGAGCCGGATCAGCCGCACGGGCTCGCGCGGGACGCCCATGCCCACCTCCAGCTCGGGGCAGACCGGCACCCACTCGACGTGCTTGCCCAGCTGATCGACGACGAACGCGTCACGCTTGTGTTGCCCATCGAAGCGCACGCGCTCGCCCAGGAGACAGGATGAGACGCCGACGCGAACGCGGTCGCTGCTCATCCGACTAACATGACATGGGGCGGCGACGAACGGCCGCGGTCGCTGTCGAACGGCACAGCCGACGACACGGTTTGTTGTCCGCTCATGTCCCGTCCGTTGCCTGCCGCGCAACAGCCCTGGGGCCGCAGCCACCCCGCGGCGCGTAGCGCCCAATCATTCTCGACGCTTGCACGTCTCATCATAAAAAAATTGTTGGCTTTGTTACTGCATTGCCAATGGGCATCATGGCCCAGCATCCCGTCTCCGACCTCTTCCTGAAGCTCTCCGTGCCGCTCGTGCTCGCCGGCTCTGCCTACCTGGCGGGCTGCAGTGACATGGGTGCCGGCAACGTCCAGACCGACAGCACGGAGTTTGGCCTGTCCTCGGCGAACGGCCTCTCCTCCATCAACGGCCTCTCGTCCGCCAACGGCCTCTCGTCCGCCAACGGGCTGTCTTCGGCGAACGGACTGTCGTCGGCGAACGGGCTCTCGTCCGCCAACGGCCTGTCGTCCGCGAACGGGCTGATGACCACGGGCGACGGGCGCCGGACGGTCGCGTACCTGGCCAAGTGCGCGCTGTCTGCCGGGGACACGCTGGTCAAGCAGGACCAGAACGGCGTCAACTACACTTTCCCCGGCGGCCTGGGCTTCGCGCCGGGATGGAAGAACGGCGCGTGCGACCAGAACTGCCAGGAGCTGGTGTCCGCCTGCCTCATGGCGCACGTGAACTCGTACGGCGTCCACTACCCGATCTGGATCGACAGCCCGGCCCCGTCGGTCGGCTGGGGCTTGCCGCCCTCGAACTACCAGATGGAGGGGACCTTCTTCGGCAACATCATGACCACCGGGTCGATGAACCACGGCAGCCTGACGGCGCCGCTCGGCTACTACTGCGACTCGCCGGCCGTGTTCGGCGGGTCGATCGTCGCCGGGCGCATCGGTGACGTGAACACCCAGAACACGCCGCCCTTCTTCAATGCCTACCTCGGCTCGTCATGCGCCTGGGCGAATCATTGCGCCGCGCACATGGGGAACGCGACGACCGCGGACGGCTACACCAGCTGCACCGACACGAGCGGCAACGTCTTCACGAACACCGTGACCACCTGGCGCGATCTGAACGCCCCCATGCAGTTCGACGCGAACTACGTCTACACGATGCGGTCGATGATCGGTTCGGCCGGGCTGACCGTCGCCCCGACGGGCGGTTCCTTCACCAACGGCACGGTCGTGCACCAGTACCGCTACGTCGGGACCAACAAGCTCGGGCTCGTCGACAGCGGCGCCGGCAACGGCAGCTACAAGATCTTCTTCTGGGACAACCCGAGCAAGTGCCTCGACAACCCTGGCGGCCAGACGGCCAACGGTACGCGCGTCCAGATCTACGACTGCATGAGCAACGACGTGTGGCAGCAGTGGATGATCGGCATCGACAGCGCCACGGGCGCCGCCACGCTGAAGAACGTCGGCAGCGGCAAGTGCCTGGACGACACGGGCTCGACCGCGGCGGGCACGTCGCCCTGGATCTGGGACTGCAACGGCGTCCTGAACCAGAAGTGGCACGTCGCCGGCGGTTACTGGCGGCCCGGGACCAGCCCGCTCACCCACGACAGCGACGCCTACGTGCTGCTGGCCGGGAATGGCGCCATCAACACCGGTATCGACAGCAACGGCGTCTACAGCAACGGCACCCTCCCGACCCTGACCCCGGCGATGGACTTCGACGGCAACCACCAGTTCCACATCGTTCCGGGTACCGCCGCGAACACCTGGGTCGTGAAGTTCGTCAAGGGCGGCGGCAACAAGTGCCTCGACGTGCCGGGCAGCCAGACGGCGAACGGCACCGGGGTGCAGGTGTGGGATTGCAACGGCGGCGCCAACCAGAACTGGTACGTCAACAACGTCCCGCACGGCGGCATCATGTTGAAGAACCAGGCGGCGGGCCGCTGCCTCGCCAACGGGGGCGCCAACGCCAGCAACTTCACCGCCTCGATGATGCTCTGGGATTGCTCGACGGACGACTTCACGCAGTCGTGGGCGCTCACCGCCAACTGACCCACCCCATCGAACGAGCGCCGGCCTGACCCCGCCGGCGCAACCGCCCCCCGCCCCACCCCGCCGCCCGAATCCGCCGCTGCAACCGCAGCCGGCGGATTCGGGCGTTCTGCGTCGTGAGTCGAACGGCGGCGCGAGTTAGTCGGTGCCAGCGTCCGCCGGCGGCGGAACGAAGTCCGCGCCCAGGCTGGAGTCGAAGTTTCGATCCACGTACTGCGTGGGATCGCACGCCGTCGCCAGCAGAGCGGCGAGAAGCGCCAGAGCCAAACGTAAAGAGCGCATGACGGGGCTCGCAGTGCCAGCTTCATGCCACGGCCGGAGGGCGGCGAATTCGCGGGTCGGGGCGGAGATTCCGCGACGAAGCGACCGAAAGGCAGCGCGGCGCGCGGCTCGCTCGCCGTTCTGTCAGGCCGACTGAGCTGCGTTCAACACCTGACGGAAGCTGACTGGGCGAAGCGGCAGAAACCGACGACTGGAAGTCGCCGGCCGTCGCGCCCTGGCTACTTCTTTCGCTTCGCGCGACGCCCCGCGCGCGCGTTCGGTTGAACGGCGCCTGCGCGGGACGTGGCCGAGCGCGCCGCCTCTGCGGCGACCAGCGCGCCGAACATGTCGACCAAGCGCGGCGTGTGCGCGCGCAACGGCGCGAAGAAGGCGTCGTCGGTCTCCTCGACCGCGACGACCGCCTGCCTGGCTTTTGCGCGGCCCGCCTCGGTGACGGCGACCGCCTTGGCGCGCGGATCGGCAGGATGACTCCGGCGCTCCACCAGCCGCGCCAGCTCCAGCGTACGAACCACCTGGGAGGTGGTCATCGGATCGACGCCGGAGAGCTCCGCGAGCCGCGCTTGCGTGAGCGTCTCGCTGGCGCCAAACCAGGTCGCCGTCGCGAGAAGAACGAACTGGGAATGCGTCAGCCCCAGCGGCTCCAGCGTCGCCCGCTGCCGGCGCTGCCAGGCGTTCGAGACCTTCCACAGCAGAAAGCCGGGGCTCGCCGCCGGGCTCGGCAGGCGGCTCGGCAACGGAGGGGGTGCCGGCGCTCTCTTCTTCATGCGGCACCCGCCAGCGACGCGGTGAACGCCCGGCGCCAGACACTCACCGCCGCCGCCCCTCCACCTGCGTCGCCAAGCTGGCCAGGACGTCCGGGAAATCGGCGGAGACCATCGGGCCGATTTCGCGCGCGCCCGGTCCGTTCGCCTCGACCGCATACGTGATGCGCGTTCGCCGGCCGTCCAGCGGCGTGAGGCGATGAGCCACGGTGACGCGGAGATCGTCCAGCAGCGTCTCGTCGATGAACCCTTCGTTCTCGCGCACGTCGATCAGGCGCGACCGCAGGCGCTCGCCCCCGGGCACCGTCATCGTGAACCAGGTGCCGTCCGCGAACGGCCCCTCGAGCTCGACGCTCTCGACCCCCGCGTTCCACCCCTTCCACCCCGCCGGGTCTCGAAAGAGCGCCCAGACCGCCGCCGGCCCCACCTCGACCTCGACGCTGTACTCCGTCCGCCACGTGTCTTCTTCGCTGGCCATGCGCGCACCCACCTTTCATATGTGTACATATGATATGCGCACATGGCAGTCAAGCGCCAGCGGTTGCGCCGCGGCGACCGAGCTGACGGTCGCCGCGGAACTTCGACTCCCCTTGGCCGTGCCTACGCCCCGTATTTGCCGCCCAGAACGGCCGCCTGCGGCTTGCCCACGTGGCCCGCCTCTTTCAGGATGGCGGGCACGTCGGGGTCGGAGACGAAGTTCTTGAAGCCCTGCTCGTCCCAGTCGAAGATCACCCAGACGCGGTCGGACTCGACGGGATCGCGGAACACGGCCGCCCCTTTCGACCCGTGCTGTTTTCGCTTCTCGGCCCCCTTGGTCGAAAAGATCTTCAGGAACTGTTCGAAGTTCTCCACCTTGGTCGTCGCGAGCATCATGTCGGTTCTCCTTTGTGATGGGTCA
>CAZPUH010000054.1:0-4529 GCA_964589215.1 uncultured Myxococcales bacterium | reverse complement strand
GGGCGTCGCCGGCGCGGGGACCTTCTTCATCCTGCCGGCCGCCGCGGGCGCCGGCTACCTGACCTGGAAGTGGTTTCTCTACCGCGCCAAGCGCGGCATGCGGTTCTGACGATTCGGCGCGTGGCGCCGCTCCCGGGCTGGCCCCGGGCGCGGCGCCTCCGG
Source organism: uncultured Myxococcales bacterium (assembly GCA_964589215.1). Lineage (GTDB taxonomy): Bacteria > Myxococcota_A > Polyangia > Fen-1088 > Fen-1088 > JADGRB01. The sequence goes on along the minus strand of CAZPUH010000054.1, from coordinate 4,367 downwards.
CGCCGGAGTTACTTGCAGGCGGCGATGTTCGCCGTCGCGCCGGCCTGAAGGAGCGCCTGGCATTCGGCGGCAATATTCGCCGACTGCCCGCCTGCGGCGTTGCACATCGATGCCGAGATGCTGCTGCAGTCCGTGCCCGCGCCAAAAGCCGTGCAGCAGGCGCCCGCCTTGTCGCACACCGAGCAGTCCGCCGTGCCGCCGCTTCCGGCCGCGCCGGTCGAGGTCGTCGTGTGACCACCGGCGCCGCCCGTGCCGGTCCCGCTGCTCCCTCCGGTTTGGGTGCCCGACGAACCGCCGTTGCCGGCCGACGTGCACTCCGGCACCTCCTCGACGCAGGCCTGGAAGGCCGTGCAGTCCGACATGTTCAGGCAGGTCTGAAAGTCGGCAGCGATGGCCGAGGCGTTGGGACAGGACGTGGTGTTGCTGGCCTTCATGCACTCGCTCATGCAGGTGGCCTTCGTCAATCCGATGGCCGCCGCGTTGGGGTTGCACGAGATCTCTTTGTCGCAGGCCTGATTGCAGAGCCCCTGGGCGTCGCTGGAGCTGGAGCTGCTGCCGCACCCCGCGTTGATTCCGGCCGCGAGGCCGACCACGAAGAGACTGCCGGCCACCAAGGAAATGGTCTTTGACGAGATGCGCATCGATCGCTCCTGTTCTTGTCGTGAAGGGGCAACACCGTATCACAAAACGGGCGGCCCGCGGCGTTCCGGTGAGGTGGAATACCTTGCCGGCGCGCGAAATTTCACGACGGTGGTGCGGCACGTACCGTTGATGGGAGGTCGGGTTTGGAAGCACCGGCGGCGGGCGACAGCTTTCGAGCAGCGTGGAGAGTTCCCCAACCCCTTCAGCGGGTTGCTGCCCGATCACCGATCCCAGGGGCAGGCCGAGCGCTCGTCACCCCTGCAACACCCAACTCATGAGCGCTTCGACTCCGGCCCCCCGCCTCCACACGCGACACGAGCACCTCCACCGCGACGGTGTGACAGGTCACGACGAGCGTCAACGACCAAATGACAGCAGCCCAGCCTACTCCCAGATCCTTCCCAGCTGCCCATTGGTGACGCGCGCGTCTGATGTCCGCAAGCCCGGACGCCGGTGGGCCGCCGCGGAGCTGTTCTTCACTGCGCCCCGATTGTCAGAATCTCGGTCGCAGGGCACTTCGACCGGCGTGACCAGACAGTTCCGACGATAGCCCTCAGCGAAAGGATCGCCGGACCGGCGCCTACGCCCACGTAGACCATTGGTGGCCTCGTAGCCAGCGAAATATCTTCGTCTTCGTACGTTGCTGATTGGCAGATGCTAATTGGGGTTCTGAGCACAACGGGGAGGACGCAATGAGGCACACGATTGGATTTCTCGCCTTACTTACTGCTTTCGGTGGCTCGCCGGCACACGCGTTGCCATCGTCCAAGTTCACGACGTGGTCGCAGATTCCGGGCTCTAATACGTTCATAGCGACACCGTCGGTGTAGTCGACATACGGCAGCAGTACGAATCGCCAGATCGAGGTCTGTGCCACGACGTCCTCGAACACGATCGTTTGCAACTACCGGCTCATCCTGGGAAGTGACTCCGGCTGGGGTGGTTGGAATGAGATTCCTCCGCCTTCCGGATTTACGTTTGGCGCGTCGAATCCCCAGATGATCAGCTGGACAGACTACAACGGAACGTCATGGAATTACCTGGCCGCTCGGGTGAAAGGCGGAGGATGCGACGGTTGTATCTTCGTGCAGGTTGCACAACATGCCGGATCGTCGACCTGGTACCAGGTTCCGGGAAGCTCATGGAGCGATGGTTTCGTCGGCGAGATCAGCATGGTCGTCGCGGGCGGGTACCTTTATTTTTTGGGGGCGACCAACGCCACCCCGTGTACCGCCAGCTACATCACGAACAACGTGATGTTTGGTTTTTCAAATGCCGGATGGTCCAGCTGGGCTCCCGTCCCAGGGAACGGCGCTTTCAAGTACCCGCCTAGCGCAACCGCCTTCCAAGGCAACGGCGGGTTCTTCGTAGTGGGCGTCGGGACCGACGGTCAAGCGTATGCCCAAGCCTACAACTCGGCGGGCTGGAATAACTATTGGTGGCTCGTTTCGGGCGGGGAAACCTTCAACGCTTCGATCTGGACGACCACGTTCTCGGCTTTTGGTAATGACCTCGAGGTTTTTGGCTTGGCGCCAAACGACACGCAGGTGGAAGGCGACCTGAGCTACACGAATCCCAGCGGCTTCAACGGCTGGTCCTCCTATGGCAGCACCATTTTTTTCAAACCCTTCACGGCGACCAGCCCGGGCGCTTCAGCTCCGGTCCCCGGGCACGTCGATCTCGCCGTGAACGGTGGCTCGCGGATCTATTTCAGTGAGTACAACAACTAAGGCAGCCCCAAGACTGCCAAGGCAGCCCCGAGACTGAATCCTGGGCCCAGGGATTATCCCCTTGGGGCGTCAATACAACAGGTCCCCTGGCGACACTAGACCGGCAGGCGGCGGAGGCGGCGTTCCAGGGAGAACATCACGGTCGCCTCCGCCTTCTTCTTGTGGTCGTGGCCGAAGAGGTGGCAAAGGCCGTGGATCGCGAGGCGTTCCAGCTCGGCGATCAACCGGCGGCCGCGGGCCCGGCGGCGGGCGGTCTCGACGGAGATGACGATGTCTCCCAGCGCGATGCCGTCGCCCGCCGGGTCGCCCTCGCCCGCCAGCTCCTGCAGGTGGAAGCTGAGCACGTCGGTCGCGCGGTCGTGGCGGCGGTAGTCGCGGTTCAGCACGCGGATCTCGTCGTCGTCGGTGAACACCAGCGTGGCCGACGAGCGCGCGCGGCCGAGCGCGCGCAGCGCGACGCGCACGCGGGCCGCCACGCGACGGCGCACGGCCGCGTCGATCTGGCGGCGCGCGCGGCCGCGGACCAGGGTCGAGACCGGCACGTCAGAGGACCTTCTTGTAGACCTCGGCCTCGACGAACACCCGGAACAGCGCGGGGTCGCACTTTCCGGCGGTCACCTCGCCGTCCAGGATCGACAGCGCGCGGTCGACGGGGACGGCCTTCTTGTAGGGGCGGTCGGACGCGGTCAGCGCGTCGAAGATGTCGGCGATGGTCATGATGCGAGATTCGATGGGGATGGCGGCGCCCGCCAGACGCCCCGGGTATCCGCTGCCGTTCAGGTACTCGTGGTGGGCGCCCGCGATGCGGGGCACGTCGGCGTACCGTTTACCCCAGGGAATGCTCTTCAGGAACTTGTACGTGTGGACGACGTGGCTTTCGATCTCCACACGCTCGACGGCGGTCAGGCTGCCGCGTCGGATCTGCAGCGCCGCCAGCTCCTCGGGTTCCAGGTACGGGCGAAGCTCGCCGTCGGCGGCCAGGTAGGTCATGCCCGCGATCTCGGTCAGGCGCTCGAAGCCGCCCTGGTCCAGCAGCGCGGGCTCGTTGGCGCGGTCGATGAACGCCCAGGCTTCGTCGACCTCCGCGAGGCGCCGTCCGAGCTCGCCGTCTATCTCCGTCAGGCGGCGCGCCACGTCCTCTCTCGGCGGCTCCAGCGCGGCGCGCAGCTTGCGCTCGGCCAGGTCGACCTGCAGCGCCTTCTTGATGTAGGCGAACCGCAGCTGGATCGCGCGGCGATCCTCGTCGTACAGCTTGCGCGGCTTGACCAGGACGCGCTCGCGGACGCCGACCTTGCCGAAGTCGTGCAGCACGGCCGCGTACTCGATCTGCTGCAGCCGCGTGTCGTCGAAGCGGACGTCCGCCAGCGGGCCGTCGCCGATCGCGTCGACCCGCCTGGCCAGCTCGATCGACAGCGTCGCGACCCGGCGCGAGTGACCGGCCGTCGTCGGATCCCGCTGCTCGATGGCCTGCACGGACGCGTCCACGAACCCGTCGAACATCTGGCGGATCTCGTCGTACAGCAGCGCCTTCTCCAGCGACACGCCGGCCTGCGCCACCCAGGCCAGCGCCAGGTGCTCGGACTCCGTGTCGAAGGGAATGGCCTCGCCTGCGCCCAGCGGCCCGTCGGGGTTCCGCTTCTTGTTGATCAGCTGGACGACCCCGATCACCTCCCCCATGGCCGACGTCATGGGCACCGTCAGCATCGAGCGCGCGCGGTAACCGGTCTTGTCGTCGAAGCTGCGGTTGTGGCTGAAGGTCGGCGTGCGCCCCGCCTCGCGCAGCTTGGTCAGATCCGGGACGTTGATGGGCTGCCCGGACAGGACCGCCTTGCCGACGATCGAGCTCTCGTCGACCGGCAAGGTGAACTCGCGGAAGTTGATGGCGATCGAGTCGTTCTGCGACAGCATGAAACGCAGCCGTTTCTCGTCGGGCGCCGCCGGGTCGTCCTCGACGACGTAGACGCTGCCCGCGTCGGCGCCGGTCACGTGCCGGCA
>CAZPUH010000053.1:0-1355 GCA_964589215.1 uncultured Myxococcales bacterium | reverse complement strand
AGACACCAAGAAGATGGGAAGGGTCATCGCGGTAGCGAACCAGAAGGGCGGCGTCGGGAAGACCACGACGGCCGTCAACCTGGCGGCCTCCTTGGCGGCGGCGGAAAAGAGCGTCCTGCTGGTCGACATCGACCCCCAGGGAAACGCCAGCTCCGGGGTCGGCTACGTCCGCGGCGAGGCGGCGAGCCCCAGCGTTTATGACCTGCTGGTCGGCCAGGCGACGCTGGAAGAGGTCGTCCGCAAGACCGAGCTGCCGCACCTGGACCTGGTGCCCGCCGACGCCGATCTGGCCGGCGCCGAGATCGAGCTGGTCCCGGTGCCCGACCGCGAGCGGCAGCTGCGGGGGCCGATCCGCGCGGCCGCCGAACGCTACGACTACGTCCTCATCGACAGCCCACCCTCGCTGGGGCTGCTCACGCTGAACGCGCTCTGCGCCGCCGACGCGGTGCTGGTGCCGCTGCAGTGCGAGTACTACGCGCTCGAGGGGCTGTCCGCGCTGCAGCGCACGATCCAGCTGGTCGGCGAGGCGCTGAACCCGGGGCTGGAGATCGAGGGCATCGTGCTCTGCATGGTCGATCCGCGGCAGAACCTGACCGAGCAGGTCGCCGGCGAGGTCCGGGGCCACTTCGGCGAGAAGGTCTTCACCACCACGATCCCGCGCAACGTGCGCCTGTCGGAGGCGCCCTCGTTCGGTAAGCCGATTCTCCTCTACGACATCGCCTCGAAGGGGGCCAAGAGCTACCTGGATCTCGCGCGCGAGCTGCTGGCCCGACATGGGCAAGAGCGGCGCGCCCCCGCCGCGGCGGTCTCGCGATGAGCGCCCCCAAGCGCAACGCGCTGGGCCGCGGGCTGGCGGCGTTGATCCCCACCGCGCCGTCGCCGGCCTCGGCGCCCGCGTCGGCCCACACGCTGGCCCCGTCGCCCGCCCGGACAGGTGACGGCACGCGAACCATCGCCATCGAGGACATTCACCCGTCGCCCGGGCAGCCGCGGCACCACTTCGACGACGCCCGGCTCGAGGAGCTGGCGGCGTCCATCCGCGTGCAGGGGATCATCCAGCCGCTCATCGTGCGGGCCCGCCCCGACGGCGGGTTCGAGCTGATCGCGGGCGAGCGGCGCTGGCGGGCGGCGCAGCGGGCCGGGCTTCATCAGGTGCCGGCGGTCGTGCGCGACATCGCGCCGACCCAGGCGGTCGAGAGGGCGCTGGTCGAGACCCTGCAGCGCGAGGATCTCAACCCGCTGGAAGAGGCCGCGGGCTACCAGCGCTTGATGACCGAGTTCGGGTACACGCAGGAACAGCTGTCGGAGCGGGTCGGCAAGGACCGCAGCACCGTCGCCAACTCGCTGCGCCTGCT
>CAZPUH010000052.1:0-16723 GCA_964589215.1 uncultured Myxococcales bacterium | reverse complement strand
ACTTTTCCAGTTGGCGCTGCTCGGACGCGGCGAGGACAATCGCAACAGGTTTCGGGCCTGGGCGCATCGAGTACACCTCCTGTGTACCCGATGCACTGCCTCCTGTTAATTGTCTACTAACTTCTGAGACAGGACACTAGCCGCAATGCCGTTCACTTAGGGCGCAACATGGCAGGAACGCGGCCGAAACGGGTGTGTGAAACGCCAGGACGCCGCAGACGCCAAAAGGCTGGAGGAGCCCTAGCCGTCGCGGACGGGCAGGCCGGCGGCTTCGCGCACGGCCGTCGACAGAGCTCCCCAGTCCCAGTCGGCGCGCCCGCGCGCCAGCGCCGCGATCAGGTGATCGCGGGCGACGCCGGCCACCGGCAACGGGACTTGCAGATCGTGGCCGGCCTGCAACGCCAGCTCCACGTCCTTGAGGCCCAGCGGCACGGTGAACCCGGCCGGCTTGAACTGCCCGGCGGCGATGCGGGCACCGTAACCCTTGACGATCGGCGAGCCAAACAGCGTCTTGCCGAGCATGTCGATCACGGCTTCCGGCGCGACGCCGCCCTTCTCGCCCAGGGCAGTCGCCTCGGCGAGTAACTCGATGGTCCCGGCGATCATGAAGTTGGCGATCAGCTTGCCGAGCAGCGCCTGGCGCGCGTCACCCAGGTCGATCCGTCCCTGACCCAGGCGAGCCAGCACCGGCGCGGCCCGTTCGACGGCCGCCGGGTCGCCTCCCGTCAGCAACCAGAGCTCGCCGCGGGCGGCGGCGTCCGGGCGCCCCAGCACCGGCGTCGCCACGAACGTCGCGCCAGCTCGGGCGTGCGCCTCGGCCAGCTCGGCGGCCAGCCGCACCGAGATGGTGCTGGCGCCGGCGTGGACGCCGCCCCGGGCGAGGCCGGCCAGGACGCCGTCGTCCCCCATCACCACCTGCCGGACGGCGGCATCGTCGGCCAGCGAGCTGACCACCAGGTCCGCTCCGCTGGCGGCTTCGCGCGCCGAGCCGCAGATCTCGGCGTGCGGCAGACCTTCGGCGCGCGCGCGCGTTCGATTCCAGACGCGCAGGTGAAATCCCCCTTCGGCCAACCGCTGAGCCATGCTTCGGCCCATCTGTCCCAACCCGATGAACGCCACGGTCTTCACAGCATCCGGCATGGTCCCTCCGCTCCAAAGATAGGCTGGCCATGACGTTCCCGCTTCACACGATCTTTCTTCTGTCGCCGGCCAACCTGAGCGGCGAGCGGGCCAAGATGATCTTCAATCCGCGGGCCGGGTTCGCGCTGGCGCACGCGGTGCAGGCGGCCGAGGGAGCGCCGCTGGGCGAGGTGTTCAGCTTCGTCAGCGGGCTGTACTTTCGCGGCAAGACCGCCTACGCCGCTGCGTTCGCGCGGCCGCCCGAACCGGACGCCGGTGCTCTCGTGATCAGCGCGGGCGACGGATTCGTCCCCGTGAACGAGCGCGTCACCGCGGACCGGTTGCGTCTCTGGGCGGACGTCGAGATTCACGAACGCAACCCGGTTTTCACGGAGCCGTTGATCCGCGACGCGGAGAGCCTCGAGCGGGCCTATGGCGCGACCAGCCGCTTCGTGCTCCTCGGCAGCGTCGCGTCGGACAAGTACGTCCGACCGCTGACGCGCGTGTTCGGCGACCACCTGCTGTTCCCGTCCGCTTTCGTCGGGCGCGGCGACATGAGCCGCGGTGCGCTGATGCTGCGCGCGGCGCGCGACGGAGCCGAGCTGGCCTATGAACCCGTGGAGAAGGCCGTTCGCCGTGGCCGCCGCGTCGCCGGGAAACGCCCCGCGTGAGTCTTCTCAAATCAGAACCCCGCCAGGTCGTTGGCGAAGCGCCACGTTTTTGTTGCGATTTGTGGCGCGAAGCCAGTTTTGTACGGTTTGTAAACTAATCAGAGCTGCTATCAATCGAAGGTGCGCTTTCGAGGCGCGCCTCGACCGGACCCCCGCGCAAATCGCGCGAATCGAGCGTTCCGGGGCGCCTGAGCTTCCACCGGAGGACCCATGCATACGAAATGGCTGCCCACTTTGCTGTTTGGATTGTCGATAGGGCTCGTGGGCTGCGGAAGCGCGTCCATGGGGCCGTCCAACACCGGCGGGTCCAACGGATCGGGAACCGGGGGCAAGGTCGGCAGCGGCGGCTCGACGGGCGCTTCGTCGACGGGCGGCTCGTCGACCGGTGGCTCGTCGACGGGCGGCAGCTCGACGGGCGGCACCGGCACCGGGGGCATCGCGACGGGAGGCACCGCGGGCCGGGGGACGGGAACCGGCGGAACCGGGGGCGGCGGTAATCCGTCGGGTGGCTCGGGCGAAGCTGGAAGCCCCGGTGGCGGCGGCGCTTCGGCGGGTGGACGGTCGGGCACGGGCGGCAGCCCGACCGGCGGAGGCGGCGACAGCGGCAGCGCCCCGCGTCCCAGCAAGGGCTGCGGGAACATGAACGGGGTCAAGACGATAACGACCGGCGGCATGTCGGTTTCGAAGGGGCTTGCGACGTCGACGGTCCTCAAGATCAACAGCGGCGGCATGAGCCGCGAGTTCGTCATCGACATCCCGGCCGACTACGACGCGACGAAACCCTATCGCCTCGTGTTCTCGTGGCACCAGGCCTACGGCTCGGACATCGGAAACGCCAACGGCCAGTACCCGGCTTTCAGCGGCCCGAACTTCGACGCGCAACACTACGCGTTCTTCGGGCTCAAGCGCGCGGCGGCCGACGCCCACGACGAGGCGATCTTCGTTGCGCCCGAGGGCATCGGGAGTTTCCCGTGGGACTACAAGCGCGACGTGACCCTGTTCGACGACCTGCTCGCGCTCGTCGACACGAACCTGTGCGTCGACGACAGCCGCGTGTTTTCCACCGGCTTCAGCTTCGGCGCGATGATGAGCTACGCGCTGTCGATCACCCGCCAGTCGAAGCTGCGCGCGGTCGTCGCCATGGCGGCGGCCAACTACAACCTGCCCAATGAGCCGACCGACACGAACGCCGGGATGGTCGCGTACATGGGGACGACCGGCATGAGCGACGGCACCTGTCCGTGGGGCAGCGACACGATGGGCGGCAAGGCGTGCAACCTCCAGCACGCCAAGGACAACGGGTGCACCATCCCCGCCGGGAACAACATCCCGACGACGACGGCCGGCAGCAAGAAGTACGTCTGCTACGACTTCCAGGGGTGCAAGCCGGGCTATCCCGTCAAGGCCTGCACGTTCGACGGCGCGCACACCCCGTCGAGCGTCGATGACGGGACCTCGAACGGCGACGACGGCCTGAAGGCCTTCATCCCGCCGCTGGCCTGGCAGTTCATGTCGCAGTTCTGAGCGAACCACCGCGGTGGTACGCTCGCCGCGGTGGAATCACGGCTCACCGACCTGGAAGTTCGCTACACCCACCTCGAGCGCCAAGTCGCCGAGCTGAGCGACGTCGTGTTCGCCCAACAAAGAGTGATCGACGGCCTGGTGCGACAGCTCACCGCCACCGAGGCCGCGATCGCCCACCTGGGCGCGCCGCTGACGAACGAGAAGCCGCCCCACTATTGAGGGCTGGCGCGGAGCCGGCTCAGTTCGAGCGGCTCTTCCAGGCCTTGGGGCTGTAGCAGGACAGGGTTCCGCGGCCGGAGCTGTCCGACGTCGGAACGCAGATGCAGAACCCGGAGGACGGCTTGCCGTGTTCGTCGCGGAACGCGACCGCCGTCTCCGAGCCGCAGGGGCGGCAAAGCGGAAAGTGACACGCGCCCCCATGTGCCGGCAGCTTTCGCCCCGCTGGATCCGTGGGATCCGTCGGGCACGCCTTTGCCTGCTTCGTGTCGTAGCAGTCGTTCCCGAGCGGCCCGACCTCGCCCGGCGCGGACGGCGGTGTGGCGATCTCCACAGCCGGAGCGGTGGGAGCCGCCGGGGGAGCGGGCGGGGGACTCTCTCGGTGGCAGGCCGAGCCGAGCCCCGCGAGCAGGGCCAGGAGGACGACGGTCGTTGCGCGCAGGGCGGGGGTCGGTCGCATTCGCGAGAGCTCCTCGGGACCGTAATGGTAACGCCCGCGATGGACGATGCCCTTCGAATTCGTTCGTTCGTCGGGAGGGCTACGCGCAGTTTCTAACGAACCTCGCTGGCCGCGGGGTCGGGGCCGGCGGTGGTCGTCGCGTCCCTCAGCAGGGCCAGCGTCGCATCCCAGGAGCGGCGCGCGCTGGGCTCGTGGAAGGCGACGCCGGGGACCGCGCTGGCGCCGGGGATGCTGAAGCCATGCGCGGCTCCGCCGTAGACGTGGTGCTGCCAGTCGGCGCCGGCGGCCGTCATCTCCGCCTCGAACGCCGCCCGGTGCTCGGGGGGGCAGTAGGGGTCCGCGGCGCCCGTGCAGGCCAGGATGCGCGCCTGGAGCCCGCCGGCTCGTGCCGGCTCGCGCGTGTGCAGGCCACCGTGGATGGCCACGGCGGCGCAAACGCGCGCTCCGCTGCGCGCCAGCTCCAACGCGGCCAACCCGCCGAAGCAGTGCCCGACGACGGCCAACGGCGTCGCGTCGCCCAGCTGGGCGCGCAGCCGGTCGAGCGCGGCATTCAAACGCGTCCGGAGCAGCTCCGGCTTGGCCACGAGCGCGCCGATGACGACCGCCCCTTCGCGGCGGTCGGCGAACACCTGGCCAAACAGATCCGGCGCATACGCGGCGTACCCGAGCCGCGCGAAGCGGCGAGCCACGTCGCGGTCGTGCGCCGTGGGACCACCGCCTCCGTGAAGAACCAGCACGCCCGCTGCCGCCGTCGTCGCCGGCGCAAGGAACACGCCGCCAAAACTGCGGCCGGCGGCCTCATACCCAATGTCCAGCTCCATGCGTCGCTCCATCCAAACGAAGAGAACAACGCTGATCCAATTATCACGATTTCATCGAAAAACTCAAGGGAAATTGGCCAGGACGCGTCAGTCGGGGCGGCTGCCGGACGATCCCGACTGAGCTCCGTCGGCCAATGAGATCGTGATTTCGATCTGACTGCGGACCCTCAGCAGCAACGACTCCAGCTCGCGGGTGTCGATGTCCAGCTCGTCGCAGACCAGATCCTTGACGGTGGCGAAGATTGTTCGTGCGGAACGCTGGATCCAGCGCGACACGGTCGGTTGACTGACTTTGTACAGGGCCGCGATTCGCGACGTGCTGACGCGTTCGACCAGGTTCATGCGGAGGATCAGCCGTTCGCGCTGGGGCAACTGGCGGAGAGCGATCGACAGCGCCTGATTGAACGTCTGTCGATAGTGCAGTTTCATGAACGCCGTTTCTTGCTCCGAAAACTGAGCGAATTGCTCGACGAGCTCGGCTTCGCCCTGAAAGCGCTTGGCATGGGCTGTCGCGCGCAACGCCATCCGTTTCGCGGCAGTCGCCACGAACGCACCCAGGCTTCCCCGACCGGTGTAGCCGGCGATCTTGCCGGGTCCGCCGGCACGCGATCGAGGGACAACCCTACGACCAGATCGCGTACGACCTGGGGATCGCGCCGGCCACCGTCGGAGTGCGCCTGTGGCGCGCCCGAACGAAGGTGCGCGCGATGTTGAGGCAGCGCTTGCTGGCCGCCGAAGCCCAGCTGCGCCGGTGACTGCGTGAAGCGGCTCCGACAGGCGACCGTGGCCGGCCCGAACGGCGGCCCGGCCCCGTCAGCCGTCCAGCACGTCGCGCACCTTCCGGAGCAGAGCGTCCGGCAGGATCGGCTTCGGCAGGAAGGCAATCGAGCGGTCGACGACGCCCTGCTGGCCAAGCGCGTTCTCGGTGTAGCCGGATACGTACAGCACCTTCATCTCGGGGCGAAGCTTGTTCAGCCGCTCGGCGACCTGGCGCCCGTTCATCCTGGGCATCACGACGTCGGTGATCAACAGGTGAATGGGGTCGGGCGTTTGCTCGCACAGCAAGAAGGCTTCGCCGCCGTTCTCGGCTTCCAGCACCTGATAGCCGTTCTGGCGCAGGATCGTTCGCATGATGTTCCGGACCGGGGGCTCGTCCTCGACGATCAGGACGGTCTCGGTTCCCTTCAGCGTGACGGCGGGGTGGCGCGTGCCGGGGGCGCCGGCCTCGACGCGATCGGTGCGCGGCAGGTAGATCTTGAAGGTCGACCCTCGCCCGGGCTCGCTGTAGATCGAGATGTAGCCGCCGCTCTGCTGGACGATGCCGTAGGCGGTGGACAGGCCCAGCCCGGTTCCCTTCCCCTTTTCCTTGGTCGTGAAGAAGGGCTCGAAGGCGCGTGCCTTCGTCGCCGGATCCATGCCGACGCCGGTGTCGCTGACGGCGATCATCACGTACGAGCCGGGGAGCACGCCCACGTGCTCGACGGCGCCGGCCTTTTCGACCTCGAGGCTGCCGGTCTCGATCGTCAGGCTGCCGCCGTTGGGCATAGCGTCACGCGCGTTCACGATCAAGTTCATGATCACCTGTTCCAGCTGGCCGGGGTCGACGTGCACCTTGCCGGCGTCCGGTGACCTGACGATCGCGAGCTCGACGTCCTCGCCCAGCACCCGCCGCAGCATGAGTTCCAGGTCGGTCAGCACCTGATTGACCTCGAGCACCGCCGGCTGCAGCACCTGCTTTCGGCCGAACGCCAGCAGTTGCCGGGTCAGCTGCGTGGCCCGGAGGCCGGCTTTCCGGATCTCCTCGACCTCGGCGCGCATCGGATCCGACGGCTTCAGCTTGTCCAGGATCATGACGGCGAAGCTGAGGACGACCGAGAGCACGTTGTTGAAGTCGTGCGCGATCCCTCCCGCCAGGTTGCCGACCGCCTCCATCTTTTGCGCCTGCCGCAGCTGCTCCTCGGTGCGGCGCAGCTCCGCCTCCGCCCGCCGCTGCTCGTCGATGTCGGCGACCAGCGCCAGCGCGCTCTCGAATCGGCCATTCGCGTCGACCAGAAGCTCCTGGTGCATCGAAACCCAGACCTCCGACCCGTCCGGCCGGCGCAGCTGCATCTCGCGGCGATCTCCACCCTTTCGCGCGCCTGGCGCCAGCGCCGCGCGCGCGGCGGCGATCGACGCCGGGTTCATGAAGTCGAAGATCGATCGCCCGACCAGTCGCTCCACGCCGGTGCCCAGGATCTGCGCCATGCGCGGGTTCGCGAACCCGATCGTGCCCTGGGCGTCGTACATCCAGATGCCATCGGAGACGTTGTCGACGATGCGCCGGTAGCGCCGCTCGCTGTCGCGCAGCGCCTCCTCGGCCTGCAAGCGGCGCGTGAGGTCCACCACCGTGCACAGGACCGCCGGCCGGCCGCCGGCGTCGATCCGGTGCCCGGTGATGTCGACGTCCAGCAGCTCGCCCGACTTTTTGCGGTGGCGGCGCCCCGATATGAGCAGCGTCCCCTCGCTGAGGACGCGTTCGGTGATGCGCCGGATCCGGTCCTCGCCTTCGTCGGCAATCAGGTTCATGACGGCCATCGTGAAGAACTCCGCCCGCGAGTAGCCATATGTCGCGACGGCCGCGTCGTTGACCTCGACGAATCGGAGGGTCTCGAGATCGACCAGCCACATGGGGATCGGGCTGGCGGCGAACAGCAGCCGGTCGCGCTCGGCCGCGGCGCGCTGGTCGGTGATGTCGCGCGCCGTCGCGTAAATCAGCTCCTCGTCGGGCGAGGCCACGGCCGACCACTGCAGGTCCCGGTAGCTGCCGTCCTTGCACCGGTAGCGGTTCTGGAACCGGATGGTCCGCTCGCCGGCGGCCAGTCGGGCCTCTTCGCGGGCGGTGGCGGCCCGATCGTCCGGGTGGATGAAGTCCCGCCACGGCCGCGAGGTCAGCTCTTCGCGCGACCACCCCAGCGTCGTCTCCCAGGCCGGGTTCAGGTGCCGAAATCGGCCGTCGGTGCCGGCGATGACCATCAGGTCCAGCGCCATCGAGAAGAATTCGTGATGGGTTCGCTCGAGCGCCTTGCGCTCGGTCACGTCGCGGTAGTTCGTGACGATGGCGTCGACGTCGCGGTAGCCGAGCAGGTTGGTGCCGGTCACCTCCAGCCAGCGGCGGCGGCCGTCTTTGTGGCGCGCGCGGAACTCCAGCGTGACCGTCGCGCCCGGGCCCGTCAGCAAAGTCCCGATCGCGCGCTGCACCTCGGGCCAGTCGGCCGGCTCGGTGAAATCCTGCCAGGTCATCCGCCGGGCCTCTTCCAGCGAGTAGCCGAGGATCCGTTCGGCGGCCGGCGACTGGTACACCTCGCGCAGCTCGGCGTCGAGCAACGAGATCGCGTCGTGGCTCTTCTCGATGAGGGCCCGGAACCGCGCCTCGCTGGCGCGCAGCGCGCGCTCGGCAGCCTTGCGGCTGCTGACGTCGACCACGACGCCGATCACCCCGGTCTGGGCGCCGAACGCATCCCGCACCGGGACGAATGTGCAGTCGAAGAACAGGCCGTCGCGCCAGCTGAACTCGAGCTCCACGCGCTCGCCCTTCATGGCGCGGTGAAGCGCTTGCCGCAGCTCCGGGGAGGCGCCCACGCGGGAGAAGACCGACTGGCCCAGCAGCTCCCCGGGTCGAAGGCCCAGCCGCTCGAGCCCCTGTCCTTCGAGCAGCGTGTAGATGCCGTTGGCGTCCACTGCCACCAGGATGATCGGCGCCAGCGAGATCACGGTGCGCAGGCGCCGTTCGGCCACGGTGCGCGCGCGGTCGGAGGCGGTCTGTTCTGTGAGGTCTCGCAGAACGGCCAGATGCCGGCCCGGCAACACGTTGGCCCGCGCGCTGAACTCGACGTCGCGAACCTCGCCGTCGGCACGCCGCAGCGGGTAGCGGCCGCGCAGGTCGCCGGCGGCGCGCAAGCCCCTCCAGAGCGCGGCGAGGCTGAACTCTGGTTGCGTGAACTCCGCCAGCCGGCGCCCAATCAGCTGGTCATGCGCCACGCCGAGCAACGCGCAGGCGGCGGGGTTCGCCTCGACCACGGTCGTGTCGTCGTCGGCGATCAGGATCGCATCCAGCGCGGCCTCGAACGCCGCCTGGAAGAGCTGCAGCTGGTGCGGGCCCTCGGCCCGCCACGGGGAGTGTGTCGTTTCTATTGCGGCAACCTCGTCCCAGCGCCTTCCCCCCGGCAGGCGCAGGTACGTCGTCTTTTTATCGTGTCCGCGCAGTCCTGCCAATGCGTCCCGAGGTGCTGCCGTAGACGTCGAGGTCCGGCCAGCGCCGCGGCAGCGGGGCGAGCCAGGGGCACGCGGTGTCGAAGACTGGACAGCTGCCGAATCGTTGACGGCGGTGCCCTTGCGATCACGGCCACTTGCGCGCTCCGGGGCGCCGGGCCGCAACTTGCACCAGGGGGCGAGCATGAAGACATGCCGGTCGCTGGGCTACTTTCTGCCGTTCATCGCGCTGGTGGGCTGCGGTAAGGTCTCCGGGATCCCGGTGGACGAGACCGCGACGGAGCTGGCGCAGGCGATCTGCCCTAAGGCCTACTCGTGCTGCACGTCGCAGCAGCTGATGGGCAACGCGGCCGCGGGCGCGACCGAGCCCGAGTGCGAAGCGAACACGACCGAGAGCTTCCGGCAGCAGCTACAGATCATGGACGAATCGGACAACGCCGGCCGCGCCAGGTACGACCGCGCCCAGGTGGACGCCTGCCTGGCCGCGATCCGCGCCGCCACGTGCGCGGATCTGACGGCGACTCACAGCCTGTCGCAGATCCCCGCGTGCGACACCAGCTTCGCGACGCCGCAGGTCCCGGCGGGCGGCTCGTGCAAGCAGGACTACGAGTGCATCGGCGGCATCTGCCAGCGCCCGGCGGGCTCGTTCGACGGCGTCTGCGTGGCGGGCGTGCCGGCGGGTGGGTCGTGCGCGACCGATCGCTGCGGTTCCCGCCTCTCCTGCGACGGGCTGGCGACGATGGACGCCAGCGACGACGTCTGCGTGGCGGAGGCCGACAACGGCGCCCCCTGCAGCGACGCCGCCGGTTGCAAGAGCCGCAACTGCGCGAACGACGCGGCGTCCGGCGGCAAGACCTGCCAGACTCCGCCCCAGCCCCAGTGCTTCTACGGCGGCGGCTGCTCGACGGCCGGCGGTCGGCCCGCCGTGAGCGGGCTGGCGCTGCTGCTGATCGCCGCCGCGATTCGCCGGCGACGCGGACAGTGAGGGCAGCGTCGTCGGCCTGTTCGAAGGAGCCTCAGGCCTGGCTGTCTGGGCCCCGCCTCAGACGGCGACGCGCTTCCAGGTTCCGCGACGGAACAGGGCGGACGACACGACGGCCATCGTCGAGAATCCGACGAGGACGGCGATGAACACACCCTTCGGGCCCAGCCCCAGCGGGCGGGCGAGCAGCCAGGCCACGGGCAGCTCCAGCAGCCAGAAGCAGAAGAGGTTGATGAGCGTCGGCGTGCGCGTGTCGCCCGCTCCGTTGAACGACTGGGTCACGACCATGCCGAACGCGTAGAGCAGGAATCCCGCGCTGATGATTCGCAGCGCGTTCGTCCCGTAGCCGACAATCACCGGGTCCGGGTTGAACGCGCTGACGATGACGTTCCCGAACGCGACGAAGAGCAGGCCGATGCTCCCCAGGAAGATCAGGTTGTAGAACGACGCGCGCCAGACCGCCTGCTCGGCGCGGTCCGGGCGGCCGGCGCCCAGGTTCTGGCCCACCAGCGTGGCCGCCGCGTTGGCCATCCCGAAGGAGGGCATCAGCGCGAACATCACGATCCGGGTGGCGATGCCGTAGCCCGCGACGGCCAGGCTGCCGAAGCCGGCGACGACCACGGTCAGGCCCACCCAGCTGGTCGTCGCGATGAGGATCTGGAAGATGCCGGTTCCGGACAGCCGCAGGATGGTCGCCTGAACGGCGCGGTCGATGCGGAGATGCTCGCGGCGAACCGCCAGGTGGCCGCGCCCCTTGGCCAGCGCGCGCAGCTGATAGGCGACGCCGACGCCGCGGCCGATCGTGGTGGCGACGGCGGCGCCGGTGACGCCCATGGCCGGGAAAGGCCCGACGCCGAAGACCAGCATCGGCCCCAGGACGATGTTGATGCCGTTGGCCAGCCACAGCGTGCGCATCGCGATGGCCGGATCGCCCGCGCCGCGGAAGGCGGCGTTGATCATGAACAGCAGGATCACGGTGGCGCTGCCGCCCAGCATGACGCGCGGGAAGCGGCCGCCGATCGCCACGACGTCGGCCGAGGCGCCCATGGCCGCCAGCAGGTGATGACCGGCGAGCGCGCCGACCACCCCGACGACGACAGCCAGCCCCACGCCCAGCGCGATGGCCTGGACCGCCGCGCGCGACGCGCCGTCGGGGTCCTTCTCGCCGATGCGCCGCGCGACGATGGCCGCGCCCCCCATCGACAGCCCCATCGCGAACGAATAAACGATGATCAGCATCGACTCGGTCAACACGACCGTGGCCGTGGCCGCAGCGCCCAGCTTGGAAACCCAGAAAATGTCGGAGATCGCGAAGAGCGACTCCATCAGCATCTCGGCGACCATCGGGATCGCCAGCAGCAGGATGGCGCGGCGCAGCGGCAGCGTGGTGAAGTCGTGGCGCCTCCCGGCCAGGGCCTCCCGGATCAGCCTCCACCGTCCCTGGGCCCCGCCCGCGGCCACGACCATTTCCGGTGCCGCCGTCGTCGTTTCCGTCGTCATCTCCGTGTCCTCCTGCGGTCACGACGAAGCCGCGACGGCCAGATCGACAGGCACGACGAAAAAAGGCGTTCAGACCGCCAGGGTGACGATCTCGCCGCGCACCGCCCCGGCCTCGATGGTCAGCCGTCCCAGCGCGATCGGCAGCTTGAAGCGGCGGGGGCCGGCGCTGCCCGGGTTGAACCACAGGACGCCGTCGCGCTGCTGCTGGCCGGGACGATGCGAGTGGCCCGCGACGACCGCGGCGATGCCGGCGGCCGCCGGGTCCAGGTCCAGCCCGGCGACGTCGTGGATGACGTAGACGAGCAACCCAGCGGCGTCGACGAGCTGGGTCTGGGGCAGCGCCTCGGCCCACGGACCGCGGTCGTTGTTGCCGCGAACGGCGACGACCGGCGCGATGGCGGCCAGCGCGGCCAGCACCTCGGGCCCCCCGATGTCTCCGGCGTGGATGATGCGATCGACGCCCTGAAGCGCCGCGATCGCCTCTGGACGCAGGAGGCCGTGCGTGTCGGAGATGACGCCCAGGACCATGGGTGCTGGTCTACAGAACAAACGAAAAGAGCGCAAAATGGGGGCATGCCGAGGCGCGGGGCGGTCGTCGCGAGCGTGGCTGCCGCCCTGGTGGCCGCTGGACTGGGCGGCGCGCGCGAGTCACGCGCGGCGACGATCGCCTGGAAAGGGCACACCTGGAATGTCACGTCCGGCGGGATGGCCGGCGTTTGCCAGGGCGATCCGCAGAACGTCACCGTCGACGCGAGCGGGTACCTGCACCTGCGTATCGTGAAGAACGGGGCGAGCTGGACCTCGTCCGAGCTGTTCACCGCCGACCGGCTGGGGTTCGGCACGTACCAGTGGCAGGTCGACGGGCCCATCGACACCTACGACCGCAACGTGGTGCTGGGCCTGTTTCCCTACGGACCGGCGGCGGGCATCGGCGCCGACGGCACCAACGAGATCGACGTCGAATACGCGCGGTGGGGGAAGGCCGACGGACCCAACGGGGACTGGACGGACTACCCGGCGTCCGGCAGCACGATCGGCGAGCTCAGCTACACCTTCTCGCTGAGCGGCGGAACGCTGTCGACGTCGCGCTTCGTCTGGTCCAGCGGCGCGATCGCCAACCTGCTGCTGGCGGGGCTGCAGCCGCCGGACAGCACGGCGGGGCTGCTGAAGAACTGGACCTACGCGCCCGCGAACCCGACGACGAACGTCCCCCAGCAGCCGCTGCCGCTGGGGATGAACCTCTGGTGCTTCGACGCGCCTCCGTCGAACGGCCAGCCGGTCGAGATCGTCGTGCGCGACTTCACCTACGTGCCCCTTGGCTCATCCGCGGGCGGCGCGGGAGGGGCGAGAGGCGGTGCCGCTGGCGGTGGCGGCGCGAACCCGGCGGGCGGCGCGCCCGGGACGACGGGCGGCGCTGGCGGGGACGGGCTTGGCCCGACCGGAGGCGCGGGTGGCGGAGCCGGGGCGACGACGCCAGCGAGCACGGGGGGAGCGGCCGGCGCTGAACGGACGAACGACGGCTCCGCGGGGGGCCCGCCTGTGTCCGGCACGTCGTCGTCGGGATGCAGCTGCGACGTGGCAGAGGCGGCGGGCGGATGGTGGTCGCTGCTCGCTTGCGGGCTGCTGGTCAGCGGACGAATCCCAGCGCGTGGGCGCCGAGGCCGACCAGCGCCCCGCAGAGCACGAGCCACGTCGAGCTGGTCTTGAACCGCAGGAGGACGACGGCGCCGGCCACACCGAGCAGCGCCGTCGGCAGGTCGACGATCGCGGCGCGCCCGAGCTCGGCGGTCACGACGGCCATCAGGGCCAGCGACGCGACGTTCACGCCGTCGAGAAACGCGCCCGCCACCTTCGAGGCCCGCAGCTTCGGCACCAGCGGGCCGCTCGCCGCGACGAAGACGAAGGCCGGCAGGAAGATCCCGGCGGTCGCGGCCAGCGCGCCCAACGGTCCCGACAGCACGTAACCGATGAACGTCGCCGTGGTGAACACCGGCCCCGGCGTCACCTGTCCCACCGCGACGGCGTCGATGAGCTGCGCCTCCGTCAGCCAGTGCAGCCGTTCCACCAGGTCCGTGCGCAGGAACGCCAGGAGGACGTAGCCACTGCCGAACAGCACCGAGCCGATCTTCAGGAACACCCAGAAGAGTCCCGACACGCTCACGGCTGCGGTGGGCAGAGCGCCGGCGGCGACGGGCAGAGCGCCCGCGGCGACGGGAACGACCGGCACGAGCTGCCGGAGGGGCGCGCCGCCGCGGAACGGCCAGGACCGTGCGACCGCCAGCAAGGCACCGGCGCCGAAGAGGATCGCGAGCTCGTTGGCGCCAAGCGCCGCGGCGATGGCCGCGACGAGGCCCAGAGCCCGCAGGGGCCACGTGGGCGCGGCCGTCGGGGCCAGCTTCCAGAGGGCCTGCACGACGACCGCGAGGATGACGGGCTTCACACCCCACAGCAGCCAGCGCGACTCGGGCAGGTTCCCGAATCGCACGTAAGCCCAGCCGAGCCCGGCGGTCATCAGCATGGCCGGCACGATGAAGCAGACCCCCGCGACCGCGAGCCCGGCCCACCGGCGTCGATCCCAGCCGACGTGGATGGCCATCTCGGTCGAGTTCGGTCCGGGGATCAGGTTCGTGGCGCCGAGAAGATCGAGGAACCGCTCGTCGGTCATCCATCTCCGGCGGTGGACGACTTCGTCGCGAATCATGGCGATGTGCGCCGCGGGGCCGCCGAAGGCGGTGGCGCCGAGCCTCAGGAACAGCAACGCCAGCTCCGCGAGCGTGGTCCGGCCGGCCTGTGCAGCCGTATCTCCAGGGCCGGTCATTTGAAGCCGCGCGCGTGCCGTATACGATTGGCCTCACACCCGGTCAAGCCGCGGGCCGCCGCCCGAGCGAAAGCGAGCGAAACGCCCCGAGGTGGGCGGCTGTAACCGGAGGCGGGGTGGGGCGTAGGGAGAAAATGGCTTCCACCTCGAAGGCGACAGTGCGGCGCGCGCGGCCCGCGGATCTCGACGCGTTGCTGCCGCTGTTGGCGGCCTTCAGCCGGGCCGAGAAGATTCCGTTTCACCGGGCGCGCGTGGCCGAGGGGCTGCGCCGCCTGCTGCGTGCGCGCGGGCTGGGTGTGGTCGCCGTGGCAAGCAGACCGGAGCGCCAGTGCCTGGACGGGTACGCGATCGGAACGTTCGGGTACGACCTGGAGTTCGCCGGCCCCGACGCGTTCTTGACCGATCTGTTCGTCCGGCCCGACGCGCGCGGGCAGGGCCTCGGGACACGGCTGCTGGCCGACGTCACGGCCGCGCTGCGCGAGGGCGGCGCCCGGGCCGTCACGCTGCTCGTCTATCCCAGGAACGTCGCCGCGCGCCGCCTCTACGCGGCCGCCGGCTTCGAGGAGATCTCGCGCATCCCGATGGTTCGCCGCCTCTAGAGGCCTCTCCCGGGGCGGGGCGTCAGCTCGACCGGCGAGCAACTTCACGCAGCCGGCGTCGAGACGACATGTAAGGCGCGAACGTGACCACATCATGACAACAGCGGGCAGGTGCCCGTGTGACGCTTGGACGATGTCCTCCAGCGCGCTTGTTTCACCGCTCGAAGGCTCTGATTGCTCGGCGCTCAAAGAGTTGCGGGGCCGCCTCTCCGCCGCCGGTCTGTTCGACCCTTCCCGGTTCTGGACCTGGAAGCTTCTGTTCTGGGTGCCCACCTTCTTCGCTTCCTACGCCGGGCTGTTCCTGTTGCCCTTCGGTTTCGTGTGGGCGTTGCTGGCGCTGGTGGCCTCCGTCGGTCTGCTGACGATGGGCTACGTCGGTCACGACGCGGGACACTTCGCGCTCTCGAAGAAGCGGTGGGTGAACGACCTCTGGGGCCACGTCGGGATGACCTTCCTGTGCGGGATGAGCTTCGGGTTCTGGCGCTCGCGCCACAACCTGCACCACGTCCATTGCCAGGAGGTGGGTGGCGATCCGGACATGCATTTCGGCGTGCTGTTCTCGGTCTATCCCGATTCGGCCAGCTGGCAGACGCCGCTGGGGCGTGTCTTCCTGCGCATCCAGAAGTGGTCCTTCTGGCCGCTCGCCTCGCTCTACTGGGTCACGCTTCGCTACGACGCCGTCCGCGATCTGTTCCAGCGGCCCAAGGAGACCAAGGTCGACCGGTTCGTGATGCCGCTTCACTGGATCGTTCTGGTGATCGCGCCGGCGCTGCTGTTCGGCTGGCAGGCCGCCGTGCTTGCGTACGTGACGGTGTCCTGTTTGTCGTCGCTGATGACGGCCTCCGTCTTCATCCCCAATCACATCGGGATGCGGCGCTTGGGGCCGGAGCACGGCGTCGGGTATCTCGAGCAACAGGTGACCACCAGCCGAAACATCTCGAACCCGCGATTGCTCGACTTCTATTACGGCGGCCTCAACTCGCAGATCGAGCATCACCTGTTTCCGCGCGTCGCCCACAATCGCTATCGCCGCATGCGCGCGGTGGTGCGGGGCTTCTGCGCCGAGCGGCGCATCCCGTACGAGGAGGTCAGCCTGTATCGCGCGCTGGCGTCCGTCGGCAACCACCTGGGCGAGATGACGGCGGCCTACCGCGCGCGCAGTCCGCGAGAGTCCGCACCGGCGCGGGCGGCGGCGATGCCGCTTGACAGCGCCGTGCCGGCGATGGTTGATGCAGGCGACACGTCTGAAAACTGAATAGTGCCTTCGGTGCCCATTCGGGCATAACAGGGAAGCCGGTGCGATGCCGGCGCGGTCCCGCCACTGTAAGTGGAGGCCGCCCTCGAGAACCACTCGACCAACGGTCGGGGAAGGAGAGGGTGGCAGCAGCTCGCGACGTCTCGCGGGTTTGCGATCCACGAGCCAGGAGACCTACCGAAGGTTGGAGCTTTTTTCTCCGCGCGGACGGAGAACGGCGGCTCGTCTCTCGCTCCTGGGAGATTGGCACCGTCCCCTCGTTCGCGCTGCGAGCGAGGGGTTTTTGCGTGCGGTTCAAAGCATTCAAAGGAGCGATTCGATGCGACGTCTGTTGATTCTGGGCCTGATGGCCTCGACCGGGCTGGTGGCTTGCGGCAGCGATTCTTCGGGGACGGGCGGACACGCCGGCTCGGGCGGGCGCGCGGGCGGGGCGGCGGGTCGGGCCGCCGGTGGCGCCGCGGGTCAGGCGCCCGGTGGCGGCGCAGGGCAGGCTGTTGGAGGGGCAGCCGG
>CAZPUH010000051.1:0-1246 GCA_964589215.1 uncultured Myxococcales bacterium | reverse complement strand
ATCAATGTCAGGAAATCACTGACTCAGCCGTGCCTCGAACGCCGCGATTTCCTTCTCCTGCGACAGCAGGAACTCCAGCTCGTCCACGCCCTGCAGCAAGCAGTACCGGGCGAACGGGTCGATGGGGAAGCTGACCTTGGCACCGTCGGGCAGCGTCACCGTGCGGTCCTTCACGGAGATCGTGACGGTGGCACCCGGCGCGGCCAGCAGCTTCGCGTGCGAGGCGGCGTCGACCACGACGGGGATGAAGCCGTTCTTCAAGGAATTGTTTCGGAAGATGTCGGCGATCGACGTGCTGATGACCGCGCGGAAGCCGTAGTCGACCAGCGCCCAGGGCGCGTGCTCGCGCGACGAGCCGCAGCCGAAGTTGTCACCCGCGACCAGGATGCTGGCGCCCGCCGCCTCCGGGCGGTTGAGGATGAAGTCAGCCTTGGGCTTCCCCTCGGCGTCGAACCGCCAGTCGGCGAACAGCTTGCTGCCCAGGCCCACCTTGCTGGTCGCCTTCAGGAAGCGCGCCGGGATGATCTGGTCCGTGTCGACGTTCTCGACCGGCAGAACGACAGTCTTCGAGGTGATGATGTCCATGCGTTCCATCGTCCGTTCTCCTTAAATCAGCTCGCGCGCGTCGGTGACGCGGCCGGTGACGGCGGCGGCGGCCGCGGTGAGCGGGCTGGCCAGGAACGTGCGCCCGCCCGCGCCCTGCCGCCCCTCGAAGTTGCGGTTGCTGGTGCTGACCGCGTACTGCCCCGGCTTCAGCTGGTCGCCGTTCATCGCGATGCACATCGAGCAGCCCGCCTCGCGCCACTCCGCGCCGGCCTCGGTGAACACGCGGTCCAGCCCCTCGGCCTCGGCGGCCTTCTTGATCGCCTGCGACCCGGGGACCACCAGCGTGCGCACGCCGTCGGCCACCTTGCGCCCTTTGAACACGGTGGCGGCGGCGCGCAGATCGGACAGCCGCGAGTTCGTGCAGCTGCCGATGAACACGACGTCCACCTTGTGCCCGGCCAGCCGCTTCTCGCCCGTCAGCCCCATGTAGGCCAGCGCCTTGGCCGCCGTCGCGTTCGACGGCGCGGGGATGTCGGCCGAGATTGGGATGCCCATGCCGGGGTTGGTCCCGTAGGTGATCATCGGCTCCAGCGTCGAGGCGTCGAACTTCTCTTCGCGGTCGAAGGTCGCGCCCTCGTCGGACGGCAGCTTGCGCCAGGCGGCGACGGCGCGGTCCCAGGCCGCCCCCTGCGGCGCGCGC
>CAZPUH010000050.1:0-2143 GCA_964589215.1 uncultured Myxococcales bacterium | reverse complement strand
GGTATGGACAGGCGCAGGAGGCCGCTCTTCCGGATCATCGCGCGCTCTGCGCGCGCCGTGCCTCCGGCCCGGTCGCGGGCCACGGCCGTCTCGGCCAGGTGCGCCGCCAGCAGATCGGCGGCGGCCATCGCGTCTTCAGCGTGTAGAGGATGGACCGACAGGCTCATCGCGTGGCACTCCAAGCAGGAGGCATGCCGGCGCCCCTCTTTGAGGATCGTGGACCTACCCGCGGGCCGTTCTGTTGCTCCAGCACCACCGATGCAGCTGCGCTGCTGGCGCCGCAACACTCGCGAGACGACGCAGCTGGAAGAGGCCCAGGCGAACGGCATCCTGCTCAAAGCCGTCCGAAGCCAGAGTTGCGGCGCCCTGAACTGCTATCGCCAAGCTGCCGCTGCCACGCTGACCGGTCGATGAATGAGGCGGTGGCGCAACGACGAGTCGGCGACCCTTTGTTGCGAAGCGACGAGATCGTCGTCGAAGGGTTGCAGGCCGAACTGGCTTCGTCGCAACGTCACGGCCAGCGCTGAGGGATCGATGCCGGCGGGACCGGCCAGCAACCTCACGACGAGATCGCTGCTCTCGTTGGCGGTGCGCCCCAGCGATCGAACCTCCGAGACAAACACGTCGACGAGATCGCGGTTCGCCAGGGCGAACGCGCGCCCGGCCACGTAGTAGGCGCGGTTGCTCGAGAGCCCCTCGGCATCACGCAATACCCGCGCGCCGAGCTGCTGTTCGACGGCAGCTAGCCAAGGATCCCAAATGGCCCAGGCGTCGACCTGCCGGCCCTCGAACAGCAGCCGTGCCTCCTTCGGCGCGGCGAACACCACCTCCACGTCCCCGGCGGACAAGCCGGCCTCCTCGAGCGCGCGAAGCAGGAGCACGTGTGCGTTGGCCCCTCGAGTCACCGCCACACGCGCTCCGCGGAGATCGGCCAGAGACGCCATCGACGACGTGAGCGGAACGATGATCGCCTCGCTGTGCGGCGACGGTGGCTCCGCCCCCACGTAGACGATCCCCGCATCGGCCGCCTGGGCAAAGACCGGTGGTCCTTCGCCCGTAACGCCGAGGTCCAGCGCGCCCGCGCGCAAGGCTTCGGCCAGGTCCAGGCCGCTCTGGAATTCGGTCCACGCCACCCGCCATCCGTGCGGGGCCAGCCCGCGCTCCAGACCGCCGCTGGCCCGCAACAGCGAGAGCAACCCGAACTGCTGGTGCCCGACCCGCACCTCTCGATCCGGTGCTTCGACCAGCGGCGCGCGATCTCGGGCGTTGGGCGCGATCTAACCGATCGCTTGCAAGCGCGCGCGAACGACGTTTCGACTGATGCCGAGGAGACGCGCGGTCTGCAGCTGGTTGCGGTGGCAGAACTCGAACGCGGTTCGCATGACCGTGGCCTCGATGCCGGCAAAGACGTCGTCGCCACCTGCCTCGAACCGCTCGAGCAACGCAGCCTCCAGCGCGTTGGCCTTCGCCGCCGACGGGCGCGGCGCCTCGTCGGCCGCGTCGCGCAACACGGGGCTGGCCAGGCGGAGGTCGGCTGCCGTAACTCGCCCTTGCCGGCACACCAGCAGCGCGTGGTGAATCACGTTTTCGAGCTCGCGGATGTTGCCGGGCCACGCGTGCGCCAGCAGGCGGGCGACGGCGGCGTCATCGAAGCTCACCTCACTGGTCCCCAGCCGCTGCCCGTAAACTCTCATGAAGTGGTTGGCGAGCGGCAGGATGTCGCCCGGGCGTTCCCGCAACGGCGGCAGGGCGATGGCCGCCACGTTCAGCCGATAGTAGAGGTCCTCGCGAAACCTCCCTGCGCACACGGCGGCCGCCAGATCGACATTGGTCGCGGCCACCAGACGAACGTCGATCGAGATCGGCTCACGTGCGCCCAGGCGCACCACCTCTCGCTCTTGCAGGACGCGAAGCAACTTGACCTGAACGGCTGGTCTCAAGTCACCGATTTCGTCCAGGAACAGGGTTCCGCCATTGGCGGTCTCGAACCACCCCTTCTTGGCGCTGGCGGCTCCGGTGAACGCCCCGCGTTCGTGGCCGAAAAGCTCGCTTTCGACCAGCGTCTCCGAGAATGCACCGCAGTTCACCGCCACGAACGCGCGACCCCGTCGCGCACTGAGCTCGTGCAGATGTCGGGCGACGA
>CAZPUH010000049.1:0-5251 GCA_964589215.1 uncultured Myxococcales bacterium | reverse complement strand
CGGGGCCCCCGGTCACGACCGTCAGGCGCCGCTCGAGCGCGGCGGCGATCGCAGCCGCTTGTCCGGCGGTCCAGGTCCGCCCCGCGGCGGCGGGCGGCAGCTGCGCGCGCGGCAGCTCGGGCGCGCCGTGCTCGCCGGCTTCGAGGCGGGCGGACAGCGCCGCCGCGACCCGCTGCTCCAGTCGGAAGTCGCGCTCGTGGTACAGGTGCGTGCCGTCGACGATGAAGGGCCGCCGCGCGTCGGGGCCGCCGACCAGCGGCTCCAGCGCCGCGTGCTTCAACCCTGCGGCCGCCAGCGCCATGGCCGCCGCCCGGTCCGCGGGCGGAGCCCCCAGCGCGGTCAGCCGGCCCGCCAGGCCGTCCCCCAGCGCCAGCCGTGTGCTCCCCTCGCGGCGCGCCTCGCACGACGCGAGCACCAGCAGCGCGAAGGCCCGGCGCTGCGTGAGCGCCAGCTCTCCCGGCCAACCACCGGCCTCCAGCGCCAGCAGCAGCGTCTCCGGATCGACGTCCGCGCCGACCAGACCGACGCTCCAGGCGGGGGGCCACCGTCGATCGGGTGCGGCCGTCAAGACATCCCCCCGCTCAGCTCGTCGCTGAGCTCGCGCTGCCAGGCCTCGATCTCGCCGAAGGTCGGTCGGCCGCTGCGGACAGCGCCCGGCAGCCCGCGCAGGAAGACGTACAACGTCCCGCCGAAGCGCCGCTCGTACGTGGCGGCGTCGGTGATGCGCAGCGCGCGGACCAGCGCCAGCGCATACAGGCGCTCCTGCAGGCCGTAGTTGGCGGCGACGTGCGCCTCCACCGCGGAAGGGTCCCAGCTCGACAACCGGTCCGTCTTCCAGTCGATCAAGTAGGCGCGCCCCTCGTGCTCGAAGACGACGTCCACGTACCCCTTCACGAAGCCACGGCGCGCGCCGCCGGCCGCCTCCGGGAACGGGAACAGGAACTCCATCTCGCGGATGACCCGCGGCGCCTGGACCAACCCGGCCAGTGTGCCGCCCACGACCGGCAGCGCGGCTGTCAGCGCCGCGTGCGCCAGGCGGGCCGCCGGCTTCAGCTGGGCCGCGTCGCGCCCGTGCCGCCGCAGCGTCGTCTCCAGCAGGAGGCGCACGTCGTCGCGCGCCGTCCAGGCGTCCAGCTCGGGCGTGTCGCGCAGCGTCTCCAGCGGCACGCGTTCCAGCAGGTCGTGCACGAAGATGCCGGCGCGCGCGCCGCCGGGAAGGTCGTCCTCGCCCAGCGGCGCCAGCTCGGAGGGCGGTTCGAGCAACCCTGTCGGATCGTCGCGCATCTCCGTCGGCGGGCGATAGCCGCCCTCGTCCTGCTTGATGCGGCTGTAGGACGTATAGGTGGGGCCCAGCCGCTCGCGCGCCAGGCGCGCCAGCTCCATCGCGGGCGGCGCCGGGACCGCGGGCACGCGCGCCGGTTGCCAGCCGAGCATGCCCAGGTTCGCGCGCGGCCGCAGCGAATCGCCCGGCGCGCGCGGGTCGACGGGGACCTCGCGGACCGCGAAGTGATGCGAGGCGCCTCCGCCCCCCGTCAGCGCGCGGAGCCGGCGATGGACGTGCGCGTAGCCGCCGTTGACCTTCCACAGCTCCTCGCGCGCTTCTTCGAGCCCCAGCTCCGCCTCGACCGCGCCGTCGAACGGCAGCACCAGCCGCCTCCGCGCGCGCGTCAGCGCCACGTAGAAGAGGCGCTGGTCCTCGGATTCGGCCTCGCGCTTGATGGCGTCGGCGACGGCTTGCCGGCGCCCCTTGCCGACCACGGCCGCCCGCTGCCCTTCACGCGTGTAGAGGCGTACGCCCCAGCTCTGGACGGGGCTGAAGCCGCCGTAGACGAACACGACGTCGGCCTCCAGGCCCTTCGACTTGTGCATCGTCATGATCTGGACGGCGTCGCGGTCGCTCTCGATGCGCTCCACGTCCCCTTCCTCGGGCGAGGGCGCGGTCAGCCCGGCGCACAGTGCCGCCAGCCGGCGGACCACGTCGCCCAGCGGCCGCGCGACCTGCGCGTCCTGGTTGGCCAGCATCTCGAAGAGGTGCCGGTAGTTGACCAGGCGGCGGGCGCTCTCGCCCAGGAACAGCTCGCGCAGCTGCACGCCGCTCTCGTCCAGGATGCGCGGGTAAAGGCGCCCCAGCGGCTGCCGCGCCGCCGCCGCGTGCCAGGCGTAGAGCCGCGCGTGCAGCGGGTGGTCGGCGCCGGCCGCCGCCGCTGCCGGGAGGTCGCCCAGCGACAGTCCGAAGAAGGGCGTCAGCCACGCGCGCAGCCGCTTGCCCGGGTCGCGCGGGTCCGCGATGGCGCGCAGGAGGTCGCGGACGTGCGCCGCTTCCGCCGAGGCGTGCAGGTTCTCCTGGTTGTAGATGACGGCGGCCACGCCCCGGCTGGTCAGCGCCTGCTCGACGGTGCGGGCCTCGCGCCAGGTGCGGGTGAGAACGAAGATCTCCCGCGCCGGCTGGCCGGCGTGCACCAGCGCCGCCGTTTCGTCGGCGATCGCGCGCGCCAGCGCCTCACGAACGGCGCGCATGGGCAGCTTCGTGATCTCCTCGTCCGCCGTCACGCGCAGCAGCGTGATGGGAGGCCCGGCGGCGTCGGAGGCATCGCCCGTGGCCGCCACGACCGGTCGATAAAGAGGACCGTGACTGAAGAACGGCGGGTCCGCGTCCGCGTCCAGGATGGCGTTGTACGCGTCGACGATGGCGGGCGTCGAGCGGAAGTTGCGGGTCAGGTGGTGGCGCTCGTCGGGCGCGGCGATGGCCTCGCAAGCCGTCGCGTAGGTGGCGACGTCGGCGCCGCGAAAGCCGTAGATCGACTGCTTGGGGTCGCCCACCAGATAGATGGGGTGCGCCGGGCTGTCGGCGAAGACCGTCCGGAAGATCTCCCACTGGACTGGATCCGTGTCCTGGAACTCGTCGACGATGGCCAGCTTGAAGCGCGCGCGCAGCGTCGCGATCAGCACGCCGCCGCGGGGGCCGCGCAGCGCGTCCCGCACCAGCGCCAGCATGTCGTCGAAGTCGTACAGCCCCGCCGCGCGCTTGCGGGCCGCCACGCGCTCGGCGATGCGCGGCAAGAACAGCGCCGCGACCGCGGTCTCCAGCGAGACGGCCGCGTCGGCCAGCGCGATCACCGGCCCGCGCGCCCGCGCGCCCGCAAGCAGATTCTCCGTGAGGTAGTCGAACCCCTCTTTCCGCGAGGCGACGATGGGGTCGACCGCCGCCAGAAACCCCGGCAGATCGGCGCGCGCGGCGAAGACCTGCGCTGCGCCGTACAGCGCCTGCAGTCGATCGCGCACCGCCTTCACGGTGCTGTGGTGCCCGACGACCGCCGCCAGCAGCTCGCCGAGGTCCAGGGCCGCCACCGCGCGGGCGGCGGCCTCCACGGCGGCCGGCTCGAACGGCGGCTGGAACGGCACGCGCAGCTGGTGCGCCCGGTAGAGGGTCTTTTCCAGCATCGCCGTCGACCGCCGCACGGTCAGGTAAGTCTCCAGGTAGGGGGCCAGCCCGGGGTCGACCGAGAGCTCTTGCCGGATCACCTCGGCGAACGCCGCCGCGAAGGCCGCGCGGCTCTCGACGTTCTCCTGCACCAGCAGCCGCCCGCCCGCGAACGCCTGCTCGGTCAGGATGCGCTGGCAGAACGCATGGATCGTCGAGATGGGCGCGACGTCGATCTGCCGGGCCGCCGCCGCCAGCCGGGCCCGCGCCTCGTCGTCGACGGTCCAGCCGGCCGTGCCGGTGGCGTCGGGCGCTGCCGGCTCCGCCGCCGCGACCTTGCGGATCAGCGCCTGCACGCGGCGCCGCAGCTCGGCGGCAGCACGCTCGGTGAAGGTGACGACCAGCATCTCCTCGATGCGCGCGTCGCCGCGCAGCAGGCGATCGACGACCAGATGCTCGATCAGGAACGTCTTGCCCGTGCCCGCGGAGGCCTCGACGACCGCCGCCCGGTCGCGCGGGATGTGGGCCAGCTGGTCAGGGAAGGGGTGGAAGCCCGGCGCGCTCATCGCCGCCCCTTTCGCCCGGACGCCAGCGCCGCTGCCTGCCCGTCGGCGATGCAGGCGAAGTACGGACCGAACCGCCGGGCCGCCAGCTCCTCCGCGCGGCGCTCGTCGGGGACCGGGTAGTCGCGCGGATCGGGGACGGGACCGCGGTCGGACATGAACTGCGTGAAGTTGTCGTCGCGCAGGAACAGCACGGAGGCGCGGACGCTGCCCGGCTCTTTCTTGCCTTCCTGCTTCTTGCGGTGGAACACCGCCTCGCACGGCAGGAAGTAGGGGTGGACCTCGCGCACCAGCTCGCCCGCCAGGCCCGCCAGAACCGCCTGAGCCGCCTCCGGCGTGAAGGGCGCCAACCGGCGCTCCTCGGCGCGCGGGCTGCCGTCATCCTTCGGTCGCAGCGTGATCGCACGGGCGGGGCGGGGCTGGCCGTCCAGCACCGTCAGCGCGAGGTGACTGAAGAAGGCGGCCAGGAACTCGCGTTCCACGCAGTCGGACTTGGGGCTGCCCGAGGCGATCAGCGACAGCAGCACCCGCGTGCCGTCCACCGCGTCTGCGACCAGCTCGGTCCGCCCGCCCAGCTGGATCGTGCCGAGCCCGTCCAGCTCCAGCGACAGCGCCGGCCGTATCACGGGCGCGCGAATCGACTCGGGGGCGGCGCCCAGCCACACGACGGCCGGGGGCGCCGCCAGCGGGCCCACCGCCAGCCGCACGCCCGCGCGCCAGCAGCGCAGCAGGTCCAGGTGGCGTTCCCGCGAGGCGCGTCCGAAGAGGCCGTCGGCCAGCATGCCGCCCAGACGCTTCGACTCGGCCGCGGCGTCGTACGCGGCCGCGACCGCAGCGTCGTCGTCCTGGTCGCCGCCCAGAAGGGCCGCCGCGAGCTCGCGCAGGAACGGCACCGTCTCCAGCCGCGACTCGTCCAGCGGCTCGTTGTCGCGCAGCGCAGCCTCGGCGTCGATCTCCGCGTCGCCCTCGTCGCGGATCGGCAGCAGGACGCGCGCCGAGGCCTGCAGCGGGCACTCCAGGAACCGCCGCAGGTCGGTCAGCGTCAGCGGGCGCCGCAGTCGGGTCGCCGCCTGCGCCGCCGGGGGCGGCGCCTGCCAGCCGAGATCGCCCGTCACCGACGCCCACACCCCCGGCGCCAGCGCGGCGCGCAGCTCGCCCAGGACCGGCAGCTGCGGCAGGCCACCGGCCGCCTGGCGCAACGATTGCCCCAGCGCCGCCGCTCGCCGCTCGCGCGCCGCCGCGGGGATGACGGCGACGGCCGCGTCGT
>CAZPUH010000048.1:0-2999 GCA_964589215.1 uncultured Myxococcales bacterium | reverse complement strand
CCGAACCCTTGCCGAGGAAGAAGATGGCCCGGTCTGCGATGATCGCCAAGGTGATGATGGACACCACCAGGTTGACGTACATCAGGGTGCCACCTTGCTCTAGGAACTGGGCGAGTCCTTGCATCTCGTCTCTCCTCGCGCGCGCGCAGTTTGCGCGGCAAACGATCTCGGGTGTGGGTTGGAAGCGGTTTAGTGAGGTTAGGTACCCGTTTGGGACCCTGGGACTGCTTTGGTGATCGAAACTAAAAGGTGTGCGGCCGGTATCTTATCGTTATGGCCAAAGGTGTCAAGCTATTGACCCCCCTGCGGGGTGTGTTGTGCCACTCTGGTTTCGGGCTTTTTTTCTTCGGTTTCTTCGGTGTTCTGGCGGCCGCTTTTGGTCAGGTCTCGGTTCGGACTGCGTCGAGATTTGCTTCGGGCTTTTCGGGCGAAACTTTTGTCGAATTTTGATCTCGACTTCTGGCTCTCTGATTGGCCCGTTTCAATGGGCCTTGGGTTCGACGTGGATGATTACGTCTGAAACCTCGGGAAACTTTACTTTGACCTCGCGTTCGATTTGCTGAGCCAGGTTGTGAGCGTCGACGACGCTCATGTCCGGCGCGACTTCGAGGTGTAGATCGACCTCGACCGCGCGGCGCATGCCCCGGGAACGGATCCGATGCACGTCGCCCACGCCCTCGACCGAGCGGGCGAGGGCGGCGACCCCGGCCGGATCCAGCCGGGCGGCGTCGATCAGCACCGGCACGTTGTCGCGAAACACCTTCCAGGCCGCCTGGCCGATCAGCACCACCAGCACCAGCGTCGCCACCCCGTCCGCCCAGCGAATCCCGGCGCGGGCCGCGAGGAACGAGGCCACGACCGCGCCCGACGCGTAGAAGTCGGAGGTGGCGTGATGGGCGTCCGCGTGCAGGAGCTCGCTGTGCAGCTCGTGGCCCTGGTGATGCTCGTAGCGGCTGACGAAGAGGGTGATGCCCATCGTCCCGAGCACGATCGCGAAGCCCTGCCAGCCCACGTGGGGGGCCGCCCGCCCGGACCGCAGCGCCCCGATCGCGGCGCCGGTGAACTCGAACAGACCGGCGACGATCAGGACGCCGATCCCCAGCGCGGCCAGGATCTCGATCTTCTGCCGCCCGTAGGGATGGCGGTCGTCTGCGGGCACGGCCGCCCAGCCCAGGCTGAACAGCGCCAGCACGTTCGAGGAGGCGTCCAGGATCGCGTGGAGCGAGTCGGCGCCCAGGGTCAGCGACCCCGAGACGTAGCCGTAAGCCGCCTTGGCCGCGGCGACGATCGCGTTCAGGCTCAGCGTGATCCAGAAGACGCGGCGGACCTTCTGCCGCCGCTCGCGCGCCGCCTGGGCGGTGGCGTCCGCGACCCCCGCCTGGCAGCAGGCGTCGCCCTGAGGTGGGCCCCCGGCGGGTCCGGCCGGGAACCCACCGGGGGTTCCCCCGTGATCATCGTGCCGGGCGCTCGCCATGGCTGGGGTGGCTCGCCGAGCTGGTGGCCGTTTTCGTTCGAGGGGCGCCGACGGTGGTGGTGCTACCCGCGGCCGGGCCGCCGCTCTCATTGGAACCGACCGGGTCGCCGTCCAGGTCCCGCGCCTCGACCGGCGCGATCTTGGCCAGCGGCCCCTCGATCGACTGGCGGTCGCCGACCACCACGATGGCCAGGTGAGCAGGGTCCAGGTATTTGCGGGCCACGCGGCGGACGTCGTCCTTGGTGACGGCGGCGATCTTCTTGGGATAATCCGCCCAGTAGCTGTCGGGGAACCCGAACACGGCCAGGTCGGCCAGCTGCGCGGCCGCGCTGGCGCGGGTGGCGAACCGCGCCGGGAACGACTTGATGATTTGGTCCTTGGCCCGCGCGAGCTCGGCGTCGGTGACGTCGCTGTCCCGGATGCCGTTCACCTCTTTCAGGATTTCCGCCACCGAGTCGGCGCTGTGGGGGGCGACGAACTCGCCGCCCGCCGAGAACGGCCCCGGCGCGCGGCGCGGGTCGAAGCTCGATCGGGCGCCGTACGTCCACCCTTTCCCTTCCCGCAGGTTCAAGTCCAGGCGGTAAAAGCCCCCGCCCAGGATCAGGTTCATCACCGTGACCGCGAAGTAGTCGGGGTTCAGCCGGTCGATGCCGATCTGGCCGACGCGAATCGAGGACTGCGGCGCTCCGGCCTTGTCGATGAGGAAGACCTTGGTCTGGGCGGGCGGGGTCGTGGCCGGGAGCTTGTGGGCGGCGACGTGCTTCGCGCGCCAGCCTTTGAAGGCCGTCTCCAGCTTGGTCCGCAGGTCGGCCTCGGAGACGTCACCCGCGACGATCAGAGCGGCGTTGTTGGGGTGGTAGTTGGCCTCCCAGAACGCGCGCAGGTCCGCGGGCGTCACCTTCTTGAGGGTCGCCTCGGTACCCGTGGTCGGCCACCCATACGGGTGCTTGGTCCCGTAAAGGAGGTGGGCGAGCGCCAGTCCGGCGACGGTCGGCGGGCTGTCCTTGCGCCGCGCGATGGCGGTCAGCAGGTTGTCCCGGACGCGCACGAACTCTTTGGCGTCGAAGGCGGGGTTCTGCACGACGTCCGCGAAGATGGCCAGCGCCGCGTCCAGGTTCTTGGTCAGCGTCGAGAGCCCGGCGCTGGAGGCCTCCCAGGTGCTCCCCGTGCCGAGCGTGGCGCCCAGGCCTGCGACCTCGTCGGCGATCTCCAGGGCGCCCCGGGTCTTCGTCCCTTCGACCAGCATGCGGGCCGTGAGGTCGGCCAGGCCGGCCTTGTCGGTCGGGTTGGCGGCGGACCCCGTCTTGACGACCAGGTTGAAGTCCACGAGCGGCAGGTCGTGGAACTCGACCAGGAACACCTCCAGCCCGTTCTTCAGCTTGAAGCGCGTCCAGTGCGGCGGGTGGTATGGCTGCTCGGGCCCGGCTCCCGGCGGCTGCTCGCGACACGGCGCGTCGGGCGTGATTCGCGGCGCGGGGGCGGGCGCGGCCGTCGCGGGCGCGGCCGGCGCCGGCGGGGGGGCGGG
>CAZPUH010000047.1:0-1651 GCA_964589215.1 uncultured Myxococcales bacterium | reverse complement strand
CGGTTCATAGCTTTTGACCCTGGCGGCGGGCGCGCCGAACGCCGCGGCGCACCAGTCCGAAGACGATGAAGATCAGCGGGACGCCGATGATGTTGGCGGCCTTCACGGCCACCACCGTGCTGTCGGACGCGACGTCGATCGGGCGCGAGGCGACCGTCTTGGTGCGCACGGGCGTCAGCGCCTCATCCTCCATCGTCCAGCTGATGGCGTTGAACAGCATCTGCGCGCCGCCCTGATAGAAGGGCAGGTAGCGCGCCAGCTGCAGGTACTCGTCCGACGCGAAGTCGGAGTCGCCGACGACGACCATCCGGACCGGCTTCTTCGACTCCGACGGGGGCGCGTTCTGCGGATCGGGCAGCGACATGCCGGGCTGCGCCGCCGGGGCGAACGCGCTCTTCAGCGTCCCCTGGTAGGCGTAGGCCAGGCCGTAGACCCCGTGCTCTTTCCCCTCTTCGATGTTGCTCATCGGCGAGAAGAAGAAGAACCCGGTCTGCTTCCAGGCCTCGGGCGAGGTGGCCGCCAGCGTCCACAGCTTCGCCCCCGGCGTCTGCGGCTTGCCGCTGGCCAGCGGGCCGACCAGCGCGACCGAGCTGGGGAACGGGAAGACGACCGCGTTCACGCCGGCCATCACCGACTGGTCCTTGTCGGACGAGTCGGTCTTCACGCCCACGAACACGGGCAGGTTCTTCAGCATCTTGCGCCCGCCCACGTCGATGGGGCCGGGGACGTTCTGCTTGTCGAAGACGAAGTCGTCGTCGATCTTGAACCCGTACTTCTCCAGCAGCTCGTTGAGCTTGGTGTCGTTGACCTGGCCGATCTTGGGCTGGCCCGCCATCTGGGGCATCCCGCCGCGCGGCGCCGAGAGCTCCATCCCGTCGACCAGGAAGATCGCGCCGCGCCCCTTCATCAGGAACGCGTCGATCTCCTTGCGCCCCTTGTCGTCGAACGGCTGCTTGGGGCCTCCCACCACCAGCGCGTCGACGTCGTCCGGAATCGGTCCCGTCGACGGGTTCAGCGACGTCGAGTCGAACTCCTGGTCGATGACGTGCTTGAGCGCGCTGAACCCCTGGGTCAGGTCGGACTCGCCGTGGCCCGTCGTGAAGGCCACCTTGCGCTTCTTCTGCGTCATCCGCTTGATGAGCGACGACACCTGGTACTCGAGCCCCTCGATCTGCCCGATCTCCGGGATCGACTCGTCCTTGCCCTGGTACTGGAAGCAGAGGCCCATGTAGTAGGTGCCGACCTCGAACTTCTGCGACCGCAGCACCTGGATCTGAAGCTTGTTCACCTTGCAGGCGCTGGCTTCCTCTTCGATCTTCTTGTCGCTGTCCGGATCGAACGCCTCGAAGCGCAGCTTGCCCTTCGAGTAGGTGCGGTAGTCGTCCATCAGGTCGCGGACGTACCGGCTGACGTTCGTCAGCTCGGGCGGCAGGTCCTTGGAGATGTACGCCTTCACCGTCAGGTAGTCGGGCAGGGCGCGCACCACGTCCTTGGACGCCGGCGACAGCGTGTAGATGTGGTTCTCGGTCAGATCGACCCGCTTGAACAGGCGCGTGCCGATCAGGTTGACGGCGACGATCGCGCCGATGGTTAGCAGGACGTAGGCCGTGGCGTTCGAGGCCGACAGCCGCTTGCGGCGATCCATCTCTGG
>CAZPUH010000046.1:0-28104 GCA_964589215.1 uncultured Myxococcales bacterium | reverse complement strand
TTGAACCTGATCGACGTGCTGGGCGGCTTCTTGATGATCGTGGCGCTGTCCGCCTACTGGAGCGCCAGCCACGAGTCGTTCGAGCGCATCTGGCTCTCGCTGATCCCGGCCACGCAGCGGCCGCGGGCCCGCAGCATCTGGCGCGGCATCGAGGGGGCCGTGGGGGCGCACCTGCGCGCCGAGCTGGCCGAGAGCGCCGTCGCGATGCTGCTGGTGGCGATCGCCTTCCGCCTGGGCCACATCCCGACCCCGATCCTGCCGGCGCTGGCCGTCGGCGTCCTGCGGATCGTCCCCTTCTTCGGCCCCGTGCTGGCGGCGGCCGCCGCGGCGCTGGCCGGGTGGGCGGTCGACGGCCAGGTCGCCGCCGTCGCCGGGACGGCGACCCTGGCGCTGCTGCTGGGGCTCGAGCGGGGCGTGACCCGCCAGGTGTTCCACGTACACCGCGCCAGCCCCACGCTGATCGTCGTGGCGGCCATCCTGTTCGTGGAGGCGCTGGGCACGCCGGGGTTGCTGCTGGCCTCGACGGCCGCGATCGCCGCCGAGGCCGCCATCGAGCGCGTCATCCGCACCCACCCGCGGCGGGCGCGGGCCGACCGCACGCTGGCCCAGATCGAGCAGCGCATCGGCCATCTGCGCCGCCGGTTACTGTCGCTGGCGCCCGACGAGGCGATGCAGCTGGGCAACGTCGTGGCGCGGCTGGAGACGCTGGCCGCGACGGCGCGGGCCGCCGCCGCCGACCCGCGCTGAACGCCCTACAGGCTGCGAAAGTCGGACACGCCGGTGGCGCGTGCCAGCGCCGACATCGCGATGTCCAGGTCGTAGACGGCCTGCAGGTAGCGGGTGCGCATCCCGAAAAACGCGACCAGCGCGTCGGAGAAGTCGCGGCTCTCTGCCAGCCCCAGCGCGAAGTTCTGGGCCACCGCCGAGATCCAGGCCCGGCCGGCCTTCTCGCCGCGCTCCATGCTGTCGGCGCGCGCGCGGGCCTCGGTCAGCTCGCCGTACGCCTTCTGGACCTCCAGCAGGATGCCGCCCAGCGCGGCGCTCTGCTGGAACCCGACCTCCTCGGCCTCGTGCGCCATGCGGTGGCTGCGCGCGATCTTCGGCCCCAGGTCCAGCGGGATGCGCAGCCCGGCCGCCAGTCCGGCCGTCGTGCTGTTGTAGTAGTGGCTGTAAAACGCGTTCGTCGGGTTGTCGACGGTCTGCGCGCGCGCGAACACCGCCCCGCCGATCAAGATCAGGTCCGGGTACTCCTTGCGGCGTTCCAGGTCCGCCAGCGCCTGCTTGGCCTTGACGGCGAACTCCAGCATCTTCACCTCGGGGCGGTTCGCCCGCGCCAGGTCCTCGTAGTACGTGACCGGGCGGGCCGTGACCTCCGGGGCCTCGAACGGCTCGTCGTCGACGTCGATCTGGCCGTCGCCCTGGGCCTGGTTGCCCACCAGCACCCGCAGGCTGTCGCGCGCCAGCGCCTGCAACCGCTTCGTCTCCAGCACGCGCGCGTCCAGATCCGCGTGCACCGTCCGCATGCGCAGCTTGTCCGTCACCGTCGAGCTGCCGGTGCCCTTCGAGAGATCCTTGTCGATCTTCTTCTGCGCGTCCTCGATGTAGCCGGCCCCCTGGTCCAGCGTGTCCAGCACCTCGCGCGCGAGCTTGAGGCCGAAGTACGCCTTCCGCACGTTGAGCTCGAGATCGGCGCGCGAGCCGAGCTCTTTCTGGCGGGACACCTCGACGCCCGCCTTCGCGGCCGCGACACCGGCCGAGATCTTGCCGAAGTCCCAGATCGGCTGAATGAGCTGCACCTCGGTGTGCGTGAAGACGCGGTTCCACGAGACGTTCGACAGGCTCGCTTCGGGCGACGACGTGCGCAGGCAGAGGTTCACGTCGTGGACGCCGTACTGGTTGAAGCACTCCTCGTTCGGCGACGGCGCCAGCAGCGACAGCACGCTGCCCGTCGGCAACCAGTTGAGCCGCGCCTCCATCACCTGGGACTGCATGGCGGCGGTGGCGGCGGCCCCCGCCTGAAGGGACGGGTTGGAATGCGACAGACCGATCAGCTCCGGCAGCGTGTACTTCTTCGCCGCGGCGGGATCCGCCGCCAGCGCGACGACCACCAACGGCCAGACCAGGAGCGAGCGCACCGTCATGGGCGCCGATAATACAGGACCTGCGCCCGACGGGGTTTGACCTCGCGCACGCCTGGTGATACCGGCATTCCAAATGCCCCCCCGCGTGGCCCGCCCGTCGTCCCCCCGTCGAACCCCGCGCGCGTCCCGGGTCGAGACCGCGCAGCTGGTCCTCCCCGGCCTGACCAACACGCACGGCACGATTTTCGGGGGAATCCTGATGCAATGGATCGACGTGGCGGCCGCCATCGCGGCCGGGCGCCACGCCGGTGGCCCCGTCGTCACCGCCTCGATGGACCGGCTGCACTTCCTGGGGCCCGTCCAGCTGGGCGAGGTCGTGATCGTGCAGGCTCAGGTCAACTTCGCGGCCCGAACATCCATGGAGGTGGGCGTGCGGGTCCTGTGCGAGAACCAGAAGACCACCAAGCAGCGCCAGACCACCCGGGCTTACCTGACCTTCGTGGCCCTGGACGACGCCGGCCGCCCGCGCGAGGTGCCGCCGCTTCACCCGGAGACGGCCGAAGAGAAGCGCCGCTACGCGGACGCCCAGCGTCGGCGGGCCGTGCGGCTGCGCGAGCGGCGCGCTATGCAAGAACGGCAAGGACGGAAATGACGGCCACCACCACCACGACCCGGGACCTGGACCTGCTGGCGCGGGACGCCGTGCTGGCCCCCGACGCCGGACGCCAGCTGATCGCCGCGGGCGGCGCCGATCGCGTGCGCTTCCTGCACGGCCTGGTCACCAACGACATCGCCGGGACGCCCGTGGGGCGCGGGTGCCGCGCGGCGCTGCTGACCCCCAAGGGGCAGGTGGTGGCCGACCTGCGCGTCTGCGTCCGCCCCGACGACATGCGCATCATCGTCGATCGGGGCCAGGCGCGGCCCGTCGCCGAGGCGCTGTCGCGCTATGCCATCATGGACGACTTCACGGCGGCGCCCGCGGCGGATTTCGTGTTCCTGTCGCTGCTGGGGCCCGCGGCGGCCGACCGCCTGGCCGCCGCCGGCGTGCCCGTCGGAGCGCTGGCGCAGGCGCCCGCCAGCGACCTGCCCCACGCCGAGGTCGGGGAGCTCTGGGTCGTGCGCGCGCGCGAGCTGGGCACCGACGGCTTCTGGGTCGGCGGCCCGGAGGCGGCGATCGCGGCGCTGCGCGAGCGCCTGACCAGCGCGGGCCTGCCGGTGCTCGACGCGGACGCCGCCGAGGCGGCCCGCATTGACGCGCTGGAGCCTCGGTTCGGCGTCGAGATCACGGCCGACTACTTCCCGATGGAGGTCGGCCTCGCCTACACGATCGACGAGCGCAAGGGCTGCTACCTGGGCCAGGAGCCCATCGTGCGCATCCGCGATCGCGGGCACATCAACTGGCGGCTGGTCGTGCTGGACCTGCCGGGCACCGCCGCGCCGCGCGCCGGCGACCCGCTGGAGAGCGACACCAAGCCCAAGGCCGGCCGGGTGACCAGCGCCGCCGCGTTCCCCGACGGCCGCGTCGTCGCGCTGGCGATGGCTCACGTCAGCCTTCCCGTCGGCGCCAGCCTGCGCGTCCGCCCGGCCGACGGCGCGTCGCCTCTCGACGCCCGCATCCGCGCCGAGGTCCCCTCCCGCCCGCCGACACGCTAGCTCCGCGAGCCGCGGGGGCGGGCTTCGTCGACGAGGCGCACCTCGGAGTAGGCGGGGTGGCCGGGGCAGCTGGGTGGGTTCAGCTTGCGCAGCGCGAGCGCGATCCGCCCGACGGCTGGGAACGTGTCACGGATACCGTCGACCATGCGGCGGGCCAGCGACTCGAGAAGGCGGTGCGGCTCGCCGGTGCCGATGACGACAATCACCTCCGCGACCTTGCTGTAGTCCACGGTGTCGCCCAGGCGATCGCTCCGCTCGGCGGCCGACCCCTCGAGGACCAGCTCGACGTCGACCTCGAACTTGCGGGTGTGGCGCCGCTCGAGGGCGGTGGCGCCGTGCCGTCCCTCGAACCCGAGCTGGGCCAGCGCGATGGTCAGCATGTTCGCCGCCGCGCGCGAATCAGCCGCCAGCCGCGCGGGCGGGGGGCCCGTCGGCGGCGTCCTGCCGCTCGGCCTCGGCGTCCTTGCGCAGCTTCCGTTTGATCAGCTCGCGCTTGACCGGCCCCACCTGGTCGATCAGCAGCCGGCCGTTCAGGTGGTCCGTCTCGTGCTGGATGGCGCGCGCGAAAAGCCCCTCGCCTTCCGCCTCGAAGGTCTGGCCGTCCAGATCCATGGCGCGCACCCGCGCGCGCATGCCGCGCTTCACGGGCACGAAGATGTTCGGGAACGACAGGCACCCCTCGTCGCCGGTCTGCGCCTCCTCGGAGATCTCGACGATCTCCGGGTTGATGAAGACCTTGGGGCCCGAGCCCTCGGCGCCGCCCGCCACGTGCCCGTCGACGATGAAGAGCCGCACCGGCGCGCCGACCTGGATGGCCGCCAGACCGGCCCCCTCGGCCTCGACCATCGTCTGAGCCATGTCGGCCACCAGCTGACGCAGATCGTCGTCGACCGCCTGGACCTCCGCGGACCTCTGCCGCAGCTTGGGGTCGGGAAACCGCAGGATCGTGCGCGTCGCCATGCGCCGCCTAGGATGACATCCTTGAAAAACTCCCGCAACCGCCGCCGGTCGGGTAACGTCCCGCCCCTTCCCCCATCTAAGTCTTTCAGATGAGCCTCATCCGATACGCCGACGCTGAGCTGCCGACCGCCCACGGGCTGTTTCGGCTGGTTGTCTACCGCGACGCCGCCGACGCCAAGAGCGAAGCGCCCAACGTCGAAGAGCACATGGCCATCGTGCGCGGCGACGTCGCCGGCGGAACCCACGTCCTGTGCCGCGT
Source organism: uncultured Myxococcales bacterium (assembly GCA_964589215.1). GTDB lineage: Bacteria > Myxococcota_A > Polyangia > Fen-1088 > Fen-1088 > JADGRB01. Next base: position 23,151 of record CAZPUH010000046.1, on the reverse strand, counting down.
CCACTCGGAGTGCTGGACGTCGGAGGTGATCGGCTCTCTGAAGTGCGACTGCCGCGAACAGCTGGACGCGGCCCTCGAACGGATCGCCGCCGAAGGCACCGGCCTGGTCGTGTATCTGCGCCAGGAAGGGCGCGGCATCGGCCTCGGCAACAAGGTGCGCGCCTACGCCCTGCAGAACGACGGCGCCGACACCGTCGAGGCCAACCTGGCGCTCGGCTTCGAGGCCGATTCGCGGCGGTACGATCTCGCGGCGGCCATCCTGAAGGACCTGGACGTCCGATCGATCCGCCTGATGACCAACAACCCGCTCAAGATCGCGGGGCTGCGGGCCGCGGGGGTCAACGTGGCCTCGCGCCTGTCGCACTGGGTGGGCGAGAACCAGCACAACGCGGCGTATCTGGCGGTCAAGCGGCGCAAGATGGGGCACCACCCCGACCAGCCCGGGCATCTGTCGGCGCTGACCACGGCGCGCGCCAGAAAGAGCTAGCCGAATCCGCCCAACTTGGGCAGGCTTCGCGCATTCCCAGCGTAGATGACATTCAAGCGGCGCTCGCGCGGGTTCTCGATCCGGCGCTGCAGGTGGATCTGGTCTCGGCCGGCATGGTGTCCAGCGTCGAGCTCGCCGACGGGCGCGCCGTCGTCGGGGTCGAGCTGACGACGCCCGCCTGCCCTTCCAAGGACGCGATCGCGGCGGCCGTCGTGGCCGCCGTCGGCAAGGTCTCGGGCGTCACCGCCGTCGACGTCCGGTTCTCGGCGCGCGTGCGCGGTCGGCCGAACCGGCCGGACAACACGCGCCTGCCCGGCGTGAAGAACATCATCGCCGTCGCGGCCGGCAAGGGCGGCGTCGGCAAGTCGACCGTCAGCACCAACCTCGCGGCGGCCCTGGCCAAGGAAGGCGCGACCGTCGGCATCCTGGACGCCGACGTCTACGGACCGTCGATCCCGCAGATGATGGGTCCGCCCGAGACGCCGTCGTCCGTCGAGACCGGCAACAAGATCATCCCCGCCGTCCACCACGGCCTGCGCGTGGTGTCGATCGGCTTCTTCGTCGAGCGCGGCGGCGCCGTGATCTGGCGCGGTCCGATGGTCCACAAGCTGCTGCAGCAGTTCATCGAGGACGTGCTGTGGGGCGAGCTGGACTACCTGGTCGTCGATCTCCCGCCCGGCACGGGCGACGCGCAGCTTTCGCTGTCGCAGCTGCTGCCGATCACGGGCGCCGTGATGGTGACGACGCCGCAGGAGGTGTCGGTCATCGACGTGGAGAAGGCGCTGTCGATGTGGCAGCGGGTCGAAGTGCCGGTCCTGGGGCTGGTCGAGAACATGAGCGGCTTCGTCTGCCCCAGCTGCGGCCACCACGAAGAGATCTTCCTGCGCGGCGGCGGCCGCAAGCTGGCGGAGCGCGCCGGGATCAAGTTCCTGGGCGAGGTGCCGCTTCAGGGCAGCATCAGCGCCGCCGGGGATGTCGGCACGCCGGTCGTCATCCGCGACCCGCAGTCGAAGGTCGCCGAGATCTTCGGCGCCCTCGCCCGCCAGGTCGCCTGCGCGCTGTCGGTCCGCAACAGCGCGCCCAAGAAACTGCCGGTGATTCGCTAGGCGAGCAGGCCTTACCGCCAGCCGCCCGGGACCCAGACCTGGCGGCCGCCCTGCCACTCCCAGTGCCCCTGGCGCCAGGCGTGACCGCGGCGCTCGTGCTCCCAGTGGCCGGGGATCCAGACGTAGCGGCCGTCGCGCCATTCGTGCGCGCCCGGGACCCAGTACCAGCCGGGACGCGGCGCCGGCGCCACCTCGACCTGCGGAGGCGGGGGCGGCGGCGGGGCGGCCTGGACGGGCGGCGGCCCGGCGGCGACCCACTCGCCGGGGATCCAGACGTAGCGCCGTCCGCGCAGCTCCCAGCGGCCGGGCTGCCAGCGCCAGCCGGGGCGCTCGCGCTCCCAGTGGCCCCCGATCCAGACATAGCGCCCGTCGCGCATCTCGTAGTTGCCGGGCACCCAGACCCATCCGCGGCGGGGCTCGACGCGCTCCTCGCGCGGCGGAGGCGGCGGCCCGATCTCCACGCGGAGCGCCTGGGCGACCTGAACGGGCGCCGCGATCGCAGGCGCGGGGCGCGCGGGTGAGACCACGTGCGAAGCCAGGACGAACGTGAGGCCGATGCCGATCATGCGGTCATTTTAGCGAAGCCCGCGCGAAGCTCAGCGATAATGATCACGCGCCGCGCGTCGACCGAAAGCGGCGCGCGCCGGTCGCCGGCGGGCGTCAGGGATTCGACAGGAACCGCGCCAGGATGGTCTTCACGCCCACGGCGGGGAACTTGATCGTGACCTTCAGCTCGGCGCCCTGCCCTTGCCAGGCGCGCACCTCGCCGATCCCGAACGACGGGTGCCGCAGCTTGCTGCCGACCTGCAGGCCAGGGCCGCCGGCCGTGTCCGGATCGTACTCGACGACCAGCTCGCCGGTCTTCCGGCGGGCGCCGGGGGCGGCCGCGACCGACGCGCGCGGGACCGGGCGGTTCAGCGGATACTCGGGCTCCTCGCGCGACCAGCGCCCGCCCCATGGCCCTCGTCCGGCGCTGGAGTAGTCCGTGTACTCCTGCGGGCGCGCGGTCACGATCTGCTCGATGCCCTCCGACGGCAGGTCACGCAGGAAGCGGCTGGCGATGCCCGGCAGCTCTTGCCCGGACAGCCGCCGCCGCCGCACGCGCGACAGGAACAGCTGCTGCCGCGCCCGCGTGACCGCCACGTAGCAGAGGCGCCGCTCTTCCTCGACCGCCGAGTCGTCGTCGACGCTGCGGGCGTGCGGGAAGATCCGCTCCTCGAGCCCCGTGATGAACACGACCGGGAACTCCAGCCCCTTGGCGGTATGGACCGTCATCAGCGAGACGGCGCCCTTGTCGGGATCGTAGCCGTCCACGTCGGACGCCAGCGCGACCCGCTCGAGGAAGCCGTGCAGCGTCGGCTCCTCGGCCTCGCGCTCGTACTCGCGCATCTGCGCGACGAGCTCCAGCAGGTTCTCGATGCGCCCCTCGGCCTCCATCGTCGCCTCGCTGGCCAGCGCGTCGCGGTAGCCGGTCAGCTCCAGCACCTTTTCGGCCAGCGCGGCCGGCCCCAGCCCGGCCCCTTCCGCGCGCAGCTTGCGCATCAGCTCGACGAAGGCTCCGACCTTCTTGCGCGGCCCCGTCGACAGCAGCTGCTCGTCGTTCGACACCAGCTCCAGCGCTTGCCAGGCCGAGATCTTGCGTTCGTAAATGAGATCGCCGATGCGGTCGACGGTCGCCGCGCCGATGCCGCGCGCCGGGACGTTCACGATCCGCTGCAGCGACAGCCCGTCGTCCGGGTTGGCGATCGCCCGCATGTAGGCGATGAGGTCCTTGATCTCCGCGCGATCGAAGAACCGCGTGCCGCCCACGACCGAGTACGGCAGGTTGCGCGCCCGCAGCGCGTCTTCCAGCACCCGGGACTGCGCGTTGGTGCGGTAGAACACCGCGAAGTCGCGCGGCGCGCGCGCCGCCGACAGCCCCGCCTCGATGCGCGAGGCGACGAACTCGGCCTCGTCGCGCTCGGTCTCGCCCTCGAACAGGATGATCGGGTCGCCCTCGCCCGCCTCGGTGAAGAGACGCTTCGGCCGCCGCTCGCTGTTCTTCTCGATGATCGAGTTGGCGGCGCGCAGGATGTTCCCCGTCGACCGGTAGTTTTGCTCCAGCTTGACGAGCCGGGCGCCCGGGTGGTCGCGCTCGAAGTCGAGGATGTTGCGGATGTCGGCGCCCCGCCACCGGTAGATCGACTGGTCCTCGTCGCCGACGACCGTGATGCTGCCGGTGCGCCGCGCGAGCAGCCGGACCAGCCGGTACTGCACGCTGTTGGTGTCCTGGAACTCGTCGACCAGCACGTGGTCGAACCGATTCGCGATCTCCTCGGCCGCCGGCGTCCCGCTGGCGCACAGCTTCAGCGTCGACAGCAGCAGCCCGCCGAAGTCGGTCGCGTTGGCCGCCGCCAGCCGCTCTTCGTACAGGCGATACGCCTTGCCGACCACGTCGTCGAAATAGTCGTTCGACTGGAAGGCTGCCGCGTCGGTCCCCTGGTTCTTGGCGCGGTCGATGACAGACAGCACCTGCCGCACGGGGAACATCCGCTCCGGGACCTTGAGGTCGGTCAGCACGCGGCTGAGGAGGCGCTTCTGGTCGTCGTCGTCGTAGATGACGAAGTCCTTGCGCAGCCCGACGGCGTCGCCCCACTGGCGCAAGAGGCGCGCCGAGATCGCGTGGAACGTCCCCACCCACAGGCCGCGGCTGCCGACCCGCATGCGCTCCCAGAGCAGCTTGTCGACGCGCTCGCGCAGCTCGCCGGCGGCCTTGTTCGTGAAGGTGACCGCCACGATGCGGCGCGGATCGGCGCCGTCGGCGACCAGCCGCGCCAGCCGGTAGGTGATGACCCGCGTCTTGCCCGACCCGGCGCCCGCCACGACCAGCAGCGGCCCCGGCGGGTGCAAGACCGCCTCGGCCTGCGCCGGGTTCAGCTCGCGCGCCAGCGCCTCAGCCGAGAACGGTCGAGGCTGCGGCGCCGCGTCCTGCTTCTGCCCTGCGGCGTGCGCCTGCGCCTCCATCCGCGCTACTTTGTCACATCCGCGCCGCCCGCGGCGAGGCGATCAGCAACGACAATCTCAGGTCGCGGTGATGTGGCGCCGGTCGAGGAGCTCCGCGATGCGCGCGATCACCTCGGCCTCGGGCTCGTCGCCGCGGATGCGGAGGTCGCACGGCTGCGTGCTGGCGTCGTCGGGATCGATGTCGACCAGCACCAGCGGCGTGTCCGGGATCAGCGCCTGGACGGACGTCGCGTCGGCCAGACCGATGGCGTTGGTGGTCGAGACCACCAGCAGGCCGGCGTTCAGCAGGATGTGGACGACCTCGCCGAAACGACGCACCAGCTCGGACTGGGCGGCGTCGACCCACAGGTCGTGGTCCACGCCCAGCAGGACGTTCTTGCCGTCCAGCATGTACGCGAAGCGGCCGGCGTCGAACAGCGCCCGCTCGACGGCGCGCGCGTACTTGTGCTTGCCGGACCCCGCCTTGCCCACGAACATGATCAGCGCCGCGCGATGGCCGCTCCGCTGCGCGCGGTCGACGGCGGTGACGCCGCCCGGCACCCAGTTGAAGTCCCGGACCCGCGCCTCGGCGCGCAGGTCGCGCAGCTCGTCGGGCAGCGCGGCCGTGATGATGCCGCCGCCCGCCACGTCGTAACCGTCGACGATGACGAAGCGCCCGGTCGCCTCGCAGTCGGCCGACAGGTCGAACGCGATCGGCTGCTGAGTCTCCAGCACCACGTCGGCCACGTCGTGCCGGCCGACGTCGGTCTTCTCCAGCGTGTGGTTCAGCTCGCTGGCGTCGATAACCTTGTTGATCTTGTGAAGCTTCACGCCGATGGCGGCGGTGCCCAGCTTCAACTTGTAGTCGCGGTTGGCGGCGAACGGCGCCTTCCCGAGCCAGATCATGTTGGCGCGCACGCGCGTCGACACCGTCGGCGCCGTCTCCGCGTGGCTCATCACCTCGCCACGGGTCACGTAGATCTCCTCGGTGAGCGTGAACCCCGTCGACCAGCCGGCCTCGATGCTGGTCCGCGGCGCCGTGTTGAACCCCTCGATGGTCTTGATCGTGGAGACCTTGTTGGACGGCGAGAACACGATGCGGTCGCCGACCGACACCTTGCCGGCCTCGATGCGCCCCGCGAAGATGCGGCGGTCGTCGCCGTGCTTGGTGAACTTGTAGACCGCCTGCAGCGGCATGCGCAGCGGCTGGTCGACCTTCGGCGGCGCCTTCGGCAGCGTGTCCAGCAGCTCGAGCAACGTCGGGCCGTCGTACCAGGCGGTCTCCTTGCCCGTTCCGCGCTTCGCGAGGTTGACGCCGTTGACCGCCGAGATGGGCACGAACGCGCGCGGGCTGACGGCGCCGATGCCTTCGAGGAAGCCGCGGTACTCCTTCTCGATGGCGCGGAAGTGGGCCTGGTCGTAGTTGACCAGGTCCATCTTGTTGACGCAGACGATCACCTGCCGGATGCCGAGCATCGACAGGATGTAGCCGTGGCGGCGGCTGTTCTCGCGCACGCCTTCCTTGGCGTCGATGACCAGCACGGCCGCCTCGGCGCGCGCGGCCCCCGAGATCATGTTCTTCAGGAACTCGATGTGCCCGGGCGCGTCGATGATGATGTAGTCGCGCCGCGCGCTCTTGAAGAAACAGCGGGCGGTGTCGATCGTGATCCCCTGATCCTGCTCGTCGGACAGCGCGTCCAGCAGGAAGGCGTACTCGAACGGCTTGCCCGTGCGCTCGCACTCGCGGCGGACCGCGTACAGCTTGCCCAGCGGCAGGGCGTCGGTGTCGGCCAGCAGCCTCCCGACGACGGTGCTCTTGCCGTGGTCGACGTGGCCGACGATGACGACGTTGAAGGTCTCGCGCTCGGGTTGATCCGGCCGGGGAGCCTGCGCCTTGCGATCGCTCATCACATGTACCCCTTGCGTCGGAGCTCCTCGAGGCCGTGCTTGCCGTCCTGCAGCCGCCCCGAGCGCTCGGCGACGTTGCGGAGCGCTCCGCTCTTGAGCTCGTGAATGATGTCGTCCACGTTCTTCGACGTGCTCTTGATGGGGGCCTGGCACGGCCCGCAGCCGAGACTCCGGTACCGCGTGCCGTTCCCCTGGTCGTAGTACAGCGAGACGGTCGGGATGTTCTCGCGCTGGATGTACTCCCAGATGTTCAGCTCGGTCCAGTCGAGCAGCGGGTGGATGCGCACGTGCGTCCCGGGCGCGAAGTCCGTCTTGAACTGGTTCCAGAACTCGGGCGGCTGGTCGCCGACGTCCCAGTCGCTGTTCTTGTCGCGCGGGGAGAAGTAGCGCTCTTTCGAACGGCTCCCCTCCTCGTCGGCGCGGGCACCGACGATGACGCCGGTGTACGGCTGCCGGTCCTCGTAGACCTCGTACTTGCCGGTCTCCAGGTTCAACTTCTTGCGCACGCCGGTGCCGTGCAAGGTCGCCCTCAGCGCGTCGGACTTGAGGCGGCCGCAGCAGGCCGTGCGCGCCACGGCTTGCTCCTCGGGGGTCATCTTCGGGTTGGCGGCGAACTTGTCCGGGAACGTGTCCTTCTCGGCCAGCGCCTCGACGTTCTGACCGACGATCATCTGCAGCCGGTACTCCATGGCCAGACGGTCGCGGTACTGGATCATCTCCGGCAGCTTGTAGCTGGTGTCGATGTGCACCAGCGGGAACGGGATGTGGCCGAAGAAGGCCTTGCGCGCCAGCCACAGCAGGACCGTCGAGTCCTTGCCGATCGACCAGAGCATGCAGAGCCGTTCGAAATGCCGAAACGCCTCCCGGAAGATGTAGACGCTCTGTTGTTCCAGTTGCTCGAGGTGGTCCATGGAGGAGGGGTTATCCTGACACAGGTGCCGGGGCCGCGTCCGTCGGGCGGGGACGGCGCCAGTTTTTAGCAGTTCTCGGGCGGATTGAGAGCTAGTTCGGCGCCGCCAGCAGCTCGCGTTCGGCCTCGCGCAGGGTCTGCTTCCAGTCGGGATCGCCCGGAACCGCCGCCACCGCGCGCCGGTAGAGCTTCACCGCGTCACCGATGCGCCCGAGGCGCCGGAGGTGGTCGCCGTAGTCGACCAGGGTCTGGTGGCAGCCGTCCCGATCGTGGACCAGCGCCGCCTGGAACAGCTCGGAGGCGCGGTTCGTGTTCCCGGCGAACCCGTGCTCGAGAGCCGCCTGGTGCAGCGCCCAGTGGTCGTCGGGCTCGAAGGCCAGGGCCAGGTCGTACGCCTCGGCGGCGTCGGTGTGCCGTTCCATCTCGGCATAGATGTCGCCGCGGATGGCGGCGATGAAGAAGGGGTCGCCCCCGCGGGCGCCCGCTTCGCCGATGGCCTCCAGCGCCTCCAGCGTGCGCCCCTCTTCCAGAAGCACCTGCGCCAGCTTCGCGTAGCCGAGACCGTAGGTGGCGTCCATGGCGATGACGCGGCGGAAAGCGGCCTCGGCCTCCTTGAGGTGTCCGGCCTCCAGCTCGGCGTCGCCCAGCTCGCGCCAGCCGTCGACCAGGACCGGGTTCAGCTCGATGGCCCGCCGCGCGGCGGCCGCGGCGTCGGCGGCGTGAATCGCGTTCAGCGCCTCGGCCAGGAACGCATGGGCGGCGCCCAGGCCGGTGACCGCCGGGAGCGCCACCGCGGCCCGCGCCGAACGCGCCGCCGCCTCGGAGGCGCCGTGCTCCAGCTCGTCGCGGGCGGCTTGCAGCCGCGCCAGCCCCTGGCGCATGGCCGGCGTCGCGCCGCGCAGCTTGGGCAGGTCGCGATCGTCGGGCTCCAGCGCCGCCACCACGTCCAGCGCCAGCGCGCCGACCCGAGAGATCGGCCCGTCGAAAGCCGCCGGTTCGGGCACGCTGCCCGTTCCTTCCGCTTCAACGGCCGCGGCCTCGTGCGACGGCTCGGCCAGGGCCGCCAGGGCCTCGCCGCGCCAGAACGCGGCCGTCGCGACCCGCGATTCGCCCAGCAGCGCGCGGGCAGAAGCCGCAGCAGCCGTGTCGCCTCGCTCGCTGGCCAGGACCGACACCAGCGCCGCCGCGTCCAGACGGGCGTCGTCGTCGCGGGCGCCGATGGGATCCAGGGAGATGGCGTCGCTGAACGCCCGCAGCGCGCCGTCGGAGTCGCCGTTTCGGACCGCGCGCATCCCGATGGCCAGCATCAGAGCCGGCGTGGGCGGCGTGGCGGCCCGCAACGCCGCCGCCAACGTGGCGTCGATCTCCGCGGCGCGGCCTTCGGGGTCCAGCAGCTCGGCGAAGTCGAGCCAGTGGTCGGCCAGGCCGGGATCGCGCTGGCAGCGGGCTTCGGCCAGGGCGATCGCCGACTCACCGGAGACGCCGGCCGCGGCCAGCTCGGCGCAAAGCACGTTCAGGAAGCGCAAGAACGAGGTGCCGACGCGGTCGACCCCCTGCTCGGTGACCTCGACCACCGGCCACTCGCCGTCGCCGCTGGCCTCCTCGGCGTCCAGCGCGAACCGCCGGCCCGCCCGATCGACGACGGGCCAGAGCCCGGCCGGCCAGTTCGAGAGCCCCGGCGCGCGCCGCTTGCCGGTCACGCGAGCAGCGGCCTCGTCCACCGTCAAGACGCGCGTGTCCGGCCCCAGGAGACCCCCGTCGTGCGCGACCAGGAAGGCTGCCAGTCCGGGCGGCGGCGCCATCCCCATCAGCGACTGGAAGCGGGCCACCGCGTCGGCGCCGGCGCCACGAAACAGGACGGCATCGGGAAGCGCGGACACCACCCGCTCGATTTCCCCGATCAAGGTCCGTGCCGGCTCCCTCATGCGGACGGTTTAGACCGGCGCATCCGGACAATCAAGCGCGGCGGCAACCCGACGACGGCCGCACGAACCCGCCCGCCGCAACCGCCGCCGCCCCCGAGGCGAACCACGGCTCGCCCGGGAGCGCCCGCCGGGGACGCCACAGGATTGGCGCGTGTTGCAGCGAACGATACGGCACCGCATCAATTCGCGCCTCCCGCTTTGTACGGTAACACGCCAAAAAAAAGCTCGCGTAAGTCGGACGAGCCGTGCGAAACTTGAGACGCTTTCCGCCGCGACCACCATGGGCAAAATCCTCCTGTGCGACGACGAAGAGTCCCTGTGCCGTAGCCTGGGCCGCGTCCTGCGCGCCGCAGGCCACGAGGTCATCGCCCAGAACGGTGAGCAGGGTCTCACCCGCCTTCGCGAGGAGCGCTTCGACCTGATCCTGACCGACATCCGCATGCCCGAGGTCAGCGGGTTCGAGATCCTGGCCGCGGCGCGCCTGCACGCGCCCGGGACCCCGGTGATCGCGATGAGCGGCAGCGCCGAGATCCCCGACGCGGTGCGGGCCATGCACGCCGGCGCGCGCGACTTCCTGATCAAGCCGTTCGAGACGCGCACCCTGGAGGAGGCGGTCAGCGCCGTGCTGCGGCCGCCGCCGCCGGAGCCGGAGCCCGACGCGATGGCCTGGCGGGACCAGCACGCGCCGTGGCTGCTGGGCAACGACCCCGCGCTGCTGCCGGCGCTGAGCATGATCGCCAAGGTCGCCGATACGGCCTGCACCGTGCTGATCACCGGCGAGTCCGGGACCGGCAAGGAGCTGGTCGCGCGATCGCTTCACACCGGGTCGGCGCGGCAGAACAAGCCGTTCGTGCCCGTGAACAGCGCCGCGATCCCGGCCAACCTGGTCGAGTCGGAGCTGTTCGGCCACGCCAAGGGCGCGTTCACCGGTGCCACCAGCACGCGCCTGGGGAAGTTCGCGCAGGCGAACGGCGGGACCATCTTTCTGGACGAGATCGGCGAGATGGAGATCGCCATCCAGGCCAAGCTGCTGCGGTTGATTCAGGACGGCGAGCTCTACCCGGTCGGCGAAGAGACCCCGACGCGCGTCGACGTGCGGATCCTGGCGGCGACGAATCGCAACCTCGAACAGGAGGTCGCGGCCGGGAAGTTCCGGGCGGACTTATTTTGGCGCCTCAACGTCATCCCGATCGAGCTGCCGCCGCTGCGCGAGCGGCTATCGGACATTCCGCTGCTCGTCGAGCACTTCGTCCGCAAGAGCTGTAACCGGCACAAGCGCGACGTGACCGGGTTCGAGCCGGCCGCGATGACGAAGCTGGAGACCTATCACTGGCCCGGCAACATCCGCGAGCTGGAGAACGTCGTGGAGCGCGCGGTGCTCATGCGCGGCAAGGGGATCATCCGGGCGACCGACCTGCCGAAGGACATCCTGTCGCCGCGGAGCATCACCCCCAAGAACACGCCGATCCCCAGCCTGCCCGAGGACGGCACCGACCTGCGGGCCATGCTGGAGGCCGTCGAGGAGCGGATGATCGGCGAGGCCCTGGAACGCACCGGGGGCAACAAGAACCGCGCCGCCGAGCTGCTGGGCATGAACCGGACCACGCTGGTCGAGAAGCTCCGCCGCAAACGCGTCGCCTGAGCGGCGCGTCCTCAGCGGGTCCAGAGGCTGGCCAGTTCGAGGTCGACGGCGTCGAAGGGTTCGGGTCTGACCTTGGCGTCGCCGTCGCAGGTGTCGACGAGCCGCCAGCCCTCGCCGTCCAGGCGGTAAATCTCCAGCGTGGTGGCGATCGGGTCGACCAGCCACACGTGCCGCACGGCGGCCCGTGCGTAGTGGCGCATCTTGCGCGAGCGATCGATGCGCGCGGTGGACGGCGAGAGCACCTCGCACACCCAGTCCGGCGCCAGCTCGAAGAACGGAACGTCGGGCACGCGGGGCATTCGCTCGCGCCGCCATCCAGCCAGATCGGGCACCAAGACGTTCGGACCGAAGTGAAGCTCCGGCTCGTCCAGAATCACCCAGCCTCCCGGGCCACCCTTGCCGCGGTCGAAGGGCCCGCCCAGCTCGACGGTCAGGCGGGTGGATGCGATCGCGTGCGGCGACGCCGGCGGGGGGCTGACAATCAGCTCACCGTCCAGAATTTCGCCGACCACGTGCTCGGGCAGCGCCTCGATGTCGGCGTAGGTCGCGGGCCCCTTCTTCGGCGCGGTCACCAGCATAGTATTGCCGAATTGTCGGCACGCCGGCGCAACGGGTTGCGCGGTAAGCTGGCGGCGTGAACGTCCAGCTGTTCGGGACCAAGAAGTGCGCCGACTCGCGCAAAGCCGAGCGGTACTTCAAGGAGCGCGGCATCAAGCTGCACGTCGTCGATCTCGCGCAGAAGGGCATGGCGGCCGGCGAGCTGCGCAACGTCGCCGCCCGCGTCGGCGGCATGGAGGCGCTGATCGATCGAGAGGGCAAGCGCTACGTCGAACGCGGCCTCAAGTACGCCGCGCCCACCGGCCCGCGCATCGAGCAGATGCTGGTCGACGACCCGCTGCTGCTGCGCACGCCGATCGTGCGTTCCGAAGGCCGCGCGACCGTCGGCTACGCCCCCGACGTTTGGAAGACCTGGTTCCCCACGTGACAGAGAGCAACCGACCCGTGACCAAGAGTTTACGTTCCCCCGACCCAGGCTCCGGTAGTCTGCCCTCAGAAACACGGCACCCGGTGGGTCCGACGGGGATTCAGGGAGGGAGCGGAAGGCGAGGCCCCACCCGGTGCGCGTGGTTCAGGTAATAGCGATGCAGTAGCATCCGCGGCGTGCAGCTTCTCGGTCGATCCGGCAGGCGATTGGCTCTGGCCGGCGCCCTCGCACTGGCCATCATCGAGCCCCTCTGCTTCTGGGGATCCTTCGCGGGCGATGCCGAGGTGCACCTGGTTTTCGCCGAGAACGCATCGCACGGCCGGTTCTACGAGTTCAACCCCGGGGAGCAGGTCTCAGGCGAGACCAGCGCCGGCTATATGCTTCTCGGCGCAATGCTGTTCCGGGTCATGCGCCCGCGTTGGGTCCCGGTTGCGCTGAAGGTGTTGAATCTCGGTGCATGGTATGCGCTGGGCTTCTTCGTTTATCGAGTCGCGACTCGACTGCTGGAGACGAAGCGGCGCGACGTGACGGCGGTTGTCGCCGCCCTGGTGGCTGCTCTGATTGGAGGGTCGCTTTACGACGCCAACGTCGGCATGGAGAACGGCCTGTTCGCGCTCGCATTCTGGTGGTGGGTAGATGCAGCTTGCGGCTCGCGCTGGTTTTCGGATTCATGCGCGGCGCCCCCTCTTTCGACCCGACGCCAGTTCGCCTTGAGCGCGGCGCTGGCCGCATCTGCCTGGATTCGACCGGAGGGCGTGATCATTTTCATCTGCTGTCACCTGTACCGTCTCTCCTCACGCGCCAACCGGACCCCTGCGGCGTTAGGAGCTGCGATTGCTGGCTTGACCATCGCCCTTTCGCCGGTGGTGTTCCAGTTCGCGTGCACGGGCGACGTGATCGCAACCTCTATTCTGTCGCGACGACTCTTGGCCGGGGCCGACGCGCTCAAGATTGGGGCGATTCGTCTCGATCTGCGATTCGCGGAGCGCCTTCTCGTGTACGCCCCACTCACCTTCTATTTCTTGGTTCACGTCCGCCGCAGTTGGCGGGGGGCCCAAGACCCTGAGCGCATCCTGTGGTTGTTGCTGGGAGTGTTTTTTGTTGGATACACGTCAGTGACAAACGCGGCACATCTTGGCCGATACGTCATCTTCTTGATGCCCATTCTCGCGATCGGCGCCGTGGCGGCTGCTTCGGCCGATTGGCAGTCGCGCGCTCCTCGCCGCCGCTGGACCGTCGCGCTCGCGTCGATCGGTTTCCTGGCGACAAACATCGTGGAGCTTGCGTACCGCCATGCCTCCTATTCACAGGACTTGCTTTGGGAGGCGATGATCGCTCCCGAACAGCGCTCATTGAAAACTGAGCGACTGCTCGCGGAGTTGGATCGTCCTGAGGCTCTGCCCGTGATCGTCGCGCTGGAACCGATTCAAATCCGCTACGGCCTGGACCAGCGCGTTTTGATTCGGTCGATGGACGGTCGGACCGATCGCAGCATGGTGGCCCACTCACCGAGCGGCGTCGTCGACTACGTCCGCTACGTCAGCGACTCAGACATCCAGTACATGTACGCACCGCCGGGATCCGTGGCCAGGTCGTGGCCGCGAGCGTGGGCCGACCTGCAGCCAGGCACGTCGTCCACGGCGGACGGACTACAAATCAAACGACTTCGATCCGGCGTCTTTCAAGTGTCCAACCGGCCGCGGAGGGGACGCTGACCGAGGTCAGCCGCCAGAGCGGGCCACGAGAGCTCGTGCCAAGGGCGATGTCGCGAGGCCGGAGCGCTTATCATAAATCCAGTCCCGATGTGGACCGTCGCGATCCACGTAATGGAGGAACACCTGGGCCGCCTTGTCGCCTTCGTGTTGGTCGCGCCAGTGTGGGATTTCGATTCCGCGGTACATCAGCGCATCCCCTGGATCTAGATAGATAGGGACTGCCCTGCCGTCCTTCTCGATCCAAATCGGCCAACAGGCGTCTCCGTCCCGGCCTAACGACAGACTGACACTAATCTCGCACGCCGGTCGGTCCGTATGCTTCGGGAGGACATCGCCCCTTCTGTAAACACGAAAATACGAATACGTCGGCACGACTGCAACATTTGCGAGCGATGCAACCGTCGGAATCTGCCTCTCGAGCAAAGCCTCCATGAAGGGGTCGCCGTAGCAGGAGAGAATGTTGGGAACCTGGCTATCAAACCGCAAGAACGAGCCGGATGCCGCCAGTCGAACGGCATAGTCGTAGAGGAACGCGCTGAGCCGTTCGTCGATGAAGCCGCGCATGACGGCGTAGCCGTCTCGCGGAAAGACTGATCGATCGGACGTTTCCACGACTACTCGACGAACAAGCACATGAGAGGAGGAAGTCTTTTCAGGTCACGAACAAACACCTCCACCTCCGGAGGCGCGGACCGCGTCTTGTTGCACAAGATGTCTTCGACGACTTGTTCGTACCCAGCGTGAAAGGTCGGCAGCCCCAAGACGTTGGGTTGCAGCTCCGCGTTGTCCAGCCTGAATCTCATCGTGGTCTCGGACAAACGGCGAAGCCACTGCGCCACCTGTTTTTCAGGCGGAATGGCAGGCGCGAACTGAGCGACCACCGCCAACGCATCCGAGCGGCGCTGGGCGTTCAACAGGACCGCGATGAAGAACCGCAAATCGTCCTCCCGAACCAGCCGGCGCCGCGTAATGAGAAAATCGATTCTCCGGCGGTGGTGCACCCACCCGCGAATCTTGGAGGCATGGTCGACATTGCTGACTCGATCAATGAGGCGATCGACCAATGCGGTGTCGGCGTTCCGGGTACAGGTTTGAATGATCGAGAAGGCCGCATGACTGTCGAGCGACGCAATCAGAGCGCCCACGGTCTCTTCGAACGCGGGATTCTCGGTCTTGCGCAACATGTCGACGACCTGCAACATCCGATCGCGGCCAGGATCCTCCATGAACGAGTCGTAGGCGAGGCCAGGCGGCGCGTACTCCATCTGGGCGCCCACGTTCGGGTCGCGACGGGTCCGAACGACGAGACTGACTGACGGCCGCGCGAGGTGAAACAAAGAGTGGATATAACCTGGGCCAGCCGGGATCGCGCGAACGTTGCCCCGCCTGCGCAGTGCAGAGCCCCGAACGGTCAGGTCGCCGAAGAGGAAGTGACCGCCGATGTCGTGGCGCCGGTCGAACGAAAATGTCGTTTCGATGCTAGACCCGCTGAGCACTTGGAACGCGCCCGAAAACGAGTGGTCGTGGATCGAGGTGGTACCATCGACCCAGAATAGAGCGTCGATGTAGAAGCGCGGCGCACGAAACAGCGTGACGGGCGGCTCACCAAACAAGGCGCGAGGATCTGCCTGGGCTGGCAGCCGGCCAGCGAACACCGCCTGGACGAGGTCCGCCGGATCGATCCGGTCGGGCAGTTGGGCTGTCTCCAGCGACGTGGCGCACAGCTCCGGGAAAGCGCTCAGGTCGAAATTGACCTTTCTCCAGGCCCGGTCGATTTTCTCTCCGAGTTCCGTGACAGCCGACAGAGTCACGCGTAAAAATTAGCACGAAGTTCGGGGTCGCCCGGACGGCGAATGCGCCGGTGTCCATGACGACAAAGCCACAGAAGCTCACCGTGAACCCGCTCGTGACGGCCCAGCAGACAGGGAGCGGGTCTGTATTGGTAGATGTCACGACCGGAGATTGCTACGAGCTCAACGTCGTCGGCGCGGACATCTGGGTGCGGCTGGCACGCGGCGAAGATGAAGCGACCATCGTGCCGGCCCTGTCCGCCGAATACGGCATCCCGACGGAAGTAGCAGCCGGAGACCTTCGAACCTTGATTACCGATCTGACGAAACACGGGCTGCTCGTAAGTGCACCTCCATGAGCAGGTCGGACCGGTTTTCCCTCACCAGACTCTCGACCGAAAGCCTGCTGCTGGACCTCAAGACCGGAAATCTGTTTCAGCTGAACGAGTCCGCGTCGGCAATCTGGAGCGACTGGCTGGCTGGTCAATCCGAGGAAGTTATCGCGAGCGGCCTTCGGCGCGCATACCAGCTGGATTCTGAAGAGGCGCTTCAGCACGTCAGCGGGACGCTGAAGCTAGCTGCGAGGGACAGCGGCTCCTCGGCCCACTTCGAGTACGTGTACGAACGATCGTCGAGTGCGTACACGTTTTCAAAAGATGGAATCCCACTCCTGAGCATCGACTTGAACGGTGACTGGATGACAGCCAACAGCGCGGCCCTGAAAAGCCGGGCAGACTTGTTCTCGGTCCTGCTGTCCGTCTCTCCGAAGGTTGCGGCGCTCAGGGGACACTTCGTGCTTCACGCGTCGGCCGCGCTGTTGGGCAGCACCGCAGTTGCGTTCTGCGGCCTGAGTGGAGCCGGAAAGACGACGACGGTCCGTGCGCTCGTCGAAGCCGGCGCAGAACCGATTTGCGAGGACAAACTCGTCATTCGCCGACGAGCCGAAGCGCCGGGGTTCGAAGCAGTGCGCGGTGCTGAGGAAATCATCAAGCACTGGGCCGAAGAGGCGCTGGACGACCTCTGGAGCGGTCGACCGGCGTCATGTGGAGCTCTCAGCGAGATCGCAAGGGGGCCCGCGGTGCGGTTGACGGAGATCGGCTTCATCGCGGCGGATCAGAGGACCGGCACGCGAATGACCGGGGCTGCCCTGTCGCCGGCCGAAGCGGCCGGACGCGTCTTCAGCAACCTTTTCTATGGCTCCGACACGCCAGATAGCTGGCGAAGCCAGTTGCGAAACGCGGTCGACCTGGCAGACACCACGATCTCATGGGCCATCAAGATGCCGGATGGCTTGGCCGCGCTCCGACAAGCAGCCTTTGAGATTGTTCGAAGCGGATCGCTCAGATTGTGAAGATCGCATCGAAGCGGCCGTCACCCGGACGGTCGGTTTCGAGCCACGCGTGTCCCGACTTGGGGCCACCGCCCGCCGTCAGCCCTGCAAAAAATCGCTCCTGAGCCGCCGCCGGGTCCATCGCCATCTCGACCAGAGCGCGCCGGACGCAGTTCCCTCCATCGGGCAGGCGGCGATCCACCGCGCTCACGATGCGCCGCAGCCGTGCTCTGGACGTGAATGCCGATGCAGGACGTCGCCCGCCAGCGCGACGGGCGGATGCGACGGCGTCGTGCAGGCTCAGTCGGCGGCGGCGAATTTCGGTCGCCGGTAGGACCCAAGCCAAGGTCAGGAAATCCCGCGCCGTCAGAAGCAGCGGCCGCAAGACCCGCCCAGTCACCGCTCGTTAGCCCGGGCCGCGCGTTGGGATGATCGGGCCCACGGGAGGACCGTCAGGTTGCGTCCCGCTCGCGCCTGCGAGCAACTCACGAGCGTTTCCGAGACGGACGAGCTTCGGCGGTTCGTACCGGCGCCTCGCTGAGGAGGTCTCCTCGCCCCTGTGTTGCTCCGCCGTTCCATCATTCCGTCGCTCGGACATCAGTTCACCTCGCCGCGGGGATTATACTCAACCAGCCCCCTCAGCCAAGCCTCGAAAACACCAAACTCGTAGACCCGGTAATGCATCGCGGCCGAAGCCCCGTCGCCGCCGGTCAGCGCTGACCTCAAGGCCGCTCGCGCGATTCCTCGGTCCACGAAAGGCGCGCTGAGCCATGGCCCATGCTCGATGAACGGAGCCAGTCCCTCGATGGCGGCACGGACATTTGCATCCCGAACGGCGCTCCAGGAGGGCTGAGGCGGCCTGGTTTTGAATTCGGGCGGCAGCACGCGGCCGATTGAATCCTTTCCGGTGCGTCGGTAGTCACCGCTGGGGGATCTTTGCTGCCAGGGAAACCGAAAGACTTCTTCGACGAGCCGAACGTCGGCGTACGGCATTCGAACCTCCAATCCGGCTTCTCTTCCGTACTGAACCATCGAGTCGACGACGGCAGCCGTGTGGCCGCTGGAGAGCCGCTGCCACAGGCCAGCCGCCACGTGCGTCGGCCAATCGATGTCCTCCGACGGGCGGAGAGCGGGTCGCGAGACTGGAAAGAGATCTCGCAGCGCCGGACCCATCCACTCGGCCGGCACGACGCGATCGTGAAACAGTCTCTTCCGGAGTCTTACCAACGTTCTGGGCGGTATCACGCCAAGGACCGCATCGAACAGCGCTCTTAGGACGGGGACCATCCCCGTCCGCGGGAGGCTCGCAAGGACGCCGGTCCAACATCCATGCTGGAAGAAGTCGCGCAGGACACCCATCGCGTGCAGAACGTCATCACCCAGCAGTCCCGACATCAGGACGCGCGCACCGCGAGCGCGAGCAACCTCGAGATCTCGCTGGGCGCCGCCACCAGGGCCGTTTGGAAGCACCGGCGCGGACAGCGCGACTCCGAGAAAGCGCCTTGGCGTCTCCGAGACGACGTTCCAGCGTATGCCCTCGAAAGAGACGCGCGCCGCCACGGCGTCCATGTAGCGGGATTCATCGGAAGGGTAACCAGGCGCGACCGCCGAGGCGAGCACCAGGGGAGGACGGTTGACGTCATGGCGGTACGCTTCGTCGGCGATCATGATGATCGTGCTGGAATCGAATCCTCCGCTCGAATGCGCGACGATGGGATAGTCGGATTGGAGGCGTTCCTTGACTGCCCGGCGGAACACGTCGAGCAACCGCTCGCAGTTTTGGTCGTAGGACTGCTGGTCCCGAGGTTCCGCCGGCGGATACCAGTACCGCGTCTCCTTCACGCCGCTGGCATCTGCAAGGATGAAGTGCCCCGGGCGAAGCCGTGAGATGCCCCGAAAGAACGTCCGGCGGGGATCTCTGATGCGCCCGTGAAACCAGTCGAGGACCATCTCGGCGTCGATACCGTCGAGTCGATCTCGCAGGAACGGGAGAAACTGTTGGACGTCGGATGCGACCGAAACGCCCTCATCCGTCCATTGGAAGAAGGCAGGCGTTACGCCGAGATGATCGCGGGCCACGAAGAGACTTCGTTGGCTCTCGTTCCAGGCCGCGAAGGCGAAATCCCCAACGAGATGAAGGGGCGCCGCGTGCCCCCATCGTGCGAACGCCAGTCGAGCCAGTTCAAGGTCAGAAGATGTCGAGGCGTGCGGCGGATTCCCCAGCTCGTCCGTGAGCTCATGGCGGTTGTAGAGCCGAACATCGCCGGCGAACAGAACGCCGGCCGCCGCGTCCCATGTGGGGGCCGCAGTTTCATCAGTCGCTGTGACCGCCCACCTCGCCATTCCCGCGGCAGCGAAATGTGAAGACACGAGCTCGTGTCCATTCGGAGGGGTGAGCGGAAGGGAACGCAGCAGCGCCCGGACACGCGCCAGCTCCTCTCGCGGTCGTCGGAAGCTGGCATCCAGAGCGAAAGCGAACATCCGAGGACGCGTCTACACGAAGCCGGATGCACCGGGTTAGGCCGCGCGGTCACTCAAGACCGCGCTCTTGAACGGCTATTCGGCTCGGCTCGTGCTGTGCCTAGTAAAACACGACCACGCGTCCGGCCTTTCCGGGCGCGAACTCGCCGACGGCGAAGTCGGGATATCCGTCCTTGTTGGAGTCGACGATGATGCTGGCTCCGGCATAACCGCCCCACCCGCTTGGAATTTGACCCGCGACGGCAATGGCGGTCGGCACAATCGCTGTCTCGTTCTTGACCGTCGTCGAAACATCCACCGTCCCGGACAGGGTCGGCAGGACCGCTCCATTGACGATGTAGATGGGCGAGGCCGTCTCGGCCTGACCGGCAACGATCAAGTCGGAGGTGGCGTCGTCGCCAATGAGCGAGATCGCTTGGGACGTGCCCTTGATTCCACCGCCCATGTTGACGACGCCGAACGAGTTCCCTGCCGCAGCGTCCACCAACCTCACCGAAGGCGTCAGCGATCCGGGCGTCCCGAGATCGACGTCGACGAATGCCGGCGCCGCAAAGGTGTCCCCGACGCTGATCGCGCCGGTCGAGCTCCCGAGCGGTCCCAGGTAGCCCAGCGTGAACGCGTACACGATCCCAGAGCCGGTGAAGGATGCGCTGGCATTGGCCGTCGTGATCGTCCCGGTCGTCGCCTGGCCTGCGAACGTGAACAGGTTGCTCGTTCCGGGGGCCGCCGCGACCAATGTGGGCCCAGCAATGCCCACCAGGTCGTAACCCAACACTCCGCCGGCTATCGCGCTGTCGATTTGGAGCGTATTCACGCCGGCAGGGTCGGGAATTGTTTCCGTACCAAACGTCGAGCTTCCCCTCACGACGAGGACGCTTCCGTTGAACGCGCTGTGGCCCGCGAAACCAATTGCGAGATCGTCTGCGCCCGCGCCGTCAAAATTCCCGAGTCGAGCGAGTGCTCGAGCCTGGATCGAGTTGGCGCCGCCCGCGAACGTCGCATCGGCCGTCAGCACGTAGTTCGCCTGCGTGTCGGACAGGGTCGCGGGCCAACTGGTCGTGGTCCCCCATGAGGAGGGCGGATTCTTTCGGCTGAATACATAGACCTTTCCGCCGCCACCGTCCGCCGGTGACGCAACCGCGATGTCGGCGAGACCGTCGCCGTCCAAATCCCCAGCGTTGATCGCTGCCGCCCCAAATCCTGCGACGCTGCCAGTGATCGTGATGGAGGGGGTTGCGCTGAATCCCGCCGCCGTTCCGAAATAGACGTAGACGTTCTGCCCGTTGGCTGCGCCGACGACGAGATCGGAAATGCCATCGGCAGCAAAAGCGAGGCTGCCTGCCGTGCCGAAGTCGCCCGAACCGTCCAGGTCCTGGCCGATCCCGTCGGTGCCCGTCCCCGAAATCACCGTGCTCAAGAAGTGAGCGGCTGTCGCTGAGCTGGTTGCCAGCAGCGGGCTGATGCTGCCCGCCACGTCTGTCGCCTTCACAGCGAAGTAGTAGCCCGTCTCGATATAGAGGCTGCTGACGATGATGCCGTCGATCTGTCCGGCTGCGGCCGGCGCGCCCGTGTACGGCACGGCGACGGTCACGGCCGGGTTGTCGAAGTTCGTCGCGTCGATCGGCACCTTTGCGTACCGGATCTGGTAGCCGGCAACGTTGCCGCCGCCCCCGTCGGCGGGGGCGGTCCACGTCACCTGCATGGACGTCTTGCGGCGATCCACGACCGTCACAGTCAGTCCTGTCGGCGCCGCGGGCGGGGCGGTGTCGACGGTGACGGTGACGGTCCCGGTGCCGGTGCTGGCGCCCGCGAGATTGGCTGTCGTGGCCACGATGGTCTGGACGCCCTCGGGGATCGTCACACCGTTCAGCTGCGCGTGCCCCGCCCCGTCCAGGTTGGCGCTGCCCAGCGTGGTCCCACCGATCGTGAAAGTCACCGCGTCCGTGCCGGGCGCCGGTCCGCTTCCCACGGTGACGGTGACGGCAAGGCTTCCCTGCCAGCCTGCGGTGCCCGCGTCATTGTCCGCGATGCAGGCGGTGCTGGAGGCCCCCGCCGGGCACAGGATCGCGCCGGCCGTCGGCGTCGTGAACGTCACGACGGGGGCTGCGCCGATCGTCACCGTGCAAGGGTTCGGCGACAGCAAGCTGGCGTTACCAGCCGGGTCGCTGACGGTGACGACGATGTTGTTCAGGCCCTGAGTCAGTGCGACGCCGGGGAAGGTCGCGACGCCGGTCATGAACGCCGGCGTGTCGTAGGTCGTGGTCACGGAGCCGTTGGTGACTTCCAGGACCGCCAACCGGTCGTCGGCGTTGAAGCTGAGGTCCTGGTGCACCGTGCTCGAGGACTGCACGAACTGGCCGCACTCGGTGCCGACCTGCGACACCGCGGGCGGGGTGGTGTCGACCCAGACGTCGTCGGGAAGGCTGGTGCCGACGGCGTTCACGTTGGCGTTGGACGTCACGGTGACGGTCAGCTCGGTGGCGGCGGCCAGGCTGCCGTCGGCGTTTTCCGTGCTCTCGGGCAAGGTCACCCCCGAGAACTTCACGACGTTCGGCAGGCCGGCCGGGCAGTTGTCGCCGGCGACCGCCACGGCCGTGGGGACGGACGCGCCGAGCTGGGTCAGCGCGCCGCCCTGCTGGCCGACCTTCAAGATGGCCGTGCCCACCGTGTCGGTGCAAGCGGTGACGTTCACCTGGGCGCCGGGGGTGTTCGCGTCCAGGTCCTTGTTCCCGACTGGCGCGCTGGCGGCCAAAATGTGCTTGGTCTTGTCGCCGAACGTCGGCGCGTCCGAGGCGGGCGCGATGACCTGGACCGACGGCAGCGACGCGACGCACGACACGCCCGTGATCGTCTGCGCGGTCGGGTTTCCCGCCCAGTCCCGCAGCGTCACCGTCAGGTTGTTCGCGCCGGCGCCCGGGCAGGGGATGTTCAGGCACGACGGCGCGTTCACGTTCGCCATCGCCATGCACGTCGGCGTGGCGGACGACCCGACGTTCACGCAGAAGTTGGTCGGATTCGCGCCCAGCGTCTTGGTCGCGGCGGCCGCGTCCGTCGAGGTCGTCTGACCGCAAACGGGCACGGTCTGGCCGAGGATGAACTGGCCCGAGGTGGGCGTGGTCACCGTCAGGTTCGGCGGCGTCGTGTCGACGGGGAACGTCGCCTTCGTCGAGATGCTGGAGATGCCGTTCTTGTTGATACAGGTCGCGACGACGTCCCAGTTCCCGTCGGAAGCCAGCGTCGCCGTGAACGTCGCGACGCCGCCGGTGGCCGTCGCGTTCAGGCTCGTCACGGCGGCCGGCGACGCCTGGTTGTCGAGCGCCAAGGTGACGGGCTGGCCGTCCTCGACGCTGGTCTGGACCTTGAAGGTCGCCTGATAGGCCGAACCGGTCGAGCTCACCCGGTCACCGCCCGACGTCACCGGCACGCCGTTCAAGGCGGGGTGAGTCGCGCTGATCACCGGCTGGCTGATGGCGCAGGTCGGTGGGTTGTCCGAGCAGTTCACCGTGACCGTGCGGGTCACGTTGCACGCCGTCGTACCGGGGTACTGGATGGACAGAACCTGCGCCGTGCTGGTGGTGGCCAGCTGGACGTCGAACGTCGCAGCGCCGCCGGTGACGGTCGCCGTCTTCAGCAGCGCGATCCCGTCGAACAGCGACACGTCGGTGCCGTCCGGCGCGCTGCTGCTGATCTGGACGGTGTACTGGAACCCGCTGCCACAGTTGTGATCGGTGTCGTTCGTGACGTCCAGCGTGGCGTTGTTCGTGGCCGGCGTCGTGAACGCCGTCGTGTAACAGGCGACCACGGGCGCACCGCCAGCGCCGCCCATCCCGGCAACGCCGCCGGCCCCTGCCACGCCCGCCCCGGCGACCCCGCCGGCGCCGCCCGCACCT
>CAZPUH010000045.1:0-14740 GCA_964589215.1 uncultured Myxococcales bacterium | reverse complement strand
CACGGCTGGCCGGCCCTGGTAGTATTCGCAGGCTTTGCGTCCGCCGCCCCTGCCTCAGGGCTTCGGTCCGCCCCCCCTGCCGCCCGGCGTCGGCCCCCCGCGTCTGACGCCCTCTGGCCCGGGGGCACGCGCCCGCGCCCTCGCCCTCTTGGCCGCGCACCCGCGGGCCAGCCTGGCGGGGGCCGTCGCGCTGGTGCTGTTGCTGATCTACCCGTTCGCCGTGGGCGCCATCGCCGCGCACGTCTTCGCCGGGCGCGCCTCGGCCAAGCTGGGGCGCGCCGTCACGGTGGGGCAGGGGCGGGCTGGCCTGTTGCACGTCGTGCTTCACGACGTCACGGTCGCGGGCGCCCCCGGGGGGCAGCCGCTGGCGACCATCGCGCGCCTGTCGGTCCCGTTCGGGGCAGCCGTCGGCCTGCACACGCCCATCGAGGTCGGCGGGCTGCGCGTCCTGGCCGTCCGCGGCGGCCCCGAGGACAACGTCAGCGAGGTCCTCGCGCGCCTGCGCGGCAAGCACCCCGCCGACAAGGGGGCCCCGGCCGCGCCGGCTTCTTCTGCGCCCGCGAGCGCCCCGGCCGCCGCCGAGCCGCCGCGGACGAACCTGCCCGACATCGCGCTCTCGAACGCGTCGATCGAGATCCGCGACGAGGAGACGCGGCTGCGGCTGGCCATCCCCTCGCTGTCCGGCGAGATTCGCCCGGGCACGCGGCTGGCGCTGCGGATGCGCGGGCTGCACGGCGGCCTGGCCTTCGGCGGCGACGGCGGCGGCCCCCGCTTCGGCGCCGACGAGCTGGACCTGGACACGCCGCTGGCGGGCATGAAGCCGACCGGGATCCCGTCGATCCGCGTCGCGGGCGGGACCGCGTCCCCGCTGCCCACGCTGGCGCTGACGGGCGTGGCGGGCGTGATCGCGCCGGCTCCCGTCGGCGTGCCTGGCGCGAAGGAAGGGCTCATCATCGATCTGCGCGGCAGCTACGGCGGCGCGCGCGAGACGCTGTGGACCGCCAAGGGGGACGCCGACCCCGCGCACGGCACGGGCAAGCTGGCCCTGCGCGCCGAGCAGTTCTCGCTGGCGCGCATCGCCGACGTGCTGCCCGCGTCGGTGCTGCGCCCGTCGAACACGCTCATCGACGCGGCGCTGGACCTCAGCTGGATGGGGGACGCCGTCCGCTTCGGCGGCGATCTGGCCGTCGTCGGCCTGTCGGTGCAGAACGCCGCGCTGGCCGCCGATCCGATCGACGACGTGTCCGTGCGGGTCGGCTTGCACGGCACGGTCTACCCGCTGGCGCGGCGCGTGGACATCGACCGGGCCGAGGCGCGCATCCGCGACCTGACCGGCCGCGTGTCGGGCCACGTGGCGATGCCCACCGGCACCTTCCGCTTCACCAATGGCAAGACCATGGGCGTGCTGCCGGACATCGATCTGACGTTCTCGGTGCCGCGCGTCGCCTGTTCCAAGCTGCTGGCCAGCATCCCCGGCGCGCTGGTGCCGCGGCTGCAGGGGTTCGTGCTGGCGGGGTTCTTCCAGGCCGACGTCCACGCGCGCATCGACTTTGCCCACCTCGACGACCTCGAGCTGGGCGGCAAGGTCGGCCTCGACGGCTGCAAGGTCGTCAAGGCGCCCGACGACATCAAGGCGCTGGGCGATCCGGCCAAGCCGACGCTGGTCATCAACGTCGACGTCCCCAAGCTGCCCGGCAGCCCGGCCGGCGAGACCGACACGATCCCCGTCGTGGTCGGACCGGATAACCCCGACTTCGCGCCCTACGACCAGATCTCGCCGTATCTCGTGGGGTCGATCATGACCACCGAGGACAACGGCTTTTTCAAGCACCACGGGTGGGTCAGCTCGGAGTTCAAGAGCGCGCTGCGCCGCAACCTGCAGGGCGGCGGGTTCCGGCTGGGGGCGTCGTCGATCACGATGCAGATGACGAAAAACGTCCTTCTGACCAAGGACAAGACGCTCTCGCGGAAGTTTCAGGAGCTTTTTCTCGTTTGGTACCTCGAGCAGATCCTGCCGAAAGAGCGGATTCTCGAGCTGTATTTCAACGCCATCGAGTTTGGCCCGCGCATCTACGGCATCGGGGCGGCGGCCCGTCACTATTTCGGCAAGCGTCCCGCGGACCTGACGCCGCTGGAGGCGGCCTTCTTCTCGTCGATCTTGCCCAGCCCCAAGCGGCGTTACGTGCAGTACTGCCACGGATCGCTGACGCCGCAGTGGGATCGCTACGTGCGGCGCATCCTGGCCAAGGTGCACGAGCGCGGCCGCATCAGCGACGACGAGTACGCGGCCTACTCGACGCAGCCCTTCGTCTTCGACCGCAAGGAGGCCAGCTTCACCGAGAAGCAGTGCCTCGACTGGGTCAAGAGCATGGCGCCCAAGCCCGAGCCCGAGACCCCGCCCGACATCGACGAGGCCGACGCGGGTGCGGACGGCGGCGGCTGGGCGCCCAAGCGGTTCCGCAAGCTGTTCTCGAAGGGCGCTCCGCATCACGGCGCGACGCCGCCCGCTTCCTCGAAGTCGATCGCCGTCAGGACGCACTGACGCGCGCGTCCGGCGTTGCTAATCTCAACGCCATGAGCCCGTCAGCACCTCGCACCGCCTTGGTTGTCGGCGCCAGCCGTGGGATCGGCCTGGCCCTGTGCCGCCGCTTGAAGACCCTGGGACGCTCCGTGATCGCGACCGTCCGGCAAGGCGCGCCCGCGCTGGATGCGCTGGGCGTCCAGGTCGAGACGGGCGTCGAGATCACCGACGACGACAGCGTCGCCGCCCTGGCGCGGCGCCTGGACGGCGTCGTTCTGGACGAGATGATCTGCAACGCCGGCATCCTGCGCGAAGATGATCTCGACAGCGTCGATCTGGCGGACGTGCGCAAGCAGATCGAGGTGAACGCCCTGGGGCCGCTACGGGCCGTGAAGGCCTTGCGCCGCAACATCCGGCGCGGCGGCAAGCTGGCGCTGATCACCAGCCGCATGGGGTCCATCGGCGACAACGGCTCGGGCGGTTACTACGGCTACCGCATGTCCAAGGCGGCGCTGAACGCGGCGGGCGTGTCGCTGGCGCGCGATCTGCGCGGCGCGGGCATCGCGGTCGCGATCCTGCACCCCGGGTTCGTGCGCACGGACATGACCGAGGGGAGCGGCACCGTCGAGCCGGACCAGGCCGCCAAGCAGCTGGTCGACCGGCTGGACGCGCTGACGCTGGAGACGACCGGCACCTTCTGGCACGCGAACGGCCAGGTCCTGCCCTGGTGAGGCGTCGCGCGGACGGCATTGCGCCTCAGCGCGGGAGCCGGCTGAAGAACGCGACCACGGCGGCCGCCGCCAGCACCGCCGACGCCGCGCGCAGCCCCCAGCGTTCGTAGCGCGCGGGGTTCCGGCGGGCGGCGGCCACCAGCAGCGGCAGCGCCAGCGCGACGACCAGGAGCTGCCCCGCCTCGACCCCGGCGTTGAACGAGACCAGCGCCAGCACCAGCCCGCGCCGCGGCAGCCCGATCTCGCGCAGCGCGGAGGCGAACCCGAGCCCGTGCACGAGGCCGAACCCGAACACCAGCGCCCAGCGCGCCCGCGGCGGCCGCGGCAGCAGATTCTCGACGGCCACGACCGCCACCGAGAACGCGATCGCCGGCTCCACCCAGCGGGTGGGCAGCATGCCGGGGCGCAGGACCTGTGTCGCCAGCGTGATCGAGTGGGCGACCGTGAACGCGCTGACGATCGCCGCCGAGCTGCGGATCGCCTCGCCCGGGCTGGCGGCGTGCGCGGGGCGGCGGCCGCGGACCGCGGCGGCCAGCAGCAACGCCGCCAGGAACGCCAGGTGGTCGGCCCCGGTCAGGATGTGCGCGATGCCGAGACGGGCGTACGTGACGGCCGTTCGCCAGGCGGGCGTCGGCTGCTGGACGTCGATCGCGACCTCCCGCTGCCGGTCGTAGAAGACCGCCGTCGAGGCGTCGGGATCCGCCTCGTTCGCCGGTTGCCCCACGTCCACGCGCGCGTAGCTGGCGTGGTACGGGTCCCGATCGAACAGCAGGTCGTACCGCAGATGCAGGGTCCGCGCGCCGCCGCCGCAGGCGAACCGCGCGGCGAAGACGCTGGTCGGCTCGGTGGCGGCCGGGTCCGGCGTCAATGACGTCGCGCCGCGCGGGCAGGCGCGCGTGTCGCCGTTCACCGTGGCGGTGACCCGCAGTCCGGCCGCGATCGCCTCCGCCGCGTGTCCGTCCGGCGCGATTCGCGCGAGGTCGGCGGCGCGAAACCGGATCCGCCAGCCGACGTCGCCGTCACCGACCGGGTAGACGATCTCGGCGAAGGTCGTCGTCTGCTGGTGCGCGCGCGCCGCCCGCCCGCCGCACAGGATGCCCAGCGCGGCGGCCAGGCGCCAGCATCGCTTCACGCGGCGATGGTATCAGCCCGCGCGCGCCATCGGCGTGGCCCGTCGATGACGCCGCGGCATCTGCATCACCACCACGGTCGCGTCCTCGGCGAACCGGGCGCTGGGGCCCAGCAGCGCGCCGCAGATGCTCTCGGGCGAGAGCTGCGCGTTCTGCAGCCGGCCGAGCAGGGCCCGCTGTCCCAGCGGATCGCTGGCGGTCCCCAGCCGGTCGGTGATCCCGTCGGTGACCAGCACCAGCGCGTCCTCGGGCCGCAGCTCGAGGGTGATCTCCGGGTAGGTCTGGCCGGGAAAGATCCCCAGCGCGAGCCCGACTGCCGGCGGCAGGTCCTCGGCGCTGCCGCGGGCGCGCTTAACGAACGGGCCCAGGTGACCGGCGCTGGCGATCTCGGTGTCGCCCGTGACCGGGTTCAGCCGGACGCAGACGGCCGTGACGAACCGATCGTCGACCTGCTGCTGGACCAGCCAGTCGTTCAGCAGCTCGAGCACCGCGCCCGGGGAGCGCCCGCGCGCGATCGCCTGGCGCATCACCCAGCGGAGGCTGGCGACCGGGCCGGCGGCGCTGGGACCGTTGCCGCTGACGTCGGCCATGATGGCCGAGACGCGGCCGTCCTGCTGCTGGATGATCTCGAAGAAGTCGCCGCCCTTGCCGGCCGGCGACCACTGGCGCGCGGCGATGCTCAGCCGGCTCCATGTGGGCAGATGTACCAGACCCTGCGCCCCACGCGCACGGCGTGGCTGCGTCCGCGCCCCCGGCGCGAGAGTCAGCCGCCCCTTTCCCGACTCATCCATGAGCCATGTCCATAACGGTTGTGCCGCCCAAAGATTTCCTGACGAGATTTGAAGATACTGCGGACAACCTAAAAAGAGAATCGAAAAATTGTAAGTTGGCTGTCATGTTTCGATTTGAATGAGTGCGCAACTATCCGCCCTTGGAGCCACATGCGCACATGTTGCGCAACCGCGTGTAACACGAGCGGAAAACGCCGTCGACCTCCCGCGGCACGACGACCACGCCGCGTCGCGCTAGCGCAACGTGACAGTGCCCGAAAGCTCGATCTGACGTGACGACGAGCCGACCAAAATGTCGAACACGCCGGGCTGCGCCCGCCACGCGTTTGCGGCGATGTCGTAGAAGGCGAACGCCCGCCGGTCGAGCGCGACCTGGACGCGCTTCACCTCACCGGGACGCAGCACGACCTTCGCGAACCCCTTCAGCTCCTTGGGCGGGCGGGGCACCGGCGGCCGCCGCTCACCCACGTAGACCTGCGCGACCTCGGCGCCGGCGCGCGCGCCGACGTTCTTGACGTCGAACGCGACGGTGACCGGCCCGTCGCCCGTCGCGGTCGACGGCGAGATCGAGAGCCCGCCGTACGCGAAGCGCGTGTACGACAGCCCGTGCCCGAACGGGAACAGCGGCTTCTTGTGCGCGCGATCGAAGTGGCGGTAGCCGACGAACACGCCCTCGGCGTAGCGGATGTGCTTCCGCGCGTCGGGGTAGTAGCTGTCGTGCGCGGCGCTGTCGGCGAACGTTCGCTCGAACGTGACCGGCAGCTTGCCCGAGGGGCTCACGTCGCCGAACAAAATCTCGGCCAGCGCGGTGCCCCCTTCCTGGCCCGGGTACCAGTTCTGCAGGATCGCGGGGACGCGATCGGCGAAGCTGGCCATGTCGACCGCGCCGCCCGACGTGATGGCCACGGCCACGCGCGGATTGGCGGCGCGCACGGCGGCGATCAGCTCGTCCTGCCCCAGCGGAAGCTCGAACGTCCGGTCGTAGCCCTCGCTCTCGGTCATGGGATCGAAGCCCGCGGTGACGACCACGGCGTCGGCGCGCCGGGCGATTTCCCGGGCGGCCGGGTCGACCAGGGCGTCGGCGCGGCGCACGCCCAGCCCGACCCGGGCGTGGTGATCGCCGTGCTGATACTCGAAGCGGATCGCCACCGGCTTGCCGGCGACCAGGCGCAGGCGAGCCGTGGAGATGGGCTGCGGGCTGCGCGCGCGGTCCAGCACCAGCTTGCCGTCGACGTAGAGCCGGTACTGGTCCAACCCGTACGTGAACGCGACGAAGAGGTACTCGCCCGAGGTGGGGGCCACGTAGGCACCCGTCCATCGCGCCGACGACTGCTTGCGCTGCCCCGTCGGCCAGAAGTTGGGTTTGTCCCAGGCGAAGTTCACGTGCGGGTCGACCCGCACCAGCGCCGGCGCGCCGCCCAGCGCCGGATCGTCGAAGTATTCGCCCTCGAGCCCGGGCTGGCGCCCTGGCGTGGTCACCCAGTCGGTGGAGTCGAAGATGTCGGCCAGCGTCGGCACGCCGTGGTGGGCGAGCACGGTCGCCGAGCCCCGGAGGTGCTCGGCCAGCCCCTGCACGAAGCTGACCGGCGCCAGCGGCCGCGCCTGGGCGCTGCCGCCGCCCACGGGCACGGCCGGGTACGCGTCGGGGCCGATCACGGCCAGCGTCTTGATCTTCGCCTTGTCCAGCGGGAGCAGCCCGCCCTGGTTCTTGAGGAGCACCAGGCCGGCGCGCGCGGCGTCCAGCGCGACCGCCCGGCCGTCCTCGTTGTAGAGGGGCGCGCCCAGATCGACCGCCGGTCGATCGAGCCACCCGAACCGGATCGCGGTGCGCAGGATGCGGCGGACCTTGTCGTCGATCGTCGCGACGGAGACCTTCCCCGCCTTGACGGCCGGCAACAGCGTCTCGCGGTTCATGAACGAGCCGGCGGGCATCTCCAGGTCCAGCCCCGCGTTGGCGGCGGCGACGCCGTCGTAGGTGGCGTCCCAGTCCGACATGACGACGCCGTCGAAGCCCCAGTCCTTCTTGAGCAGGCCGTTCACCAAGCCGGCGTTCTCGGTCATGTGAAGACCGTTCACCAGGTTGTACGAGGTCATGATCGCGCCGACGTGCGCCTCTTTGACCGCGGCCTCGAACGCGGGGAGGTAGATCTCGTGCAGCGTGCGCGCATCGAGGTCCGAGCTGGTGTGGTGGCGATCGACCTCCGAGTTGTTGCCCAGGAAGTGTTTCACCGTCGCGCTGACGCCCTGGCTCTGGACGCCGTCGATGTACGCGACCGCCGTGCGGGCCGCGAGAAAGGGGTCCTCGCCGAAGTACTCGAAGTTGCGGCCGCACATGGGCGCGCGCGCGATGTTCACGCCGGGCGCCAGCAGGACGTGCACGCCGCGCGCGCGGGCGTCGCGCGCGATCGAGGCGCCCACGGCGCGCGCCAGCGCCGGGTCCCAGGCGGCGGCCAGCGAGATGCCGGCGGAGTAGGTGGTCGACGGGCCGAGCTTGTTGATGCCGAAGGGCCCGTCCGCCATGCGGAACGCGGGCAGGCCCAGGCGCGGCACGGCGCGTACGAAGAACACGTCCGCGCCGCCGATGTAGTCGACCTTCTCGTCCAGCGTCATCCGGGCGAGGATCGCCTCGGCCCGCCGGTCGATCTCGGCGGCAGGCGGGGCAGGGCCGGCGGCCACCGGTGACCCGGCGGTCAACGTGAGGCGGAGCAGCGTGCCGAGGGCGGCGGCGGCCGCTCCGCCGCGGAGGAAACCACGGACCCGACGCGGCATGTGGCCGCGAAACGTATCACGGGGTGCGGTTCACGCCGCCGCTTTGGCGGGGCGACCGGGGCGGCGGCCGGCCGGCTTCTTCATCTTCTTCGCGCGGCGCGCCTCGCGGTACTTCGCGATCTGCGCCTTCGGGACGTCCTTGTGCTTCGCGCACACCATGCCGAAGACCGGCGCCGCGGGGTTCTTGCAGCCCGGCACGGGGCAGAGCTGCTTGGCCCGACGGCGGCCACCGCGGATCGATAGCATCTTCGCCGGGCGACCCGGGCCGGGGCGGCCGCCCAGCGCCGACTCGACGGCGACGCGGGCGCGATCGAGCGCGTCACGCTCCAGCAGCGAGCTCAATTGATTGGTGAAGTCCTCGATCAGCGTACGGATGGTCATCGGGGCGCATCCTAAGCAGAGGTTTCCCGCCCGAACAAGGCGAACTTGCGAATTTCACGTGGTTTCCGGAGACGGCTTTCACGCGGCGCGGCAGCCCGCGCAGGGGTGGGATGCTTTCTAGTTGAAAGTGAATATCAATAACGGTATCGATCGGTGTCGGACGAAGCACCATGCCCCGCCCCCGTACTCCCCACGTCCGTTTCGCGCTGCTCTTCTGCGCGTCGATGGGCCCGCTGGCGCTGGGTATGTCGTCCGCGGGTTGCAGCGCGCCGGCCGCGGTCGCCAGCCGCCCGGAGCAGGGATCCTGGAGCGGCCCAGCCGCCCCCGCCGACCGCGCGCACATCGTCGCGGTCTACCAGAGCCACTGCGGCGCCTGTCACCGGCCGGTCGCGCCGGGCAGCGAGCCGTCCGACCACGTGCACGCGGAGTTGATCCGCCACCGCAAGCGCGCCCGCTTGACCGAGCAGGAGTGGGCCGGCCTCGACGCGTTTCTGACGGCGCGCTAGCCGCCGCCTGAGGGGACGGGCGGGAACCGGCGCGGCGTCGGCGCATCTCACCCATGATGTCGGTACCGCCCCCCACACCTGCGCCGCCGCGGGTCCCGCTGACCCAGCGCATGCGGGCGAGCGTCCGCCACTCGGCGCAGGCGTTCGGGCTGGTGTGGCAGTCCTCGCCGGCGGGCGTCGTCGCGCTGGCTCTGCTGACGATCGGCGCCGCCGCGCTGCCGCCCTTCGTGGCCTACGTCGGCAAGCTGATCATCGACGGCGTCATCGCGGCGCGCGCCGCCGCGCCCGGTCCCGAGCGGGTGGCCGCGCTGGCGCGGGCGCTGCGCTACCTGGGGATCGAGCTGGCGGCCGTACTGGCCATGGCCGGGACCGAGCGGGTGCTGGGCCTCATCCGGCAGCTGGTCGGGTTGCGCCTGGGCATCGATCTCAACGTGCGGATCCTGCAGAAGGCGCAGCGGCTGGAGCTGCGTCACTTCGAGGACCCGACCTTCTACGACAAGCTGACGCGCGCGCGGCGTGAGGCCTCGACGCGCCCGCTGTCGCTGATCCAGAGCAACTTCCAGGTCGTCCGCAACGCGCTGACGCTGGCCGGGTACGCGGCGCTGCTGGTGCGATTCTCGGGGTGGATGGCCGTCGCGGTGCTGGTGGCGACCATCCCCGCCTTCATCGCGGAGGCGCGCTTTTCGGGCGCGGCGTTCCGGCTGCGCAACTGGCGCTCGCCCGACTCGCGGCGGCTGACCTACCTCGAGTACGTGCTGGCGAACGACGAGCACGCCAAGGAGGTGAAGCTGTTCGGTCTGGGCCCGGTTCTGCTGGGCCGCTACAAGACGCTGGCCGAATCGTTTTACGGCGACGACAAGCGCCTCGCGATCGGGCGCACCGTGTGGGGCTACGGGCTGTCGCTGCTCAGCACGGCGGTGTTCTACGGCTCCTACGCGCTGATCGTGGCGGCCACGGTGGCGGGGCGGCTGTCGCTGGGCGACATGACGCTGGCGCTGGTGGCGTTCCGGCAGGGGCAGCAAAGCTTTCAGGCGGTGCTCTCCGCGCTGGGCGGCATGTACGAGGACACGCTCTACATGTCGAACCTGTTCGAGTACTTCGCCATCGACACCGAGACCCCGCGCCGGCGCGGACCGGTGGGGCTGGTGCGCGCCGAGGAGGGGATCCGCTTCGTCGACGTGGGCTTCCAGTATCCCGCGACCGACGGGCAACCGGGGGCGGCGCCCGCGGGAAACGGCGGCGGGAAATGGGCGCTGCGCCACGTCGACCTCTTCATCCCCAAGGGGCAGAGCCTGGCGCTGGTCGGCGAGAACGGCGCCGGCAAGACGACGTTCATCAAGCTGCTGGCGAACCTGTATCGCCCGACGGAGGGGCAGATCCTGCTCGACGGGCGCGAGCTGGCGGCCTGGGACGCCGAGGCGCTGCGCCGGCGCATCGGCGTCATCTTCCAGGACTTCAACGAGTACCAGCTGAACCTGCGCGAGAACGTCGCGTTCGGCAGCGTCGAGCACGCCGCCGACGATCTGCGGGTGGGGCGCGCGGTCGACCGCGGCGGCGCCCAGGAGCTCGTGGCGGGGCTGGCGGGCGGGCTCGAGGCGCAGCTGGGGCGCTGGTTCTCGGGCGGGGTCGAGCTGTCGGGGGGGCAGTGGCAGAAGGTCGCGCTGGCGCGGGCGTTCATGCGCGAGGAGGCCGACATTCTGATCCTCGACGAGCCGACGGCGGCGCTGGATGCCGAGGCCGAGCACGCCGTGTTCCAGCGCTTCCGCGCGCTGGCGGCGGGGCGGACGACGATCCTGATCTCGCACCGGTTCCCGACGGTGCGCATGGCGGATCGCATCCTGGTGCTGGAGGGAGGGCGCGTCGTCGAGGACGGCACCCACGCGGAGCTGGTCGCCGCGGACCGGCGCTACGCGCGCATGTTCAAGCTGCAGGCCGCCGGCTACGTCTGAGCGGCTTCGGCCGCCAGCAGGCTGCCGCGGTCGACGATCCGCCGGCAGAGGACGGCGGCGTAGTCATCGGGCACCGTGCCCGTGACCGACGGACGCGCAGCGATCGTGCGCGCCAACGCGTCGAGGCGCGGCCAGCGGGCGGGGTCGAGCAGGCGGACGCCCAGCCCGCGCTCCACGATCGCGAACCGCAGCAGCGACGGCGCCAGCGTCACGTGCACGCGCTCGAACCGGTCCGGCGCGATGACGCCGGCGGCGATGGCCGCTTCGATGCGGTCCGCGATCTGCACGAAGGCGCCGGCAGCCTTGTCGCGGTCGGCGGGCCTGGCGGCGACCAGCAGGTTCCACTGGGCCTGGCTGAGCTCGCTGGAGCCCTCCGCCCAGGCCCGCTGGCCCGCGCGCGCGAACGGGTCGGCCGGGAGCAGCGACGGCGGGTGCGTCTCGTCCAGGAACTCGCAGATCGCCGCCGATTCGAACAGCGCCCGGCCGTCCGCCAGCAGCAGCGGCACCTTGCCGTAGGGCGACAGCGCCAGGAACCAGTCCGGCTTGTTCTTGAGGTCGATCTCGCGGCGCTCGAACGGGACGCCCTTCTCGCGCAGCGTGATCGCGGCGCGGTGGACGTACGGACAGAGCTTGTGGCTGATCAGCTCCAGCTTCATCGCCGGAAGTATGTATCGTCGGACGCCTCACGCATGCGCCGCGTCCCCTGGACACTGATTCTGCTGGCTGAGTTGGCTGCGCTGGCCGGCTGTGGGCGCGAGCAGCGGCGGCGAGGCCCCGACGTGCTGACTCAGCACGGCGACAACGCGCGCACCGGCGTGAGCGATCCCGAGCCGCGCTTGCGACCCGACCGGCTGGCGGCGCCGACCTTCGGGCGGCTCTACACGCGGCAGGTCGACGGCGGCATCGTCGCGCAGCCGCTGTTCGTCAAGGACGTCCCGACGGCGCGGGCCGGACGGCGCGACCTGTTGCTGGTCGCCACCGAGACGAACTGGGTCTACGCCTTCGACGCCGACGACGCGCGGGCCGACCCGGCGACGCCGCCGCTGGCCGCGCGGCAGCTGGAGCCGACGGGGCGCGTGCGGCCGGCGATCTGCGACGAGACGCCCTCGCAGCGGGTCGGCATCACCGCCACGCCGGTGGTCGACCCCGCCACCCACCGCCTGTTCGTCGTTGCGCGCAACGCCGACGACCACCAGTACGTCCTTCACGCGCTGGACCTGACGGGCGACCTGGTCGACGCGCGCCCTCCGGTGCGGGTCGAGGCGCAGGTCGCGGGCAACGCGGAGACCGGCGACGGCCCGATCCGCTTCGAAGCCGAGTGCCAGCGGAACCGGCCCGCGCTGTTGCTGGCGGGCGGCGTCGTCTACGCCGCCTTCGGCAGCCTGGGGTGCGATCGCGACTGCGCCGCCGATCGCCCCTACCGCGGCTGGGTCATGGGCTGGCGCGCGTCGGACCTGGCGCCCGCCGGGGTGTTCTGCACCAGCCCGGAGGCGACCGGGCACGCCGGGATCTGGCAGGGGGGCGGTGGGCTGGCCGCCGCCGGCGACCGCATCTTCTTTCAAACGGGCAACGGACCCGGGCCGCTGGGTGACGCGTTTGTCGCGCTGCGGATCGGGCCCGCGGGCCTGGAGCTGGCGGCGTCGCACCGGCCGGCGAACCACGCGGCGCTCGACCGCGCGGATGTCGACCTGGGCTCGGGCGCGCCGGTCTGGCTGCCGCCGGGGTTGCTGCTGGGCGCGGGGAAGGAGGGGCGGTTCGCGCTGCTCGACGCGGCGACGCTGGCGCCCGTGCAGGACGACTTCCAGGCGTTCGCGAACAGCTATCACGCCGATCCCACCGCGCCGGCCTGCGGCCAGCTGGCGCGCTCGGCGTTTCCCACCAACTGCGACACCGCGGCGCCCGGCTGCTACATCGATCCGGCGCGCTATCAGAACGGCGAGGACTGCGGCCCCAACGTGAACGGCGGCCCCGTGTTCTGGCGCGACGCGGGCGCGGGCTTCGGGCTGGTCCTGCAGATGGCCGGGCGCGACTACCTGAAGTCGTTCCGGTACGACCCGCAGGCGCGCCGCCTGGATCCGCGCCCGTTCGCCGTCTCGCCGGTGCGCGCGGTCGAGGGGATGTCCGGCGGCTTCGCGACGCTGTCGGCGGACGGCGGGCAGAGCGCGATCCTGTGGGTCAGCTACCCGCTGGGCGATCCGCAGTGGCAGAACGTTCCCGGGCGCCTGGCGGCGTTCGACCCTCTGACGCTGCGCGAGCTGTGGCACGACGACGGCGGCGAGCTGTTCGCGAAGTTCACCCCGCCGACGATCGCCGACGGGCGCGTCGTGCGCGCGACGCTGTCAGGCCGCATCGTCGTGTACGGGTTGTTGCCGCAGCCGCCCCGGGGTTTCGTGGGACGGGTCGCCGCCGCGGTCACCGGGTTCTTCGCCCCGCGGCCGTTCGCTGCGCCGCCGTTGACGGGGCGGGCGGCCGTCGACGAGAAGTACCGGCTGGCGGGCGGCGAGACCGCGTACCTGGGCGCGCCCGCGTTCGACGCGCGCCCCGTGCAGGATCCGGCGCAGGGGTGGTACCGCGATTTTCACGGGGTGATCGTCGGCGCCGTCCCCGCGACCATCTCGGCGCGCCACCTGCCGCCCGGCACGCCGCCCGCGCCGGGGCATCGCCCCTGGTCGGGCCTCGGAACGCCGTTCGCGTCGTCGATCTACTGGTCGGCGGCGACCGGCGCGCACATCGTGACCGCCGAGATCCGCGAGGCCTGGCTGGCCAGCGGCGGCCCCGCCGGGCCGCTCGGTTACCCGACCAGCGACGAGGCGCCCGCCGCCGGCCAGGGGCGGGCGGCGGAGTTCCAGCACGGCCGCATCGAATGGACGGCGGCGACCGGCGCGCGCGTCGTGCGCTGACGCTACGAAGCCGGCGTGTCGCGGGCGATGCGGAGCCGGAACGGGGGCTCCTTGCCGGCGACGGGCCAGGCGAGCGCCTCCCCCGGTGACAGGTCTACCTCGCGCGTGTCCGGCGCCCCGCGCGACAGCGGCGCGGCGGCTGCCGCCAGACCGGCGGCGGCGCCGGGGCCGGCGGACAGCACCAGCGACACCGCGGCGAGAAGGCGCGGCGGCAGCCGGTCGGGCGCGGCCGTGGCGACCACCATCCCCTCGGGCACGCCGTCGGGGAGGCTGTCCCGGGTCCACACCAGCTCGGCGCGATCGACGACCAGGAAGTGGGGGCGGCCCGTCCGTTCGCGCAGCTCACCGACGGCGGCGATCAGCTGGGCCGCGAAGCCGGGCTGCTCGCCGGGCGGCAGCGCGGCCAGGCTGACGACGACGTTCCGGCCGGGCGCGGCCAGCGCCGCCAGCACCTCGGCGATCGTGGGCGCGCGATCCGGCACGCCCAGGATGACGG
Organism: uncultured Myxococcales bacterium; assembly: GCA_964589215.1. Taxonomy (GTDB): domain Bacteria; phylum Myxococcota_A; class Polyangia; order Fen-1088; family Fen-1088; genus JADGRB01. The sequence continues at coordinate 566 of CAZPUH010000045.1, read as the reverse complement.
AGGCGTCCTTGCCCGTGGGGTCGGCGCCGTGCACGCCGGCCGGGTCGATGACGCAGGACTGGTAGCTCTCGTCGGCCAGGCGCCGCAGCACGTGGGTGAGCAGCGCGGACCGCGCGGCGTCGTCGCCGCCCACGCACAGGATCGTTCCGTCGCGCGCGGGCACCGCGTACGACGTCGCGTCGCCGCGCACGCCCAGCGGGATCTGGTGCCGCGGCCGCCGCGGGGTCAGCACCCGCGCATCCTCTGCGATCAGCGCGTCGACCAGCTGCACGACCCCAACGCCGGCGCCGCCGCGCGTGACGATGTCGGCCGCCTCGGCCAGGCTGGGGACCGCGTCCGCGACGGCCACCGACAGCTCGCAGTGGGCCAGGAACGCGTGGTCGTTCTCGCCGTCGCCGACGCCGACCACCTCGTGCCGCGACAGTCCCAGGTCGGTCAGCGCGAACTCGAGCCCGCTGGCCTTGTTGACGCCCGACGGAAGCACCATGACGGCGCCCTTGTTGAAGATGACCTGCAGCTCCAGCCCCAGCTCGCGGATGGCGTCCATCACCTCGGTCTCGTGCGGC
>CAZPUH010000044.1:0-1027 GCA_964589215.1 uncultured Myxococcales bacterium | reverse complement strand
GGCCGGCGGCAGCGGCGGCGGCACGGGGCCGCGGCGGACCGCGTCGATGCGGGTCGCCTCGAGATACGCCGCGTAGGCGGCGGCTTCGATCGGCAGGAGGACGGTGAAGGTGGCCCCCTCCCCGGGCTGGGAGCGGACCTCGATGGTCCCGCCGTGGTTCTCGATCATGCGCTGGCTGATCGGCAGCCCCAGCCCGGTGCCCTTGTCCTTCGTGGTGAAGAACGGGATGAAGAGGTTCTTGATGTCGTTGGCCGGGATGCCGACCCCCGTGTCGCGGAAGCGCACCTCGAGGAAGGCCGCCGCGGCGCCGCGCCGGGTCGCGCGCCGCAGGCCGGTCGAGATCAGCAGCTTGCCGACCTTGCCGCTGCCGGCGGGCATGGCCTGGATCGCGTTCAGGGACAGGTTCAGGAACACCTGCAGAAGCTGCTCGGCGTCGGCGCGCACGGGCGGCGTGCGCTCGGCGAAGTTCGTGACGATCTCGACGTTGCCGTGCTCCTGCTGTTCCTTCGAAAGCAACGCCAGCGTCTTCCGCAACACGTCGGCCAGATCCAGCGGTCGCTGCTCTCCGCGGTAGGGGCGCGCGTAGTCCAGGAACTGCGAGACGATCTTGTTCAGGCGGTTCACCTCCTCGACGATGATGTCGAGGAACTCCCGGCTGCTGTCGCGCGCGCCGTCGCGCCCGTCGGCCGCCGGCTGCAGGAACTGGGCGGCCCCCTTGATCGACCCCAGCGGGTTCCGGATCTCGTGGGCCAGGCCGGCCGCCATCTGCCCCAGCGCGGCCAGACGGTCGCGCTCTTTCATCCGCTCGTAGACCTGCGAGTTCTGAAGGGTGATGCCGATGCTGGTGGCCACGCCCCGAAAGAGCTCGATCTCGTCGGTCGAATACGCCTCGCGCAGGCGGTCGTCGCGGATGACCAGCGCGCCCAGCAGCTGGTCCTCGCTGGAGAAGCCCAGCGCCACCGACCCGTTCATCTGCTCCAGCGTCCGCAGCAGCAGCGCCAGGCTCTCCTGCTCTTCCGTCGAGATC
>CAZPUH010000043.1:0-9615 GCA_964589215.1 uncultured Myxococcales bacterium | reverse complement strand
CGGCGCGACGGCCACGGGGGGCGCCGGCGGCCGGGCGAGCACCGGCACGGGCGGCACCGGAACGGGCGGCGTGCCCATGTCCTCGGACTGGGGCACGCCGGTCTCGGGCGGCCCTTCCGGAACGGGCGTGGCCGCGACGGTGACCGTGAACACCGCGATGACCGTCGGAACGGTCACGCCCGGTTTCGCGGGCCTCAGCTACGAGAAGACGCACCTCACGAACGCATCGCTCATCAGCACGAACGCCAAGCTGATCGCGCTCTACAAGCTCCTCGGTGCGCCGCAGGTGCGCATCGGCGCCAACGACGTCGACGTCTGCACGTGGGGCGGCACGGGGACGGCCTCGACGACGCCGTCGGGACAGCCGTTCACCCACACCGTCAACACGGGGATGGTCGACCAGCTCTGCGGGTTCCTGCAGGCGACCGGCTCGCAGGTCATGTACGGCGTCAACTTCAAGGCCGGCAACGTCAGTCAGTCGTCCGCCGAGGCGACCTACGTGATGAACAAGTGCGGCTCCAGCGTCTACGCGTTCGAGCTGGGCAACGAGATCAACAAGTACGACACCTGGGCCAACCTGCAACAGCAGTGGGAAGCGATGGCGACCGCCGTCACCGCGATCCCCGGCGCGCTTCTGGCCGGCCCCGGGTCGACGGGCGGCGGCTACTCCAGCTTCACCGTTCCATTCACCCAGTCCGAGGCGGCCAAGTTCGGAAACAAGCTGCGGCTCGTCACGCAGCACTACTACTCCTCGGGGGCTGGATCGAGCAGCGCGACCGCCTCGACCCTTCAGAACCTGAAGTCCGACATCGTGACGATGGCTGACACCGTCGACGGCGCCGCCACGAAGGGCAAGGTCGCGGACGGCTGGCGATGGGGCGAGTGCAACACCTTCTCGGGCCACGGGCAGATGGGGGTCAGCGACACGATCATCTCCGCCCTCTGGGCGCTGGACTTCATGTACCTGACCGCCGATCACGGCGGCTCGGGCGTCAACTTCCACGGCGGCGAGACCGGCATGGACGGAACGCGCCCGTTCTATTACGAGCCCATCGCCGAGGCGAACGGGGTGGTCACCGCCGTGCAACCGCTCTTCTACGGCATGCTGCTGTTCGATCTGGCGGGGACCGGTCCGGTGGTCTCGACCAGCGTGACGTCGTCGAACGCGAACTTCACCGCCTACGCGGTGAAGGGCGGCGGCTACACCAGCGTGCTCCTCGTGAACCGCAATGCCTCGAGCGGCGTCACCGCGACGGTCAACGTCGGGGCGCCGGTGACCAGCGCCAGCGCGATCTACCTGCAGGGAACGCCGGCCGGCTCTCTCTCCGTGGGCGCGGGCTCGGTGACGCTGGCGGGCGCAACCGTCAGCACTGATGCCGTCTGGAACCGCGGCGCACCGTTCGCCCAGGCCACGTCGGGCAACTCCGCGACGGTCTACGTGCCGGCGGTCAGCGCGGCCCTCGTACGCATCATCCCCTGATCACGGTGTCGAACACACCCATGGCCCGCCCATCGCAGTCGCTGCTGATCTCGGCCGGCGCGCTGTTCTCCTTCCTGTCCGCTCCGTCACCCGCGCGGGCGGCGAACGACGCGGCCGCGGAACCCGGCGTCGAGCCGGCGAACGAGACTTCGCCGCAGCGGTCCAAGCAGCTGACGCCCCCGCTTCTGCTGCCGACGCGCGAGCAATCGCCCGCCGCGCCCGTGAATCCTTGGTTCGTGCGCCCGCCGTTCACGCTCACGGCGGGGCCCGCGGCCGACTGGAGGTTGACGATCTACGGCTTCGCCGAGGCGGACGCGATGCACGACTCGACGCGCAGCTTCAACGACGGGCTCAACAACAACGTCGTCGCGCACGTGCTGACGCAGGCCAACCAGAACGGGCGCACGCAGTACACGATCCGAAACAGCCGCCTCGGCTTCCGCGCCGAGGCGCCCAGCTTCGGCGGCATCAAGACGTCGGGCGTGCTCGAGTTCGACCTGTTCGGCAACCAGCCCACCATCAACCCGGGAGGCGGCGCGCCCCAGCAGGCGCCCGGGAACGCCACGACCACCGAGGCCGCCTACTTCAACAACGCCGCCTTCCGCGTGCGGCACGCTTACGTGACCGTGCAGGACCCGATCGTCGACGTCCTGGCCGGCCAGACCTACTACCTGCTCGGCTGGCAGAACTACTTCTTCGGCGCGACCTGCGGCTTCCTGGGCATCCCCAACGAGCTCTTCAACCGCACCGCCCAGGTCCGACTGAGCCACACCTTCGAGACGGAGCCGGTGAACGTCGACGTGGCGGCCGGTGCGTTCCGCCCGGCCCAGCGCGATTCGGAGGTGCCCGACGGACAGGTGGGCCTGCGCCTGGTGGTGAACCACTGGAAGGGGATATCGACGCCCGGCAGCGGGGGAACCACGGCGCTGCCGGCCGCCCTGGCCGTGTCTGCCATGCAGCGCGCGTTCAAGGTCGACCCCTACGCGCCGCTGCCGGCGCCACCGATCAAGCTCCTCGGCTGGGCGGTCGCTTTCGACGCGCTCATCCCCATCATCCCCGCCAGGGACCCGACCGACCGCGGCAACGCGCTGACGGTCACCGCCGAGTTCGTGACCGGCACGGGCGACGCCGACCAGTACACCGGGATGACGGCGGGCGCGACGATGCCCAACGTATACCCGCTGCCAGCGGACACGCCCGTCAACTCGATGGGCGTGTCGGTCCCGCAGACGCCGGGTTCGGCGCCGCTGGTCGGGTTGCCGTACCCGCCCAACGTCGACCCCGGCCTGGTGGCGTTCGACTCGAACAACTTCCTGCACACGATCAACTGGGAGACGTTCCTGGTCGGCGTGCAGTACTACTTGCCCCCGACGGGGCGCCTGTTCGTCAGCGGCAACTACAGCCGCGGCTACTCCAGCAACATCGCCAGCCTGTTTCACCCCAACGCGGTGACGCAGCCGTGGACGAACTCGTGGAACGTGTTCCAGTGGTCGCACTACCTCGACGCCAACGTTTTCCTCGACGTGACGCCGGCCATGCGGGTGGGCGCGTCTTATCAGCGGGTCACGCAGGAGCTGGCGGATGACACGACGGCGCACAACGACCGGTTCGAGATGACCTTCCTCTACTTCCTCTAGTGACGGCATGCGACGACCTCGACGATCCCCGACGACCTCTGCGGCACGGTTGCTGGCGATGGCCGCCGCGCTCTCGCTGGGCGCGGCGTGCCTGAACGATCCCAACGCGTTCCAGCCGATCGCCGCCGGCGCGCGCCCCTGGTCGCCGCCGCCGGGCTGGGATCCCGAGCCGGCCTGCGCCACCGGCTACTTCGTCGCGATCGACAGCTGCCCCGGGTGCAGCGGCCTGTCGTACGCGTTGTGCGTCGGGAACACCTTCGATCAGTGCACCTGCGGGGGGCCCTTCTGGCCGGGCGCGATGTGCCCGCAGACGTTACCGTGCGGTGAGAACGACTTTCCGCCCAGGAACTGGATCGAGTTCACCGACTACGTCGGCCCCGGGTGGGCCGGGCTGTCCACGGGCGGCGGCCAATGAAGGGGTCGATCCGGGGCGCGGGACTGGCGCTGGTGGTGCTGGCCGCCGGCTGCGGCTCCGGGCTGGGCGACGTCTTCGTCACGCCGGCCAGGAACGCGACGCCGAATTCCTTCACGCAGGTCTACACGACGGTCCTGCGCCCGAGCTGCAGCAACGACTATTGCCACTACAACGGCGTCGGCGTCCGCTACAGCGCGCTCGACATGAGCTCGCAGGTTTACGCGTACTGGAGCCTGGTCGACCAGCCGTGCGCGGGGCCCAGCTGTTCGGCCATGGGGACGCGTGTCGTCCCCGGCGATCCCGACCGCAGCATCCTTTATCTCAAGGTTTCAGACAGCATGCCTCCGTGCGGTGCTCGCATGCCGGCCGACCAGATGATCTTGCTGACGAAAGGGACCTCGGTGTTCTCGGGGTCTGCGCTGCCGGACGACCAGCAAAAGCTGATCCACGACTGGATCGCGGCCGGCGCCGCGAACGACTGAACCCGGCGGCGCCGCGCATGTCCGTCACGCCGTTCGCCGCCCCCGCGCAGGCAGGTCGCTACCGCTGGGTGGTCTGCGCCTTGCTGTTCGTGGCCACCACGATCAACTACATCGACCGGCAGATCCTCTCGCTGCTGAAGCCGATGCTCGACGACCAGCTGCACTGGACGAACCAGCAGTTCGGCGAGGTGAACTCCGCGTTTCAAGCCGCCTACGCCGCTGGCCTGCTGCTGTTCGGGGCGTTCATCGATCGCTTCGGGTCGCGCCTCGGCTACGCCGTGTCGATCGCGGCGTGGAGCGCGGCGGCGATCGGACATGCCGCCGTCGGCAGCATCGGTGGGTTCACGCTGGCGCGGGTCGCGCTGGGCCTGGGCGAAGGGGGCAATTTTCCGTCGTCCATCAAGTCGGTCGCGCTCTGGTTCCCCCAGCGGGAACGCGCGCTGGCGACCACGTTGTTCAATGCGGGCGCCAACGTCGGGGCGATCATCGCGCCCGCGGTCGTCCCCATGCTGGCGCTGCGTTTCGGCTGGCAGATGCCGTTCGTCGTGATGGGCGCCGCCGGGCTCGCCTGGCTGTTCCTGTGGCTGCCGCTTTACGATGATCCCCACAGGCTGCGCCGCGTCTCGCCGGCCGAGCTGGCATACATCGCGGCCGACGCCCACACCGACGGCGAGGGCGAGGCCCGCCTGCCCTGGGGCGTTCTTCTGCGCTACCGGCAGGCCTGGTCGTTCATCGCCGCCAAGTTCATCACCGACCCGGTGTGGTGGTTCTTCCTGATCTGGCTGCCCACCTACTTCAAGTCGACGCGCGGCCTGGACCTCAAGTCCAGCTGGGTGCATCTGGTCAGCATCTACGCGATCATCACCGTGCTCAGCATCGCCGGCGGATGGCTGACCGGGTTCCTGGTGCGGACCGGGTTGGGGGCTGGGCGCGCGCGCAAGGCGGCCATGCTGGTCTTCGCGCTCTGCGTGGTGCCGATCCTGTTCGTGACCCGGACCAGCGCGTGGGGCTCGGTGCTGCTGATCGGCGTCGCCGGCGCGGCGCATCAGGCGTGGTCGGCCAACCTGTTCACGACGGTCTCCGACATGTTCCCCAAGCGGGCCGTCGCCTCGGTGGTCGGAATCGGCGGCATGGCCGGCTCGGTGGGCGGCATCATCTTCCCCATCTACGCGGGCAAGCTGCTCGACCGCTTCCAGGCCGCCGGCAACATCACGACGGGGTACGGCATCCTGTTTGGCATCTGCGGCACCGCCTACCTCGTGGCTTTCGCCCTCAACCACCTGCTGGCCCCCCGATTCGACCAGGTCGACGTCCCTGACGCTCGCTGACGGGCGAATCCGACCGCGCCAGGACGAAAATTGGACCATTCTGGGGCTGGGCAGCCACTGCTGGCTGCTTCCGAAGACCAGCGCGCGCCGTGCGAACCCGTCGATCACATTCAATCGCGAATGCGCCCCTCACCCTGGTGGTCGGCCCGCGGGCCGCAGACGGGGAGCTCGCGCGCGCGCTGATCGCCGGGGAAAGCTGGGCGATCGCCGAGACCTGGCACCGTTTCGCGCCCATGGTGCTGATGACGGCCGAGCGGGCGCTCGGCTCGCGCGCCGAGGCCGAGGACGCCGTGCAGGAGGTGTTCTGCGCCGTCTTTCGCAAGGCCAAGACGCTCCGCGATCCGGAGAGCCTGCGCAGCTTCGTCTACTCGTTCGCCGTCCGGGTGCTCAAGTCGGAGCTGCGCCGGCGCCGCGTGCGTGGCTGGTTCCCGTTCCTGCAGCCGGTGACGCCGCCCGATCTCGCGCACCGCGCCCCCGACTTCGAGTCGCGCGACTTGCTGGCCAAGCTGTACGCGCTGCTCGACCGGCTGACGCCGCGCGACCGCATGGTGTTCGTGCTGCGCCGCATGGAGTCCATGACCGTCGACGAGATCGCCACGACGATGGGCCTCTCGCTGTCGACGGTGAAGCGGTCCATGGCTCATGCCTCGGGCCGCCTGTCGCGCTGGGTGCAGGCCGATCCGGGGCTGGCGAGCCTGGTGCGGGGCGACCAGGGGGGGCGCCGGCGATGACGTCGCAGCAGCCCGGCGACGAGCCGCAGGACGCGCCGGCGTTGGTCGCGCTGTCGGAGCTGGCGCGCGACGCCGTCCAGCCGCACACCGCCGGCGAGCTGGACCAGGGGCTGGACGCGGTCGTGGGCCGGCTGGCGGCGGGGCGGGTCCGGCGAGGGGCCCTGCGGCGGTGGGCGCTGGTCGGCGCCGCGGCAGCCGCGTGCGGGACCGCGGCGCTGATGGTGAAGGTCCGGTCGGGTGCGCGCGAGGGCGCCCCCGGCCGCGATCCGTCGGTGGTCCTGTCGCGCATCGAGGGCGGCACGCTGCTGGAAGGCGGCTACCTCTCCCAGTCCGGAGCGGCCGGCGTGAAGGTGGTCTTCAGCGAGGGGACGACGTTCCAGCTGATGCCCGGGACGCGCGGGAAGCTTCGCGCGGTCGCCCGGGACGGCGCGCACTTCGCCGTCGAGCACGGCACCGCGTCGTTCGGCGTCACGCCCAGCCGCGACCACCAGTGGCTGGTCGAGGCCGGGCCGTTCCTGGTCACCGTCAAAGGGACCGTGTTCACCGTCTCGTGGGACTCGTCGGCGGAGCGGTTCGAGCTGCGGCTGCGCCAGGGTCACGTCCTGGTCACGGGTCCCGTGGTCAACGGGGGCATCGCGCTGCGGGCGGGGCAGCGCCTGGTCGTCAGCTTGCCGCGCGCCGAGACGGTGATCACCGAGGACAAGCCGGCCGTGGCCAGCAGCGCCGCGGTCCCGGCGGAAGCGCCGGTCACGCCGCCCCGAAGCGCGCCGGTCGCGACGGCGGCTGCTTCGGGCGGGCGCGCGCGGCGGTGGGCGGCCGCGCTGGCCAGCGGGCGCTGGGACCGGATCCTGGCCGACGTCGATCGCGCGGGCGTCGCCGCCACGCTCGAGACCGCCGGCAGCGACGAGCTGTTCGTGCTCGCCGACGCCGCCCGTTACCGGCGGCGCCCGGACCTGGCCCGCGCGGCGCTGCTCGCGCACCGGCGGCGTTTCCCGCACGGGCCACGCGCGCTGGACGCCGTCTTCCTGCTGGGGCGAGTCGAGGAGCTGCGCGACCATGGCAGCGCCGCCGACGCGCGCGCGCCGGCCATCGTCTGGTACGACGAGTACCTGACCCGGGCGCCCTCCGGACCTTACGCGGCGGAGGCGCTGGGACGGAAAATGATCCTGTCGAACGAGCTGGGCGGCCCCGCGCAGGCCCGGCCGATCGCGCGCGAGTACCTGGTTCGATTCCCGACGGGCAGCTACGCCGGCGCGGCGCGCGCGCTCGAGCGCGTCCCGTAGGCCGCTTCGTGATCCGCCGCCCGCGCCCGACGCTGCTGCTGCTGATCCTGTCGCTGTGGGCCGCGCGCGCCCAGGCCGCCACCGTCGTCATCGTGCGTCCCGCGGGCGCCGCGGCGCCGGTCACCGAGACCGTCGCCCGCCTGCAAGGCGAGCTGCTGTCGCTGGGCCTGACCGTCGCCACCGTCGAGGGCCCGCCGCCCGAGCGTCCGGCTCTCGTCCCGGAGGCGGTCGGCTCGCTCGCGTGGCGGATCCGGATGCACGAAACGGCCAAGGCGCACAAAGCCGACGCGGCCGTCGAGGTCATCGGGGATGCGGCCCCCGTCGCGGTCGACATCTGGGTCGAGGCCGGACATGCCGGGCGAGCCACGCCCGCGCGCGTCGCGCTGGAACCGGACGCCGACAATCCGCCCCAGCGGCTGGCCATCCGCGCCGTCGAGGTGCTGCGCTCGAGCCTGGTGGAGATCGATCTCGCGGCGCGCGGCGCTGGTGCGACCGGCGTGCCGCCGGCGGCCGTCGTCGCCGCGCCTGCGCCCGAGCCCGCGCGCCGCGCGGCCACCGTGGACCTGGAGGTGGGCACGGGGCTGCTCACGAGCCTGGACGGGGTGGGCCCGGCGTGGATGCCGCTGGTGCAGCTCGGGTGGGCGGTGCCGTCCCGCGCGCGGTCCTGGCTGGTGCTGCAGGCCGCGGTCGCGGGCTTCGGGAGCCGACCCACCCTCGCCGCCGCCGCGGGAACGGCGCGCGTCGCCCAGCAGTTCGCGGTGGTCGGCGCCTGTTCGTGCGTTCGCTCGACGCGCGCGCTGCAGCCGTTCGTGTCGCTGGCCGCCGGCGTCCTGCGCACGGCGATCGACGGCGAGGCGGATTCGCCGAACGTCGCCCGTTCCGTCGAGCAGTGGGCGGTCCTGGTCGACGCGAGCGCGGGGGCGCGCCTGCGTCTGTGGGGGCGCCTCCACGCGACGGTGGCGGCGCACCTGCATCTGGCGGAGCCCTACGTCGCCGTCCACCTGGCCGACACGCTGGTCGCGACCAGCGGGCGCCCCAATCTCCTCTTCACCCTCACGCTGGGGACCTGGCTTTGACGTCAGTCCGCGCCGCTGCGCGCGCGCTCGTGGCGGTCGCCGCCCTCTGGCTGGGCGGCTGCTCGCGCGCCGATCTGTACCCGATCGCCGCAGGCGGCGACGCCGGGCCGCCGGTCGCGTGTCCCTCTGCCGCCCTGCTGCCGGGCAACACGAACCGGACCGTGCAGGTGAACGCCGCGGCGCGCAGCTACGTGCTGCACGTCCCTGCCGCGTACGACGGCACCCGCCCCGCGCCGCTGGTCGTCGACTTCCACGGCATCGGCGAGACGGGCAGCAGCGAGCTCACCAGCTCGCCGTACCCGGCGCAGCTGGACGCGCAGGGCGTGATCATGGCGTTTCCCGACGGGCTGAAAGGCCCGGCAGGCACGGCCTGGAACGTGGGCCCTTGCTGCGTCGCCAACGCCGACGACGTGGCCTTCGCCCGCGCGCTGGTGGCGCAGGTCGCGACGCTGGCCTGCGTGGATCTCCGTCGGGTGTACGCGGTCGGCGTGCTGACGGGCGGCGGAATGGCTCACTGGGCCGCCTGCCGCGCGGCGGACGTGTTCGCCGCCGCGGCGCCGGCGGCCTTCGATCTGCTGGCCGAGAACGTGAACGACTGCGTCCCGCAGCGCCCCGTCACCGTCATCGCGTTCCGTGGGACCGCCGACCCGCGCGTCCCCTACGCGGGCGGCGCTTCGTCGCTGGTGCCGGGGATGCCGGTGACGTTCCTGGGCGCGCAGGCGTCCTTCGCGGCGTGGGCGCGGATCGACGGCTGCACCGGCGGCCCGTCGGCGCCCGATGCGAACGGGTGCGCCGCCTACTCCGGCTGTCAGGGCGCGGCGGAGGTGACGCTCTGCACGAAGCAAGGCGGCGGCGACGATCCGGGCGACCCGAGCATCGCCTGGCCCGTGCTCGCGCGGCACACGCTCTGACGCGCGCGCGGCGCAGCGCCAGTTTTGACGAACCACTTTTTTGGACCACTCGGGGTGGAGTCGGCCACTGCCCGACACCACGCAGTTCCGTTCAACCCGAGGAGCGCATCGATGAAGAGAAAGCACGTGTCGAAGCTGGCGCTGGTCGCCGGGATCCTGCTCGCCGCCGGCTGCGGCAGCTCCGACTCCAGCGGGACCGGCGGTTCCGGCACCGGCGGCTCGGGAACGGGCGGCACGACGACGGGAAGCACCGGCGGCGCGTCGCCGTCGGG
>CAZPUH010000042.1:0-1507 GCA_964589215.1 uncultured Myxococcales bacterium | reverse complement strand
CGCGGTCGGATTCGTTGTCGAAGCTGTCGTCGTGTTCCATCGTCCTTACGGCCTCTGCAGGGCTGCCTGCAGCCCTTCCTTTGTTTTGCGAAGCTCGATACCCCGGAGTGACAGCGCGCGCAACGCCTCCAGGTCCCCCTGCGTGTGCGCCTGGCGCGACTGGCGCTCGTTCATCGCCATCTCGGCTTCCAGGCGCTGAAGCTGGAGCCGCGCCGAGAGCTTGCGCAGCAAGCTGGGCGGGTCCGAGACGTTGGCCAGGCTGCCGTCCATCAGGGCCGCCGAGACGGTCGGCGCGACCTCCGGGGGGGCGGCATCTAGCCAGGCGGCGACGTCCAGCCGTCCCTCTTCGGTCACGGCGGTCGTGGCGGCCCGATAGAGACGCCGCAGGGCCGGGTGGACCAGCAGCTCCGCGGCCCGCTCGGCCTCGGGCGTGGAGACCAGCTCCGGGTAGCGGGCCAGCAGGACGACCAGGTGCAGCTCTTCCGGCGGGAGCTTGGCCAGCGCCACCGGCGCGGCTGCCGCGGGCTGCGCCGGCGTCGATGCGGTGGCCGGCTTCTGGGCCCGGGCGGCCGCCTCACGCAGCGCCCGCGTCACCTGCTGGGTGGTCATCCCCAGAACGCCCGCCAGCTGGCCGGCGTAAAGCTCGCGCTCCGTCGTGTTGCGGACCCGCACCAGAAGATCGGTCACGCGCTCGAGCGCGGCCATCTTGCCGGGGATCGACGCCTCCTCGGCGCTGTCCTGGATGAACTGGTCCAGCATGGGACGCGCCCCCTCGACCAGGCGGCGAAAGGCGTCGGCGCCGCCGGTCCCTTCACCGGCTTTGCCGCGCACGAAGTCGTCGGGGTCGACGCCCGCCGGCAGCCGCGCCACGCGCCCGTCGACGCCGGCCTCGACGAACAGTGGCACCGCCTTCTGGGCGGCGCGCTGCCCGGCGGCGTCGCCGTCGAACACGACGGTGACCGACTTGGCGAGGCGCCCGAGACCGGCGATCTGCTCGACGGTCAGCGCCGTCCCCATCGGCGCGACGGCCTCTTCGATGCCTGCCTGGTGCAGCGCCAGCACGTCGAAGTTCCCCTCGACGACGACGGCGCGGCCGCTTTTGCGAATGGCGTCCAGCGCCGCGTGCAGGCCGTACAGCTGCTCCTTCTTGTGGAACAGGGGCGACTCGGGCGAGTTGACGTACTTTCGGTCCTTGGCCTCGGGGTCCAGCAGCCGCCCGCCGAACCCCACGACGCGGCGCTGGCGATCGAGCACCGGCAGCATCACGCGATCGCGAAAGAAGTCGTAGCGCCCGCGCTCGTTCACGCCCACCAACCCCAGCTGCTCCATGACGGAATAGGGGAGCTTGTGGCTCGACAGATGCGACGAAAGCGCGTCCCAGCGGGCCGGCGCGTACCCGACGCGAAACTTCTGCCGCACCTCGGGGCCGATGCCGCGCCCCTCGACGTAGGCGCGCGCGGCGGCGCCGGCGGGGGACGCGTACTGCTCTTCGAAGAAGGCGGCCGCC
>CAZPUH010000041.1:0-22533 GCA_964589215.1 uncultured Myxococcales bacterium | reverse complement strand
GGCGAACATCATTGAGGGCGTCGTCCTCGAGAACAGCTGACCTGCCACAATGCTGACGATCGTCGCTATCGTTCTGGTAGCGCTCGCCTTCGACTACATCAACGGATTCCACGACGCCGCGAACTCGATCGCGACCGTGGTGTCGACCCGCGTGCTCACGCCGCGGGCGGCCGTCGCCTGGGCGGCGTTCTTCAACTTCATCGCCTTCGTGGTGTTCCCGCTGCACATCGCGCACACCATCGGGAAAGGCATCGTCGATCCGAAGATCATCGACGACGCCGTCTTGCTGGGGGCCCTCGGCGGCGCGATCGCCTGGAACATCATCACCTGGGTCTACGGTCTGCCGTCCAGCTCGTCTCACGCGCTGGTCGGAGGTCTCATCGGCGCCGGCGTGAGCAAGGCGGGCTTTTCGGTCATCCAGTCGGGCGTGCTGAAGACCGTGCTCTTCATCGTCATCTCGCCCGTCCTTGGGCTGCTGCTGGGCGGCGGGATGATGGTGCTGGTCGCCTGGGTGTTTCGGCGCGTGCAGCCGGGCCGCATCGATCGGTGGTTCCGGCGGCTTCAGCTTCTGTCGTCGGCGCTGTTCAGCCTCGGGCACGGCGCGAACGACGCGCAGAAGACCATGGGCATCATCATCGCGATGCTCACCGCCAAGGGGCAGCTGGCCCCCAACGCGCCGGTGCCGCTGTGGGTGGTCATCTGCTGCCAGCTGGCGATGGGACTCGGCACGCTGTCGGGCGGCTGGCGCATCGTCGAGACGATGGGCATGCGCCTCACCAAGCTGAAGCCGGTCGGCGGCTTCTGCGCCGAGTCGGGCGCCGCGGGGATGCTGTTCCTTGCCAGCGCGCTGGGGGTGCCGGTCTCGACGACGCACACCATCACGGGCGGGATCGTCGGCGTCGGGTGGGTCAATCGCCCCTCCGGCGTGCGCTGGCCGGTCGCGCTCCGCATCGTCTGGGCCTGGCTGTTCACGATCCAGTCCGCCGCCTTGATCGCGGCCGCGCTCTACGCCGGGCTCCGCGCCCTGGGCGTCTAGCGGCTCCCCTTTCCCGGCCGGCTGACGGCCAGCAGGGCGGTGATGAAGGCGCGCAGCTTCGGCTGCTCTTTGCTGCGCGCGGCGAAGTAGAAACAGAATCCAGGGCTCTTGGCTCGATGAGGCAGCAGCGTGGGCTCGAGCGCAGCGTCGAGCACGAGCTGGTGCCCATGGCGCGCGCGTTCCAGCTGCCGATCCTGGCCTGGTCGCCTCTGGGCTTCGGCGTCTTGAGCGGCAAGTTCCACGGCGGCGCTTCCGACTCCAAGCGCGGGGAATGGCTGAAGGGTTTCCTGGGCGAGCGCGCCGACCGCATCGTGCCGCAGGTGCAGGCCATCGCCAGCGCGCGCGGGGTCTCCGCCGCCCAGGTGGCGCTCGCCTGGGTGACCAGCCGCGGGCCGCAGGTGTTCCCGATCGTGGGCGCCCGGACGCTGGCGCAGCTGCAGGACAACCTGAGCTCCCTGCAGCTCCGGCTGGAGGCCGACGAGCTCGCTCGGCTGGATCGCGTGAGCGCGCCGCAGCCCACGTTCCCGAACAAGATGTGGGCCGACCCCGCTGTCATCGACGGCGTGTTGACCGGCGGCACCGGCGCGCGCCTCACCGGCTGGCAGCGGTGACGGCTGAGCTCGCGCGCTGCCGCCGCAGCGAGTTACCGTTCCGTTCCGTCGGGGCGGGGCCAGCCTTCCCTCTACGTAACCGTGTCTAGGCGGTTGGGCCGACTTTCCGGAGTGGCAGGATCCTTGCTGTTCATCCCGGATCGGTGAATGTCATGAAGACGGGTGGTTTGGTGGTGGCAGTGGTGTTGTGGGCGGCTGCGGGAAGCGCGCGTGCGGACAATCCGCAGGGCGGGCTGGCGGGCCTCGACGCGGCGATGAACCGGCCGGGGCGGGTCGGCGATCTGTCGCCGCGGGCGGAGGTGCCGGTCGGGGCCGCGCGCATTCCGGACGGGCAAACGCTGGGGAACGCGCCCAAGGGGGCCATCCCCGGCGGTGACCGCGACGAGCGCGCGCTGCCCCAGTCATCTGGCCTCTCCGAGCTGGAGTACGAGCAGACGGAACGACCGGTCGCGAACTGCCGCATCGAGGTGGCGCGCCGGCGCCGGGTCACCCCGGCGCAGGTCTCGGCCGGCACCGTGCTCCTGCGCTTCACGATCGAGCCGAGCGGTCGGGTGCGCGACGCGGAGGCGGTCTCGGCCGCCAACACCGACCTCGACGTCGCCGCGTGCGCCAAGCGCGTCCTGAGCGAGTGGACCTTCGCGAAGCACGCCGCGGGAAACATCCAGGTCGAGCGCTCGTATCGGGTGGGCGACGGCCGGTTCATGGGGCGCGCCGACAAGTCGATGGCCGCCGTTTCTCCGTAGCCTCACCCCATCAGCCGCCGCAAGCGGTGAAGCAGCTCCACCGAGGCTTCGATCTCGCGCTTCCGGATCGAGACGCTCTCGACGTTCACGCCCAGCGGAACGCCCTTGCCGCGGGCGTAGTCCCAGGCCTCCGCGAAGATGCGCTCGCAGAGATCGACGGACGAGGCCAGCGGATCGGCCGCGTGAAGCAGGTCGTTCTCGAGCCAGCGTGGAAAAGCGATGCCCAGCCACTTCATGAACGCCAGCGTCTTCTCCGACCCACACGGCGACAGCGTCAGCACGATGGGCACCGGGGCCACGCCCCGCCGCCCCGCCTCCAGCGCGTAGTCCGAGAGCAGCGACTTCGTCGAGGTCACGTCATAGACCGCCTGGCTCACGAAGAAGCGGCAGCCCGCCTCGGTCTTGGCCAGGATGCGCGTGTGCTCGTCGCCGGTCTGCGCGTGCCGTTCGGCGATCGCGATGCCTCCCAGAAGCAACCCCGGCGCGTGCTGCCGCGCCAGCGCGTACGCCTCCGTCAAGCGCAGGCTGGCTGGCGCGCGGCGGCTGGGCGCGCCGACCAGCACCGAGACGCCGGACTCCGCCGGCCGCTCTTGCGCCAGCCAGCCCACGAACTCGGCCGCGCTGTCGCGACTGACGCAGCGATAGACGATCTTCGGCAGCGCCAGGCCGCCCAGGTGGCCGTGCGCATAGACGTGCGGATCCAGCGTCGGCAGGAAGGGAAACGGCCGCGGCGCCGCCGTCCGCTCGGCCTCGTCCTGCAGGTCGTAGACGATCAGCCCGTCGACCGGCAACCCCGCCAGCCGCGCCTCTTGCTGGGCGACGATGCCGGGCAGCTCGCTGGCAGGCGTCGCCAGCTTCGGTGGCGCCAGACCATAGAGGCAGATGCCGGCCTGGCGTTCGACGATCTTGTTCCGCAGCGACACCCGGTCACGATAGCCCATGCGCGCGCGGCAGGGCCATCCCGCCGACGGGTGCTCAGGGCGGGGTCAAAGTGACGACGTAGCCGTCCGTCGCGGTCGTCCAGTTGATGGTGACGACCGTGGAGTTGCACGTCACGGTCGCGGCGGCGTTCGAGACGACCGCCGGCGCGCTGAGCGCCGCGGTGCCCGCGGGCATCCTCTCCAGCAGAACCTTCGTCGACCCGCCACTCTGCAGCCAGGCCGGGATGTTCTTGATGACGACGTTGACCGACCCCGTCGCGCCGCCCTTGTTGCCGACGACGACGATGGATTTGGCGGCGCACGCATCTTGATAGGCCACGGCGTCCACCTGCGTTCCGGCCGTGACGCTGACGCGGGTGCCGGTCTGATCGGCGTAGCGCCTGTAGATCCAGTACTGGCTGTTGGGCTGCCAGTTGGTCGTCACGAGATCGCCCATGTTGGAAAAGAACTGCGACCCGCCGGCCCAGTTGCTGCGCAAACCGTCGATGCCCGCCCGGTCGAACCGGGCCAGGAACCAGGCGGAGTGGCCGGGGTTCTGTTCGCCAGTCGACCCGTACTCGTTGAGATCGAACCCTTTCACGCCCGTGATCCCGCGGGTCGAGATCGCGCGGCTGATCGTCGACTGGTCGTTCACCGGATCGCCGCCACCGCCCGCGTCGTGCCACGAGATGTAATCCGGCACGACGTTGTTGGTCTTCGCGAAGTCGAGGAAGGCGTTCATCCACGAACCGCCGGCGCCCGTCGCGAGGCTGGGCCCCTCGATGATGGCGCCCGGGATCGCCGCGCGGACCTGCTGGTAGGCGTGCTTCCAGGTGTCCAGCCACTGCGCCTGCGTCCCTTTCCAGAAGCCGCTGTAGTCGGGCTCGTTCCAGAGCTCCCACCGCACGTCAGGGCCGGTCATCCCGTTGGCCTTCACGTTGTCGATGAGCTGGCTCATGAAGGTCGTGAACGTCGTCCAGTCGCCGCCGTCCCCGGGGAGCGGGCAGGAATACTGGTAGTCGTCGCTGACCAGGATCTCCAGCGGGACGCCCAGCTCCTTCGCCCGCGCGTAGTAACCCTTGATCACCTTCCAGTGGGTGTCCCAGGCCGTCTGTCCGCAGTTTCCGGTGACGCCGCGCCCGGCGCGGAACGCTCTCACCTTGATGGCGGTCAGCACCGGCGTCGGCGGCTGGGTGCCGTCCTCCGAGATGCCGTAGATGAAACCGGAGCCGTGATACGCCGGCGCGCCCTGGCCGAGCGCCATGTCCAGCGTGACCGAATCCTTGGCCGACGCGGGCGTCGGCGGGGTGCAGGCCGTGGTCGCGCCTCCGACACCCGGCGCGGGCGCGCAGGTCGCCCCGCCGCCGCCCGAGATCCCGCCGGTTGCAGGCGCGCCCCCCGTGCCGATCATTCCTGCCGCGCCCGACCCTCCTCCGGTGCCGGAGCTCATCCTGCCGCCCGCCCCGCCGCTGCCCGCCTTGCCGGTGGCGCTGCCGCCGCTGCCGCCGACGCCCGTCGTGCCGCCAGTCCCTGGATTGGTCCCCGCGCCCGTTCCGCCCGTCGACTGCCCGCCCGTTCCGGTGCCGGACGTGCCGCCGGTTCCGGGGCTGCCGCCGGTCGCCCCCGAACTGTCGCCGCCACTCGAGCAACCAGCGACGGCAACGATCAATCCAACGGCGACCATGGCAAAAGACCGGTGAGACGCCATATCGATCTCCAGGATACATCTGGCGATCTGGCGACTCTGGCGATTCGGCGCGAGTCTATATTTAGTAACTCCCAGCGGCGCAGCGCGTGACTACCTCTGCTTCCGGAACTGGTCGATCAAGCTCTGGGCCGAAGCGCCTCGGGATGCCGTTTCGTCGTAGCCGACCGAGAACGGGCCCCTGTCACCGTGCGGGTAGACCTCCGTCGAGCCGTCGCGAGACACGACGCTGACCCATCTCGTGCCCGCCACATCGGTGAAGTAGTCGTACCCGGACCCGGCGGCGGTTTCGCGGTGCAAGACCACCCGCCCGTTCCACGCGCCGCGGAACCCGTCGAACCTGATCAGATACGCGTCCTCGTTCCGCAGCTTTGCCATGGTCACGCTCCTGCCTTCGGTCCCCCTGTAGACCTTGGCTGGGCCATCCGCCTGCATGGTCCGCGCGTCGATGTCCTTCCATTTCGGCTCGGCGGCGGGCGCCGGGGGGTTGCCTCTCTTTCCGCAGACCGGGTTGGCGACGTTCCGTTCGGCCAGCTTCGGACAGACGTTCTCGGCGAGGTAGCCGCTGGCGCCGGGCTGGGCGAGCGCCTGAAGGACGGGGGCCTGGGCCTCCGACCAGCACCTGTCGAAGAGGATCCTTCTCGCTGACACGGCGGTCACGTTGTCCGGCGGCAAGCTCAGGCCGGCGACGAGGGCCATCCGCAGATCCGGATCGGCGCAGTGGACCTTGTCCGCCTTCTTTTGCAGCGCTTTGTCGAAGAACGGGATGGCGGCGGCGTGGTTCATGCTCGTGCGGACCGCTTTGCCCGCCGCGAAAGCCTGACCGGGCTGGGCCTTGACCAGCCTTTCGAGCGCCTCGAGGCAGATCTGTGGGTCCGCCTCCATCTCGTCGGCGCACTTCTTGAAGTCATCGACGGACTTGAGCTTCAGCTCCGTCGCGCTGGCGGCGTGGCCGCGCGCACCCCACAGAGCCGTCCCCAGCAGAGAGACGACGGCGAGAGACAGCGTACCAACCGTACCGAACGACCCAGACCGGATTCGCGACATGAATGTTCCTCTTGGATGAAGGGAAGTCCCACGAGACCGAGTAGCGGCCCCGCCCCAAGGGGGTTTTCGTCAGCGCCCGATTCTGGTTGCGTGGAAATCGTCCGACCGCAAGTCGGGCAGGAACGTCCCGTGCGATAGTGCTGAGATCGCTGATGGCCCCGCGATTCGTTGGTGAGCAGACGCCCGGCGAGGGGACCGGCGATGGACGGACCTTTGCGCGACGGGCGCCGTCGATGTTCTGCTTCGCGCTGCTCATCGTCGCGACCGCGTCGCGCGCGGGCGCCCAGGAGCCTCCGCCCGCGCCGGGCCCACCACTGCCCTGGGTGAACCCGGCGCGCTGCCTTCCCCGCTGCGCCGCGGAGCCCGACGCGCCGCTCACACGTCTCGATGACCGGGGGCGCCTGGCGCGCGCGGGCAAGCACCGCGTGGCCGCCGCCGCCGTCGCGCCGCTGCAGGTGCTGCTGGCGGACGCCCAGGCCGCGGGGTTCCGGCTGCGCATCTCGTCGGCGTTTCGTTCGTACAAGGAGCAGGCCCGACTCTTTCGCACCATCAAAGAGCGGGGGCGCGCGGCGCGGCCCGGCCACAGCGAGCATCAGCTGGGAACGACGATCGACCTGCGCCTGCCCAGCACCAAGGCCATCCTCTGGCTCGCCGACCACGCCGGCGAGCACGGCTTCGCGCTCAGCTACCCGCCGGGACAGCAGCGCGTGACCGGCTACCGCCCCGAGCCTTGGCACGTCCGCTACGTCGGTCCGGCGCTGGGCCGCGAGCTGCACGACCGCGGCATGACGCTCGAACAGCTGTTCCGCTCACGCCCGGGGCTGGGCGTCTCGGGCGACTGCACCGACTGCCCGGACGCCCTCTCGCGATCTCGGTGCGGACGCCTCACGGTGGCCGGCACCTGCGAGGGCACGGTCCTCTCCTGGTGCTATGACGGCGCGGCCAACGCGGTCGACTGCTCCCAGTCGAAAGAGGTCTGTCGCCCCGCCACCAACGACCGCGAAGCCGCCTGCGCGACGGCCGAACCCGGAGCCCCCGCACCGAAGTGACGCTCGACCCGCGCGTCGACATTCCGCGACCGCGTCACCGCGATGCCGGGGCGGCTTGCTCGGTCGCCAGCGGCCCCGGGACGTGGACGAAGCAGCCCAGCTCCGCCGGACAGGCGTCGGTGGCATATCGTCCGCAATCTTGCTTGACGGCGGTGCCTGAACAGATCGACCACGCGCACGGATACGCAGGCTGATTGGGTGTGTCTGCGGGCTGATACTTGACCGCTTCGCACGTCTGTTGATCGCCTGCGCCCAGACAGGCGCTCACGCACGTCGCCGCCGCCGTCCAGGCGCACGCCGACTGATTCGTGTTCTGGCAGCACATCTGCGTCTTGCACGAAGCGCAAGCGGGATCCGGCGTGGGCCAGCCGGCGTACTGGCAGCTGGCGGGTCCGAGCTGACAACCCGGCACCGTCGCACAGCGCTGTTCCTGTCCTGCACAGGCCTGGGGCGACCACTCGCACCGCTTGCTGTCGCAGCCGGCCGCGCTCGCGACGATCACGGCGCCCACGAGCGACATCCACGCGCGGTTCCCGCCCACGGTGTCGAGGGTCGCGTCTTTCGCGCCAGCGGGTCAAGTTCGGGGAATGTAGCGAGTGCTCGTACACCGCGAGCGTCATCCTCTTGACTCTTGACGATCTCGTCGGAGAAGGACGAGGATCGATCCTCTTCGATCTCACGGGTGGCGCCGTGAGGCCCGCTCCGAAGGAAGGAGGGCTGCATGTCGGACTGTGCTCGACGCTTCCGCCTGGCCGCAGCATTGGTCATTTGTTCGCTCACGGTCGTCGCGTGCACCGGAACGTTCGGCGATGTGCCGAGGGCGGGCTCGGGCGGCACGAGCGCGGGTGTGGTGGGTCCGGCGGTGCTGGAGGGCAAGTCGCCCGAAGAGGTCCTGGCGTCGTGCGCGACGCCGAGCCCCGGTCGCTCGCCGCTTCGGCGTCTCAGCAACGCCGAGTATCGCAACACGATCACCGATCTCTTCGCGAACGTGCCCGCCGTCGTCGCGCTGGTGCCCGCCGCGACGTCCGGCTTTCCGTCGGAGCCTGAGTCGCTCGGCTTTCGCAACAGCGGCGACTACCTCACGGTGCCGTCGCTGGTCGGGCAGAAGTACCTCGACGCCGCCGAGCAGATCGCCGAGGCCGCGGCGAACGCCACCAACTTCGTGACGTGCGCGAACGGCAAGCAGGACGCGACCTGCGCCACCAGCTTCATCAACTCGTTCGGCAAGCAGGTCTACCGCCGGCCGTTCGCGGACGACGACACGGCCCGGTACGTGGCGCTCTACCAGAAGGCCATCTCCAGCGGCTACGACTTCAAGACCGGCATCGAGTGGATCGTTTTTGCGATGCTGCAGTCCCCGCAGTTTCTCTACCGGTTCGAGCTCGGGTCGGCCCCGATGGGCGACTACGCCAAGCCCACGCCGTACGAGATCGCGACCCGCCTCTCGTACATCTACCTGCAGAGCATGCCCGACGCCGCGCTCTTCGCGGCCGCCGACAAGGGCGAGCTGTCCACGCCGGCGCAGATCGAGGCGCAAGCGCGGCGGCTGCTGGCCGACCCCAAGGGCGGGCGCCTCCTCGACTACTTCGACCAGTGGCTGGACACCGACACGCTGCCCGACATGGTGCGCGACGCGACGGCCTATCCCAACCTGGACCCGACGCTGCCGGCGCTGCTGCAGGGGGAGACGCGGGCGTTCGTCGCCGATCTGCTGGCTTCGCCGACGGGGACCTTCGAGGCGCTGTTCACCGCGCCGTACACCTTCGCCAATGCGGCGCTCGCGAAACACTACGGCCTCAGTGGGCCCACCGGGTCGAACTTCGTGCGCGTCGACGCGCCCAGGCGCGCGGGCGTCCTCACGCAGGGGATGATGCTGGCGCACGACAAGGCGACCAGGACGTCGATCGTGCGGCGCGGTCTGAAGATCCGCACCGACGTGCTGTGCCAGATCGTTCCCGCGCCGCCCCCCAACGTCGACCTGAGCGTCCTCGACAAGACCGCGGGGGGCGTCTCGCAGCGCGACCGGCTCGAGCAGCACCGCACGAACCCTTCGTGCGCCGGCTGCCACACGCTGATGGATCCGATCGGGGTCGTCTTCGAGGGTTTCGACGCCGTCGGTCGCCCGCGCACCGTCGACGAGATGGGCTTGCCGGTCGTGCTCGCCAGCCAGCTCTCGGGGACCCGCGACGCCGACGGTCCTGTGGCGGATCCGACGGAGCTGGGCCAGAAGCTGGCGCACAGCGACCAGGTCCGCGGCTGCTACGTGACCAAC
The DNA here is from genome assembly GCA_964589215.1 of uncultured Myxococcales bacterium. GTDB lineage: Bacteria > Myxococcota_A > Polyangia > Fen-1088 > Fen-1088 > JADGRB01. The sequence goes on along the minus strand of CAZPUH010000041.1, from coordinate 13,150 downwards.
ACGTTCCGCTTCTTCTACGGCCGCGAGGTCGAGCAAGCCGACGCCTGCTCGATGGCGCGCCTGCTGGTCGACTTCAAGGGCGCCGACTACAACCTCACCGAGCTGCTGGTTGCGCTCACCAGAACCGACGCCTTTCTCTACCGGGGGGTGACGCCATGAGGCCGACCGTCTCGCCGAAACCCATCTCGCGCCGCACGCTGCTCCGCGGCGCCTCGGGCGTCGCGCTGGCGCTGCCGTTCCTGGACGCGATGCGGCCGCGCGCGGCGCATGGGCAGGCGGCCGCGACGCCTCGCCGGATCCTCTTCTGCTTCCAGGCGAACGGCGACCAGATCGCGACCCGCTTCACGAGCGTGGGCGAGACGAACTTCGTGTTCGGCGAGTTCCTGGCGCCGCTGGAGCCGTATCGCCAGGACCTGCTGATCCTGCACAACCTGGACAAGAAGTTCGGCAAGCTGCCGGCGGGCTCGGTGGCTGACAACCACGAGCAGGGCGGCAGCGCGCTGGCGCCGTGGCCGTCGGGGACGGGCTCCTACCCCATCGGCGGGACCGACACGACCATCGGCTTCGTGATGGGTCCCAGCGCCGACCGGGCGATCGGCGACCTGCTGTTCGCCAAGAACCCGAACCTGCCCTACCGGCACCTCGTCTACCGGGTCGGCGGTAAGGAGAACAACATCTGGAATCTGCATTCGCACGCCGGCCCGGTGGGGATGCAGAACCCCATCCCGCCCGAGACCGACCCGTACGCCGCGTACACGCGCATCTTCACGTTCAATGCGACGGACAGCGCGGCGCAGGCGGCGATCCAGAAGCGGCTGCTGAAGAAGCAGTCTGCGCTGGATCTGGTGCTGGCGGAGGCGACCGCGCTTTCCAGCAAGGTCGGCGCGAAGGACAAGGAGAAGCTGGACCTGCACATGACGTCGTTGCGCGACATCGAGCGCGCGCTGCAGGGCGGAACGGGAACGGCCGTTCCGGCGATGGGCTGCCAGCCGGCCAGCCTCGGCACGCCCGTCGACGCCTACAACGACGACAACCACATCGTCATCGGCGAGCTGTTCTTCAAGATCTCGGTGCTCGCGTTTGCGTGCGACCTGACGCGCGTCGTGCAGTTCAACTGGAGCGGCAACACGAGCAACCGCATCTACACGAACCTGGGCCTGACCGAGGGCCACCACGACATCAGCCACCAGAACACGCCCGAGGCGTTCGCGAAGATCCGGTCGATCCACAAGCACCTGTGGACGCAGAACCTGAAGCTCTACGAGGCGCTGAAGGCCATGCCGGACGGCGACGGGACGCTGTGGGACAAGACGCTGGTCGTTCACTGGAACGAGCTGGCGCAGGGGGACACTCACGCCATCAACAACAACCTGGTGGTCTTCGCGGGCAAGGCCGACAACGCCTTCCGGCGCGGGCGCTACCTCGACTTCGCGAACAAGCAGTCGTTCTCCGACATGCTGCTCACCTGCCACCAGTACATGGGCTTCTCGGACGTCACGTCGTTCGGCGACGCGCGGCTGGCCGGACTGGGCCCCCTGCAAGGGCTGACCTGAGCGCGGCGCGCCGGCGCCCTGCCCTTGGCAGAGCGCCGGGACATCGCGTTCAACCGCGTTCTCGCGGTAACAATGGCTACCGGGGCTGCGCGTTCGGCCCCGGCATGTTCATCAGCGCGTGGTACTGGGAGCTGGTGCCGGCGTCCCAGGGCGGGCTGGCAAACGCGTTGTCGCCGCATCGGCCCGTGACCACGTCCGGCAAGCAGAAGATGCCGCCGTTGGCGGTGGTCGGTTGCTTGAGCTGCGTCGTCGTCGCGGCGATCTGGTTGCCCGAGTAAGAGAAGAAGTTGGAGCTGCCGTCGAGGTCCTTGTTGTAGAACTGGCCGGCGAAGCGGCCGTAGCAGTTCATGTCGTGCGACGCGCCGATCGTGCCGGCCCACCCCCCCGACGCCGCGGAGCGGCTCGCATCCGTGACGTCGCCCCGATAGATCCCGTTGTAGAGAAACCATTGGTTGGTGCCGTCGCAGGCCATCTGCCCGACGAGCCCACCGACGCTGCCGCGGCCGCTGACGTTTCCGACGGCGTAGACGTCGTTCACCCAGAGGGCCGTCCCGTAGCCCACGATGCCGCCCGCCGGATGGGTTCCGCTGGCGGTGCTGGCGGCGACCAGCGTCTGGCTCGCCGCCTGGGCGTACGAGCTCTCGATCCTGGCGAAGCCGCTTTCGCCGGCGGCCGCGACGCCCACCAGCCCTCCGGACCCGTTGGTCCCGCCGTTCACGGTGCCCTTGAAATACGAGTTGGCGACGTGGCCGCCGGACATGCCGCCGATGATTCCACCCGCGTAGACCGGCGCCGTCATCGTTCCTTCGACGGCCACGTTGTCGATCTCGCAATCGACGCAATCGCCGACCAGACCACCGACATCGTACGTACCGGACACGTGGACATTGGTCAGCCTCAGGTTCTTGATGAGGGCCGACGCCGCGTAGACGAACATGCCGGCCGACTCGCCGATGGTGTCCGACGTCGTGAGATTGGAGATGGTGTGATTTCCGCCGTCCAGCGTTCCGTAGAAGTACCCGTAGTGCCAGGTGAACCCGGCCGCGTTGAGGTTCGTCGTCAGCAAATAGTTGCCCGTGCCGCTCATGTTCATGAGGTCAGTCAGGTTATTGATCTTCTGTTGACCCTCCGTGGAGCCGATGGCTCCCGCGCGGGTCTCGGTCTGCTCGGCGGCGTCCGGGGCCGCACCGCAGGCGGCGATGCTCAAGATGCCGAGCGACATCGCCACGCCCAGAGCCCTTCGACCCCGCTTCGCCCCTTGCACGATCTGCATCATGTGATCTCTCCTTTGTAATCGAGCATCCCGTCTCTCTCGACCCCGTCCGCTTCGGTGACAGTCGCGAGAACGGACACGAGCGATGTCTGAACGCACGCACCCGCGAGAAGTTTCAAACGGAATAGGTCTGATATCTGGCGAGGCAGCGACGCCGACGGCGACCCGCTGCCAGCTTGTCAGACGGGCGACGCCGCGCAGATCGCGAGGTAGCGTCGAACGGCCTCGGCAAGGCCGAGCTCCAGCGCGTCGGCGATGAGCGCGTGGCCGATGGACACCTCGTCGACGGGCCGAACGTCGCGCAGGAACGCCGCGAGGTTGTCCAGGTTGAGGTCGTGCCCGGCGTTGACGCCGAGACCGTGGTCCAGGGCCGCGGCGGCGGCCGCGACGTAGGGAGCCACTGCCTCGGTCGTGCGCCCGTCGGCCGCGCGCGCCGCGTACGGCTCGGTGTAGAGCTCGACGCGATCGGCCCCGAGGGCGCTCGCGAGCGGAATCAACTCCGGAATCGGATCGACGAACAGGCTCACGCGGCACCCGAGATCGCGAAGGCGCGCGATGGAGGTCGACAGGGCCTTGGACTGCTCGGGGGTCATCTCGGCCAGATTCCACCCGTGGTTGCTGGTGAGGGCCTCGCGCGCGTCCGGCACCAGCGTCGCCTGAGTCGGGCGCGATCGAACGCAGTGCTCGACGAGCCCGTGGAACGGATTTCCCTCGATGTTGAACTCTGCGCCCGGATACTGGGCGACGACGGCTGCCATGGCGGGAACGTCGCTCGCGCGAATGTGCCTCTCGTCGGGCCGCGGGTGCACGGTGATCCCGTTCGCGCCGGAGGCGAGCGCCAGGGCGGCCAGCCGCGACAGGTCGGGAATCCCGTTCGCGCGGGTGTTGCGAAGGGTGGCGATCTTGTTGACGTTGACGGAGAGCTTGGTCACTGCACCTGTCGATACCACGTCAGGGCGCGAACGTGTCCGGGTTCAGCAGCATCTGCCAGAGCCGCGCGCCGGCCAGCGGGCCGGCGACCTGGGTGACCACCCAGACGTTCCCGTTCGTCGCCGGGACCAGCGGTGGCCCTTGCGTCGAATCGAAGCCTCCCGAGACATCGGGCGCCGAAGGCTGAACCGCCGTCGCGAACATCGGCAGCGCCCACGCCAGCAGCGCGATCTGGTCCGACGCCGTGGGAACGGTGATGATGTTGGGCAGCTTGTTCATGATCCGGGTGCCGAGCGCGTTCTGCGGCAAGCTGGGCAGCTGGGCCGTCGTGACGTCGCTGGACTGGTCGTAGTAGCCGTTGACCTGGACGTAGCGGAATTTCTGGGCGACGATCCAGTCCGCCCAGGGGTCGGCGTCGCCGTTCGGCGGACCCATGAACGCGGTCGGCGCCTTGTACGACCCGCCGGCCGCCACCACGACCACGCGGTCCACGACGGTGGGGTCGATCAGATAGGCGTCGGCGAGGTCGGTCAGCGAGGTCCCGCAGGCGATGACGACCGGGCGCCCGGGTGCGCTCAGCCGGAGCGAGGTGTTGATGAACAGCTGCGCTCCCGCCGAGTTGTTGGGCGTGGTTTTCAGGATGTCGCCGTCCGCGGGCCGCGTCAGCGGCGCCCCGTTGCTGGAGGTGACGTCCGGAATGTTCTTCAGGCCGCTCGCGCGCGCCGCGTTGACCAGGTCTTTCCAGCCGGACGTGTTGATCGACAAGCTCCCCCAGGTCTTGCTGGCGTTGATGACGATCCCCACCAGCGGCGGTCCGCCGCTGTTGGCCATGAGCACGGCGTATTCGCCCAGCCAATCTCCCGACCAATCGTCCTGATAGACGATCACGGCGTTGCGCTCGTCGACCGGCAGCAGCCCGTGCGGGCGGTTGTACCCAGCGTCGAGCGATTCGGTGCAGGCGCCGGCGAGCACGGCCAGGGACAGGATCGCCCGGCAGGCCCGCAGCGCCCGGGCACTGGCTGAAGGGGGCATGTGGCGGATCCAGAGAATAGCCCCGGTCGCGACGAAAGGGGCGTTGTTCGTCGGGTAGCCCCTCACCGAGCGGGCCGCGCCCCCGTGACAGTCGCGGGTACCCAGACGATCGACTCTCCGTCGGTCCAGATCAGGATCCTGCCCTGCACGCCGGCGATCGCCTCCGCACGGCCGCTTTTCAGGCGAAATACCCAGCGTCGCGTCAGGTCGGGCAGCGAGAACTTGGCCACCGTCTGGCGACCAATGAGGACACCACCATCCTCGTCGCAAACGATCAGGGGCTCTCGATCGGTCTGCCACGTCGCCAGGGGCCGCGCGTCAGCGACGGACCGGACGACAACGGTCATCCGGTCGGCGCCGGTCGTGATGAAATGGTCGCCGCAGACCGTGGGAGCGACCTCACAGCCGTCAGTGAGGCGCCACTTGCTTCGGCCGTCTGCGTAGCAGTAACCGGGATGGTCGTTCGCCTTGGTCCGGTCGGGCGATACGTAGAACACGGGTGAATCAGCCGGTCCACCGAGGAGCCGGGACGCGCCGACATCGAGCGTACCGGCCCGACTCGTGGCGCTGATCCGCTGTCCCAGCTGCCCATCGGACAGCAGCTCACGAATCTCGCCATCGACGTCTTGGATCCAGGCGCGATCCTTCCAACGAGTCATCGCGACGAATATCTGCGCGGCCGGAAGCCTCGAGAGCTGGCGCACATTCGCAGCGCTGCCGAGCTCGAACACAGCGGCTCGCGGCGCCGACCAGTCGCCGTGACGAGCGTACTCAGCCAACAACAGCGCCCGCCCGCTCAACCCGATCGCATCGATGATCTTGACAGCCTCTCGGCCTTCACCCGTCGCCCTGACGCGAAAAAGCGGTTCCCAGCCGTCATCGCGCATCACCTGCACTTCGCCGCCGCGGTTCCACGCCAGGATCCCGCCAGCAGACAGAACAATGACGCCCCCGTCCTCACCAAGCCGCAAGGAGGGGCGAGACGCCTCGGCGCCGGCCCAGCCGAGCGGCCACAACATCAGCCACGCGAGCACCAACGACCGGATGCAAGCTGGGGGTCGTCCGGCCACCCTGTTTAGGGTGAGATCCCTCATGGGCGAAACGATTCGGAGTATCTGTGAATCGTCAGGGGCGTTCCACGTGCGAAGGCCCCCCGAGCGATGAAGCGCTGAAGCTGCAGTGTCCTGGCCGATCCTCCCACAGGACGTCACTCCCGTCATGCGGGCTCGGCCGCAGTCGGGCGCCCCACGGAATCCGCGAGAACGGCCACTTGCGCGTCGTGTGGTGGGGCTCGACGCCCCAGATGACGTAGTCGCCCGGCGGGGTGGGCATCGCTGGCATCGGCTGTCCGGGTAGAAGCGGTAGTTCGTCGGGCGGGCCGCACCACGCCTCCGCGACCATCGTGGCGTTACCGTCGCCTGGGGTGAAGACCAAGGTCTTGCTGCCCGGATACAGATCGACACGACCGATCGAGGTCATGCGCAGTCATCGACTGCTCGCCGAAGAAGTTGCCCGCGCGGGCGACGTGTCGTTCGCATCCGGCGACGGTTCGGCGCCGATGGAACATTTCGCTCATCGCACGTTCTACCCCCGGACTGACCGAGGAGGCGGAGATGAGGCGTTTCCTGACAGCGGTGGTGCGGGTCGTGACTGGCTTGGCGCTGGTTGCGTCGTGGGGCGCACCCGCGGTGGCGCAGACATGGGTGTCGGCGTGGGGCGGGCGGGGCCCGCTCTCGACGACCATCACCACGAATCACACCTTCGCCGATCCCGCCCCCAACCTCTCCGGGCGCACCCTGCGCGTGATGGCGCACCTGACGACGGGGGGCTCGCAGCTGCGGGTGCGTCTCAGCCAGCGCTTCGGAGCGGGCCCGCTCGTGGTGGGGGCCGCCCACGTCGCGCTCCGCGGCTCGAGCAGCGGCATCGTCGGGGGCACAGACCGGGCGCTCACCTTTGGCGGCGCTTCGAGCGTCACCGTCCCGGCTGGCGGGGACGTCTGGAGCGACCCCGTCATGCTCTCGGTCAGCGGCGGGAGAGACGTGGCGATCTCCGTCTACATCCCGGGCAGCTTCACGCCCACGACGGAGGGCGGGCGCGGCCAGATCAAGACGTCCTACTACAAGACGGGGAACCAGGTCTCGTCGTCCTCGTTCCTCTTCCCGTCGACCACGCGCCAGGTATTCGTCGTCTACGAGGTTCAGGTCCTCTCGCCGCGCGCGGCGGCGTCAATCGTGACGCTGGGAGATTCGATAACCGAAGGCGCGTGCTCCAGCACCGACGGAAACGGCGACTGGCCGGATCTGCTGTCGTCGCGGTTGCCGGCCCTCTCCGACGGGACGGCGGTGGCCGTGTTCAACGCGGGCATCGGCTCGGGTCGATTCGCTGCTTCGGACGGGGCCGGCCTGCGCGGCCTGACCCGCCTCGACGAGCTGCTCGCGCTTCCGAACGTTCGCTGGGTGACCTTGCTGATGGGCGTGAACGACATCTCGTACGAGGAGGTCGACGGGGCATTCCTCGAGGACGCCTACACCCAAGCCATCACGAAGGCGCACGCAGCCGGCAAGAAGATCATCGGAATTCCCATCCTCCCCTTCGGGCATTCGGTGAAGGATGTCGGCGACAACGTGCAGGTCGCGCGGGACGTGAACGCCTGGATCCGGGCGCACGACCTGCGGTCCGGCGCGGCCGAGCCCAGCTACGACGCGGTCATTGATCTGGAGCCGATCCTGGTCGACCCCGGCGATCCCGGCTGGGCTTTGCTGCCGGGCCTGACCTGCGACCACGTCCACCCGAACCAGGCCGGCTACAACGCGATCGCCAACGCCATCCCGCTCGACGCGTTCAACTGACCGCGGTCACCCCGTCCGAACCGCGGCGCTGGTCGTCGCGGCGGCGATGGCTTTCTGGATCTTGGGGATCGAGGTGGGCTTCGCCAGGTGGTAGTCGAACCCGGCGTCCTTCGCGCGCGCGACATCGGACGCCTGCGCGTAGCCGCTGAGCGCGACCAGGAACACGGGGGCGAGGGCCGGATCGGCCCGGAAGGCACGCGCGACGTCGTAGCCATTCAGTCCGGGCAAGCCGATGTCGCACAGGACGACATCGGGACGAGATCGGCGCGCCGACTCGATCCCCTCTCCGCCCGTGCGGGCGACGACGACGTCGTGATGGTCCAGCACCAGCGCGACGCGCAGCGCTTCGCCGACGTCGGGATCGTCCTCGATGACCAGGACACGCCGCTTCGTCTCGCCGCCGGGCGAAGGCGCCTCGGCGATCGCCACCGGCGCGGTTACGCGCTCCAGCGGAAGCCGGACGACGATCTCCGTTCCCTTGCCGGCGCCCGCGCTTCGGGCCTCGACGTCCCCGCCGTGGAGCTCCACCAGCCCTTTGACGAGCGCGAGGCCGAGCCCCAGCCCGCCGCCGGCCCGATCGAGCGTGCGATCGGCCTGCATGAACGGCACGAACAGCTTGGGCAGCAGCGCCGGGTCGATGCCGATCCCCGGATCGACGACGCGCAGGACCGCGCGGCTCTCCCCCTCCACCGACACCGAGACCGTCGCCTTGCCGCCCGACGGCGTGAACTTGGCGGCGTTCGAGACCAGATTCGCCGCGACCTGCGCGATTCGCGCGGGATCGGCGTTCACGTAGACCGGCCCGTCGACCAGGTTCATCTCGATGCGGACGCCGGTCTGCTCCAGGTGGGTGCGGTGATCGTCGACGGTCTCGCGGACCAGGGCGCGCAGGTCGAGGGTCTTCCGCTGCAGGGAGATCTTGTCGCGCTCGATGCGGGTCACGTCGAGCAGATCGTCGACCATCCGCGCGAGGTGCTCGACCTGACGATCGATGGCTTCCCGCGCGTGCAGCGCGGCGTCCCCCGCCGCGGCACCGTGCTCGAGGACGTAGAGGCTGGCGCGCATCGCGGCCAGCGGGTTTCGCAGCTCGTGCGACAGGACGCCGATGAATTAGCTTTTCCGCCGATCAGCCTCCTGAAGCTCCTCGACCATCCGGCGTTGAACGGTGAGGTCGTGGGTCATGACGATCACCCGGAAATCCCCGTCTGCGCGCCGCACGGGCACGACCGTCCAGTGCCGAACGACTTTCCGGTCGCCTGGGATGCGGCTCTCGAGCTCGTAGTCCTGAAGCTCACCGGTCTCGACGGCGCGCTGGCAGCGCGCGTGCAGCGGGTTCCAGATGTGCGGGCCCCACACCTCCGACCCCCGGCGGCCGATGATCGTCGAGGTGTCGATCCCGAACGACGCGCACATCGCGACCAGCGACGGGTTGATGTACAGGATGCGGTAATCGCGGTCGTACAAGATGACGTTGATCGGGATGTTCTCGACGGTGTTGCGGAACAGCGCCTCGAGCTCCTGCAGCCGCCCGCCTTCGCCGTCCACCACGGCGTCGCCGGCGGACGTTTGCCGCAGGAAACGGAGGCGCTCGGCCTCTGCGTGGCGCTCGGCCGTCGTATCGCGGAGCACGATCGCAAGCCGGCCTTCGCCGGCCTGGAAAGCCGAGACGCGGAAGCTCTTGCCGATCTCGTCGGCGTACGCGTCGAACCCCGTCGGCTCCCCTTCCGTCAGGACGGCGCGGAGACGCGCCAGATGAACGCGGGCGAACGAAAAGTCCGCCAGCCGGCGCCCTGGCGGCTGGCTGGGGCTCCGGCCCAGAAGGCGCCAGAACGACGGGTTGGCGTCGGCGCACAGGTAGTCCTCTGGCGCCGCCGAGCCGCCCCTTCCGACCTCGAAGACGGCGGCCCCGTCGGGCATCGAATGGAAGAAGGCGGTGAACTGAGTCGGGTTCGCAGGCGGGCCGTCAGGCATCGTCCGATTCTATAGTCTTCACGGCGCGGGACAGCCGACGCGCTTCGTGTCGAGGACGACGTCGTCGTAGTAGACGTCGAACGCCTTCGTCGGGTGCCAGTCATGGAACCCGATCCCGAAGGTGTCGAACACGCCGACGAGGCCGCTGCTCTTGCCCTGGTACAGCGCGCCGCCGGACTTGGTGCCGTCGCTCGAGTAGTTGATGTGCATGTTGTCGAACACCCCGACCTGAGCCCCGGCCACCCACAACGTGACGCGGTCGGGTTGATCCTCGAGCTCCCATTCGATGCAAACCCATTTGCCGGTCGGGATCTTCGCGCCCGCGTAGGCGGAGTCCTCGACGTTGGGGGTCACGTCGTGAATGTCCATCGACAGCTGCCACTGGCCGTTGTAGCTGCCGACCTCGAGATAGCGCAGCTTCTCCGTCGGGGCGGGGCCGCTCCCCGAGCCGGTGCCGGTGCTTCCGGCGAAGGGAAACTGGATGTGGAGGCTGGCGGACGCCGTGTCGGAGAAGTACATGCTGGCGCGCCCGAACGTCGTGGCGGCCTTCAGCGCCGCCGGGACGTTCTTCGCGAAGAGAGTCGTCCAGTCGTCGCTGCCGCTGCCCAGTCCTTGCAAGTGCAAGGCGTACTTGCCGTGCGCGACCTGCTGGGTCTGCACCGCCAGAGTGCCGCCCTTCGACGACGTCTCCCACTTCGCCGGATCGATGCTGCCCGTTTCGAAGTCCTCGCAGATGAGCCCCGGGCACGACGACGCGCCGCCGGCGCCTCCGTCCGGTGCCGGTGAACCGCCGCCGATGCCGCCGCCGGCGTGTCCGCCGCTGCCGGGCGGCGCGCCTCCGGCCCCTCCCGCGTGCCCCGCGGATCCCCCCGCCCCGGCGAATCCGCCCCCGCCAGTCCCTGCAGCCCCGCCGCCGGCGCCGCCCTTCGAGGGCGAACCGCCCCCTCCCTGGGAACCGGTCGTGCCGGCGCCCGCGCTGCTGCCGCCGGTGCCGCCGGCAGTGCCCGTGCCGCCCGTCGCCCCGGCCGACGCGCCCCCGGTCCCACCCGAACCGGAGGGGGCGTTCGTCGTCGGGCCCTGACTACAACCAACGACGAAGAATGACGCGATGAGCGTCGCCGTCGCTCCAGCCATCGGCCGGCGGTTCGTCTGCATGACCTCCGGGACGATATCACCCGCCGCGCGAAGCAGATGGTCACCGATCAGGCGCGGCCGGCGCGCCTCACTTGGGCAAACCGGCCTTGAACTTCTTGCCCTTGATGCGGCCGGCGGCGAGGCGTTCGATGGCGCGGCGCGCGCTGGCGCGGGCGACCGCGACATACGAGAAGCGCTCGTGGATCTCGATCTTGCCGACGTCGGTGCCGGGCAATCCGCCGGCCTCGCCCGTGAGCGCGCCCAGGATGTCGCCGGGGCGCAGCTTGTCCTTGCGCCCGCCCGAGATGTAGAGCGTGACCATCGGGGCGTCGGCCCCACGGGCAGCTCCGCCGGTCCGGGTCTGATCGCCGTCGACGCGCGGCGCGGCTTCGCGTTCCAGCGGCGACCCGATCGCCGACTCGATCGCTTTCACCTTCCCGCGATCCTGTGGGCCGACCAGCGACACCGCCAAGCCGACCCGCCCCGCCCGTCCGGTGCGGCCGATGCGATGGACGTAGATCTCCGGCTGAAACGGCAGCTCGAAGTTCACGACCAGGTCCAGCCCCTCGATGTCCAGGCCGCGCGCGGCGACGTCCGTCGCGACCAGCACCCGCAGGCTGTGATTGCGGAACTTCGCCATGACCAGGTCGCGCTCGCGCTGCTCCAGGTCGCCGTGCAGGCTGGCGCTGCTGAGCCCCGCGTCGGCCAGCGCCTGCTGCACGCGGTTCACCGTCGCCTTGAAGTTGCAGAAGACGATGGTCGACTGCGGCGCCGGGCTGGCCCGCAGGATCGCCAGCAGCGTGTCGAGCCGGCGGTCGTCGTCGACCGCGTAGGCGACCTGGCGTGAGACCGCGCGCGGGCCGTCGGAGTCCGCGACCGTGAGACGCGCGGGGTCGTCCAGATGCGCCGCGATCATCGCGTCGATCGAGCGCGGGTAGGTCGCCGAGAAGAAGACCGTCTGGCGTGGCTTCGGCGCGCGGGCCAGGATCTGCTCCATCTCGGCGCCGAAGCCCATCTCCATCATCCGGTCGGCCTCGTCGACGACCAGCGTCGCCACCCGCGCCAGCTCCAGTGAGCCGCGCACGATGTGATCGAGGGCCCGCCCGGGCGTCCCCACCGCCACGTGCACCCCGCGCGCCAGCGCCTCCAGCTGCGGCTTCATGGGCTGACCGCCGGTGAGCACCGCGACCGCCAGCCCCGCCTCGCGACGCCCCAGCTTGCGGAGCTCGCGGGCCACCTGCGCGCAGAGCTCGCGCGTGGGACACAGGATCAGCGCCTGGGGCCGCCGCTGCCGCCCGTTCATCTTCTGCAGGATCGCCAGCCCGAACGCCGCCGTCTTTCCGCTGCCCGTGCTGGACTGGCCGACGAGGTCCCGCCCGGCCAGCAACAGCGGGATGGCCTGCGCCTGTACGGGGGTCGGTGCGGCGAACCCGAGCTCGGCGACCACCTGACACAAGGTGGCGGACAGCCCGAGCGCGGCGAACCCCTCGCCAGCTGCGGGAGCAGGCACCGGAGCAGGCGCCGAGCGGGCCTTCGTCATGGAGCCTCTTACCAGCTGCGCCAGAAAAGTTCACGTGGGACGCGATATGAGAGGAATCTTTGCACCCGTGGCTGGCTGGCGACAGTAACGGCAAGCCATGAAACGAGACCGTCTCTCGCTACCGCTCGCCGCCGCTGTCGCCCTCTTCGGAGCTTCCTGTTCGAGCAGCCCCGGTGGCGGAGCGTCCGGATCGGCCAGCGGCGGGAAGGGGGGCGCCACGAGCACCGGCGGACACGCGGGCGGCGCCTCGACCGACGCCTGCGGCGGCGCGACGGGCTTCAACGCGTGCGGCAGCGAAGTCACCGGCGCCTGGACCGTCGCGTCCTCCTGCCTCGCTTTTTCGGGCGAGCGAAACATCGAGGCGATCAGCCTCGGGTGCGTGACCGCGTCGGTCACCGGGACCGTGCAGGTCAGCGGCAGCTGGGTCGCCAACGCCAACGGGACCTACACGGACCAGACGACCACGACCGGCGAGGAGAAGCTGAGCCTGGCTCCCAAGTGCCTGAACGTCTCGGGCACCACGACCGATTGCGAGAGCCTCCCGGGCACCATCCAGGCGCTCGGATACGCGAAGGTGACCTGCGCGTCCGCCGCGGGCGGCGGGTGCTCGTGCGTCGGCACCATCAACCAGAGGGGTGGCATCGGCCTGCTCTCCAGCGATCCGGCGACGAACGGCGACTTCCAGACGAGCAACGGCGTGATCGCGACCGGCCAGGACACGTTCACCCAGCAGCCGTTCCAGTTCTCGTACTGCGCCGGCAACGGGAAGATGACCTGGACGCCGAAGGTGACGAATCCGACCACGGTCACCGGCTCGATCGTCTTCCAGAAGGGGAGCGTCGTCGGAACCGGCGGCACGGGCGGCGCC
>CAZPUH010000040.1:0-6239 GCA_964589215.1 uncultured Myxococcales bacterium | reverse complement strand
GCGAAGCTCAACACGGACGCCGGCCATTGTATAACCCCCAGCCATGGCGCTCGCGGAAAGGCTGGCGGAGCTGGTGTCTTTCGACACCCAGAACCCGGACGGCGAGGAGCGCCCGCTGGCCCTGCGGCTGGCCGCGGACCTCAAGGCGATGGGGGCGCGCACCGTCGACCAGGTGGATGTGGGCGACCACGCCTACGTGTACGCCCGCTTCGGACAGGAGCTGCCCCGGCTGCTGATCAACGTGCACCTGGACACCGTCCCGGCCAACACGGGCTACACGTCGCCGCCGCACCTGCTGGTCCGCCGCGGGGACCGCCTGCACGGTCTCGGCGCCGCCGACACGAAGGGCGCCATCGCGGCGGTGATGGAAGCGCTGGCCGCCGGGCCGCCCAGGCGGGCGGTGGGCATTTTGTTCTCGGGCGACGAAGAGCACGGCGGCACCTGCATCCGCGACTTCCTGGACAGCGAGCTCGCGCAGGGGCTGGCGCAGGCGATCGTCGGCGAGCCGACCGGCTGCCGGGTCGGCGTGCGCCACCGCGGGATCGCCGCGGCGACGGCCACGCTGGCGGCGGTCGGCGGGCACTCGTCGCTGGCGGACACGCTGGTGAATCCGGTGGCCGTGCTCGCGCGGGCGGCGGTCGCCGTCGACGAGATGGGCGCCGCCCACCGCGGCCGCGGGCCGGCCGGGTTCGAGGGGATCATCCTGAACGTCGCCTCGTTCGAGGGCGGCATCGCCTTCACCGTCGTGCCGACGCGCGCGACGATGTCGTTCTCCTTCCGGCCCGCGCCGGGCGCCGACGTCGGCGCGCTGTTCACCGAGGCCGAGGGGCGCGTGCGGGAGGCGACGGCGCCGCATGCCATCGAGTGGGCGATCGCGGCCACGAACCCGGCGTTCGCGACCCGCGAGCTGGCCGCCTTCGGGCCGCTGCTGGGCGACGCGGTGAAGTCGCCCGTCGACCTCGGGTTCTGGACCGAGGCGGCGCGCGTCTCCGAGCGCGGCATCGACGCCGTGGTGTTCGGGCCCGGCGACATCGCGCAGGCGCACGGCGCCGACGAGTTCGTGACGATCGGGGACCTGGAACGCGCGCAGGCGGTCTTCGCTTCGATCTTTTCGTCGATCTTGCGCTGATGGAAGCCGAGATCATCCAGCGGTTCCTGGAGAGCGTCGGCAACAAGGCCGACATCGACCTTTACCTGAAGCTGTTCCGCGCGCAGCGCAAGGAGAGCTTCGCAGTGCTGGTCGCGGGCGCGCAGATCGTGAAGAGCGCGCTGGATCCGGTGCACTTCGACCTGCGGATCCTGGCGGATCTGGGGCTGATCCCGGTCGTGATGCTGGGGCTGCTGGAGCCAAAGGACGCGGACGCGCAGGCCCAGCGCGTGGCCGACTGGCTGGTCGAGGACGCCGTCTCCTGCGAGATCGTGCGCGCCGACCCGGAGATGACCGCCGCCACGGTGGACGCCATCCGCGCCGCGATCGGGCGGGGCGCGATCCCGCTGGTCACGCTGGAGGCGGCCGCGTCGCAGTCCGTCGACGCGCGCTTCCGGCTGCTGGCGGCGCTGACCGACGCGCTGGAGACGCGGAAGCTGGTGTTCCTGAGCCGCCGGCCGGGCCTCGTCGTGGGCAGCGGCAATCCGCCCTCGGTCGTCAGCCTGGCGACGGACGTGGATCGCCTGCTGGCGCCTGGCGCGCTGTCGCGCGGGCAGGCCATGTTGCTGCGGCAGGTGAAGCGCCTCCTGGAGCAGGTCCACCAGAAGATGAGCGTCACCGTCGTCAACCCGCTGCAGCTGCTGCGGGAGCTCTTCACGGTGAACGGCGCCGGGACGCTGATCCGGCGCGGCTCGCGCATCACCGTGCACGACGGCTGGACGGACGCGGACCGCGGGCGCCTGCGGGCCCTGTTCACGTCGGCGTTCGGCCGCACCATCCGCGACGACTTCTTCGACCGCACCGTCGCGCGAACGTTCATCGAAGAGGGCTACCGGGGCGCCGCCATCATGGAGCCGACGGCGGTCGCCCCGTATCTGACCAAGTTCGCCGTCGAACGGGCGGCCCAGGGTGAAGGGTTGGGGGGCGAGATCTGGTCGCTGGTCAGCCGCGACTTCCCGCAGTTCTACTGGCGCTCGCGCCCCGACAACCCGATCACGGCCTGGTACACCAAGAACTGCGACGGGCTGTCCCGGTTCCCGGACTGGCACGTTTTTTGGCGCGGCTTGCCCCCCGAGAGCATCCCCCCGGCCATCGCGCACGCGCTGTCGCTCCAGAGCGATTTCGTCAGCTGATAGGGGGCTTTACCGCGTCCTGGACGGTTGCGGGGGTCAGGAACGTGCTTACGTATCCGCTGGTGGCGACGCCCGGAAAGCCCGTCGTGCCTCCACTTTTGCCTGAGGCACGCTCGGGCGTGTCGAACCATGGGCCCGAACGGTGGCTCGGCGGAGGGGGCGAAATGGGCAAGCTCGTGCTGGCCAAGGACTGGTCATGCACGCCGCTCGGTTCCATCGCGTCCTGGCCGCAGAGCTTGCGAACCACGGTGAGCCTGTGTCTGGCCTCGAACTTCCCGATCTCGATCGCGTGGGGGGACCGGCACACGCAGATCTACAACGACGGGTACTGGCCCATCTGCGGCGCCAAGCACCCGGCGTCGCTGGGGCAGGACTTCTCGGTCTGCTGGGCGTCGGCCTGGCCGGCCGTGGGGCCGTCGTTCGAACGCGCGCTGCGCGGGGAGACGTCGTTCCTCGAGGACCAGCGCATGTTCCTGGATCGGCACGGCTATCTGGAAGAGACGTTCTTCACGTTTTCCTTCAGCCCGATTCGCGACGAGTCCGGCGGCGTCGGGGGGTTGTTCCACCCGGTGACGGAGACGACCGCCAACATGCTCAGCCAGCGGCGAATGCGGCTGCTGCGCGACGTGGCCGCGCGGACCGGGAAGTCGCTGTCCGTTCGGGTGGCTCTCCGCTCGGCGCTGGAGTCGATGGGCGCCGACGAGCTGGACCTGCCGTTCGTGCTGGTCTACGAGACGGCCGGCTGGCCCACGGCGACGTTGCTGGGCAGCGCGGGGGTCGCCGCCGGCTCGGCCGTGGCGCCCGACGCCATCGACGCCCGCGAAGCGGCGCCCGTGTGGCCGCTGGCGGAGGCGATCCGCACCCGCGCGCCCGTCCACGTGACGGACCTGGCGGACACGCTCGGCGAACGGTTCGGCGAGGCGGCGCGCGGGCCATACCCCGAGGTTCCCGCGGGGGCGATGCTGCTGCCCATCTCGGCGCCCGGTGCGTCCGGTCCCATGGCCGTCGTGGTCGCGGGCATCAGCGCGCGGCTGCCGATGAACGAGGCCTATCGGAGCTTCTACGACCTGCTGTCGGCCGCCGTGACGACCGCCGTCGCCAGCGCGCAGGCCTACGAGGACGCCCAGAAGCGGGTCGAGACGCTGGCGGCGCTCGACCGCGCGAAGACGGCGTTCTTCAGCAACGTCAGCCACGAGTTCCGGACGCCGCTGACGCTGATGCTGGGGCCGACGGAAGACGCGCTGGCTTCCCCCGGCAAGGCTTTGGCGGGCGCGGACCTGGAGGCGGTGCACCGCAACGGCCTCCGCCTGCTGAAGCTGGTGAACGGGCTGCTGGACTTCTCGCGCATCGAGGCGGGGCGCGCGCAGGCCGCCTACGTCGCGACCGATCTGGGGGCGCTGACGGCGGATCTGGCCAGCGCCTTCCGGTCGGCGGTCGAACGGGCGGGGCTGACGTTCGCCGTCGACTGCGCGCCGATGGGGCCGCTGGCGTACGTCGACCGCGACCTCTGGGAGAAGATCGTCTTCAACCTGCTGTCGAACGCCTTGAAGTTCACGCTTCGAGGCGGCATCGCCGTCGAGCTGGAGCGCGAAGGCGACGTCGCGCGGCTGACGGTCAGCGACACCGGCATCGGCGTGCCGCCGCACGAGGTGCCTCGCCTCTTCGAGCGGTTCCACCGGGTCGAGGGGGCGGAGGCGCGTACGCACGAGGGGACCGGCATCGGCCTGGCGCTAGTGAAGGACCTGGTCGAGCTGCACGGCGGCACCGTCGACGTCAGCAGCACGCACGGGGAAGGGACGGCGTTCACTGTCCGGATTCCGCTGGGCGCGGCGCACCTTCCCGCCGAACGCGTGCTGGCGGAGCCTCTGGCCGACGCGACGACGCCGGCAGCGGCGGCGACCGTCGTCGGATCGGCCCCGTTCGTCGAGGAAGCGCTGCGCTGGATGGCCCCGGCGACGATCGGGGCTGCGCCCGAGGGCGACGCGGGCGGCCCGCGCGCGCGGATCCTGGTCGCCGACGACAACGCCGACATGCGCGACTACATCGTGCGGCTGGTCGGCGCGCGCTGGGCCGTGCAGACGGCGGGCGACGGGGCCGCGGCGCTGGAGGCGGCGCGCCGCAACCCGCCCGACCTGATCCTGTCGGACGTCATGATGCCGCGGCTCGACGGCTTCGGCCTGCTGCAAGAGGTCCGGCGCGACCGCGCCCTGCGGCGCACGCCCGTGATCCTGCTGTCGGCCCGCGCCGGCGAGGAGGCCAAGGTGGAGGGGCTCGACGCGGGCGCCGACGACTACCTGATCAAGCCGTTCTCGGCCAAGGAGCTGATGGCCCGCATCCAGACCCACCTCACGCTCGCCCGGCTGCGCGCCGAGTTCGACGACGCCCAGCGCGCGATCCGCATGCGCGACGACTTCATCGCCATCGCGGGGCACGAGCTGCGGACGCCCCTCACCGCCTTGCGCCTGCAGATCGAAGGTGTGTCGCGGGCCGTGGCGCGCGACCTGGCGCCGGAGCGCGCGCGCGAGCGCCTGGATCGCGCGCTGACCAACGCCGACCGGCTCGGCAAGCTCATCGAGGGCTTGCTGGACGTGTCGCGCATCGCCTCGGACGGGCTGGTGCTGAAGCGGGAGCCCGTCGACCTGGCCCGGCTGGTGCTGCAGGCGATGGACCGCTCGCGCGAGCAGATCGAAAAGGGGGGCTACACGGTCTTCTTCCTGGGCGGCGGCGGTCCCTGCGTCGGAGAGTGGGACGCGCTGCGCCTGGACGAGCTGGTGAGCAACCTGGTCGCCAACGCCATCAAGTACGGCCGCAGCGCCGGCAAGATCGACATCGGCTTGCGCCAGGATCATGACAGCGCGACGCTGACGGTGACGGACCGCGGAATCGGCATCGCGCCCGAAGACCAGGAGCGCATCTTCAACCGGTTCGAGCGGGCCGTCCCGACCGCGAACTTCGGGGGGTTCGGGCTGGGGCTCTGGATCTCGCGCAAGATCGCGGAGGCGCACGGCGGCACGCTGAGCGTCGAGAGCACGCCCGACGTCAAGACGACCTTCACGGTCCATTTGCCCAAGCGGCCCCCGCTGGAGCCCGCGATTCCGCGGGCTTCCGAGGGCCAGCCGCTGCACCGCTGACGCGAGATTTCGCACCAAAGTCGGGCGTCTGGGGACAATACCCAGGGTCGCCATGGCTCGCCTGCGTCTCGTTCGGTCCGACGCCAGCCCCTCGCCGAAGGCCGAGAGTGGATGTCTCGACGCGTTCCAGCGCGAGCTCGACTACCTGTACATGACGCTGCAGCGGCTGGGGGCCGGGCCGGGCGAGATCGACGACCTGCTGCAGGAGATCTTCCTGGTCCTCTACCGGCACTGGCCCAGCCTGGACCTGACGCGGCCGCTGCGCCCCTGGCTGTTCGGGGTCACGTTCCGGGTCCTGCGGGCGCAACGCCGGCGTCGCGCGCGCGAGGTCCTGTGCTCTGACTTCGAGCTGGAGGACGGCGCGTCGAGCCCCGAGTCGCTGCTGCAGGATCGAGAGGCGCTGGTGAGCTTGTCGGCGGCGCTGGACCGCGTCCCTCTGGCGCGGCGGTCCGTGCTGGTGTTACACGACCTCGAGGGGGTCGAGATCGTCGAGATCGCGCGGCGGCTGTCCATGACCAAGATCGGCGTGTACACGCGCCTCTACAAGGGGCGGCGGGAGCTGGCGGCGGCGCTGCGGCGGCTGCAGCGGAAGGCTGTCGCGCGATGACCCAGCGCGATCAGCCGCTGGACCCGGAGCTGGAGTCGCTGGTCCGGCCGCCGAAGGTCGTGCGGTACGCTCCGGCCGACGTGCGGGCGCGCGCGCTGGCCCGCGCCCGCGCGATCGCCGGCGCGGGCGGCGTGAAGCCCGTCGCGTGGCCGGCCGATCCGCCTCCGGCCGTGTCGGTCTCGCTGGCGCGCAGGCGCGGTCGAGTGCGGCTCGCGTTCGCG
>CAZPUH010000039.1:0-16679 GCA_964589215.1 uncultured Myxococcales bacterium | reverse complement strand
GTCGCCGCGCCCGCTCCGGCTGCCCCCACGCCTGCGCCGGGGCAGACGGTCCCGGCGACGGTGGCCACGCCCTGACCGCGCGCGCTAAGCTCTCTGCATGCTCACGGTCGGCGACGCGCGGCTCACGCTGGTGGACGGGGGCAGCTTTCGTCTGGACGGCGGGGCCATGCACGGCGTCGTGCCGAAGACGCTCTGGTCCAAGCTGGTCTCCTGCGACGCGCTCAACCGGTGCAGCTACAGCACCCGCTGCCTGCTGGTCGAAGCGGGCGGACGTCGCGTGCTGGTCGAGACCGGCAACGGGGACAAGTTCTCGCCCAAGCTGAAGGACATCTACGGCATCGACCACGATCGCGCGATCGGCGATGCGCTGCGCGAGGTGGGCGTGTCGCCGGACGACATCGACACGGTCGTCATGACCCACATGCACTTCGATCACAGCGGGGGCGCCACGCGCCGCACGCCCTCGGGCGGGTTTGAGCCGGTGTTCCGGCGCGCGCAGCACGTCGTGCAACGGCGCGAGTGGGAGGACGCCACGCACCCGCACGAGCGGAACCGCGCGAGCTACCTGCCAGAGAACGTCGGACCGCTGGCCGACGCGCGTCTCCTGCACCTGGTCGACGGCGAGACCGAGATCGCGCCCGGTGTGCGCGTGCTGCCCACGCCTGGGCACACGGCCGGCCACCAGTCGGTGCTGATCGGCGAGCCGGGCGGCCCGCGCGCGCTGTTCCTGGGCGACGTGGTGCCGACGGCCGTTCACGTCCGCTTGCCGTGGGTGATGGCGTACGACCTCGAACCGGCGCGCACGCTGGAGACGAAGCGGTCGCTGTTCTCGCGCGCCGTCGAGGAGGACTGGCTGGTGATCTGGGGGCATGACCCGGATCACCAGGCGGGGCGGCTGGCCGTCGACAAGGACGGCGCCTTCGTGGTCCGCGAGCTCGTCACGGTCTGAACGCGGCGGCACAGCGGGGTGTCGCACGGCGTTCACGGTCGGCGGCGTCCGCGCGGCGAACGCTGGTGAATCTCGTGGCATCCGGTTTGCGTTGTCGCACCGCCCATGAGGGCCGGTTGCGCTGGTTGGTTGTTGCTGTTGCTCACGGTGGTCGGCTGCGCGGGAGCGGCTCCACCTTTCGACGAGCTGCCGCTGCGCGACACGCTGCGCGCCGAGCCGGACGTCGTCGCGGCGCTGCCCGACGACGCGCGCGCCCGACTGGGTGCCAGGTTTCAGGCGGCCGGCGCGGGCGACACGTCGTCGGACGCGATCGCCGTCGCCGGGGCGACGGGCGCGCGGCTCGCCGCGGAGGTGGATGGGGCGCGCCAGGCGCGGGCGGCAGATGCGCTGGTGGTCGGCCTCGTCGGCGGTGGCGCGGCGCAGGCGCTGCCCGCGGGAACGCAGGCGCGCGGCTCGTCGCCCTTGCCGCCGCTCGAAGGGGTGCCGGCGACCAGCACCGCTGACCTCGAGGCGCACGCCTTGAACGGCGCGGCGGGGGCCTCGCTGCGCGAGCTGCTCGCCGCGACGCACGCCCAGAGGTTGCAGCGGGTCGTGGGCTGGCCCGTGGCGGCGATCGCCCTCGGCGACACGGTCTACGTGAACGGCGCGTGGCTGGTGGCGCTGGCCCCGAGCGCGTCGGTCGCGGGAGGCGGCGCCCGATGCGGCGACGCCGGTTGCGACGGTGGCGCGCTCGACGGCGGGGCGCCGTCCGACGGTGGGGCGATGGACGCCGGCGGATCGACGCGTGCCGGCGGGGCGACCATGGACGGCGGGACCAGCCGCGACGCCGGGGCGATGCGGCCCGGCGGTTCGGGGCCCGACGCGGGCGCGGGCGGAAGGCCGTGGCAGCCGCCCGCGTACACGCCGCCGCCCTACACGCCGCCGCCGGCGTACACCCCACCGCCCGTGTACACGCCGCCGCCGTCGAGCGATCCGAGCACGGACGATCTGAACGACGCCGCCGCCGCCGCGGACGGCTGCGCTGCGCTGGCCGATGTGTGCGCCAGCGCCGACGACGGCAGCGCGGACGATTCGTGCAGCGGCGAGGACGACGGCAGCGGCAGCAGCGACTGCAGCGGGCCGCCGCCGGACGAGGGCAGCGGCGGCGCGGACTGCCGGACGGCGCCGGGGCGGGGCCACACCAGCGTCCCCACGATGCTCTGGATGTTCGCCCCAGTCGCCTACCTCTGGAATCGCAAGCGATGAGGCCCGTCGTCGTCGCCTGGATGGCGCGCCACGCTGTGCCGGCGTGGCTGCTGCCCGACTACTGGCAGCTCGCGGTGATCGCGACGCTGGTCGGATCGATCCTGGCGTTGCGCAGCGCCGCGCGCGACGGCGCGTCCGTCGTCCACACCGCGCGCGCCATCGCCTGCGCGTACGTCGGCGCGCTGGCGGGCGGATACCTTTTCGAGGCTGCGCGCGCGATGCCGGCGGCGCTGGTGTCGCACAGCTGGCGGCCGGTGTTGCACCCCGGCCGCGCCGCGTACGGCGGCCTGCTGGGCGCCGTCGCGGCCGCGGCCCTGTACCTGCGCGCGGCGCGCCAGCCGCTGGGGCCGTTCCTGGATCGCGTCGCGATCGGCGTCGGCCTGACCTTCGCGCTGGTTCGCACCGGCTGCTTCCTGGCCGGCTGCGACTACGGGTTGCCGACCGGGCTGCCCTGGGGCGTGCGGTTTCCGCGGGGCAGCCTGGCCGCGCTGGATCACGTGCGCCGCGGGTTCGTCCCCCGCGGATCCCGCAGCTTGCCGGTGCACCCCACCCAGCTCTACGAGGCGGCGCTGGGGCTGGTGGGCGCCATGGCGGCAGCCGTCCGGTTGCGCCGCGCGCGCCGCCGCGACGGGCGCGCGTTCGCGACGTTCCTGGCCGTCTACGCGGCCGGGCGGTTCGCGATCGAGCTCGTGCGCGGAGACCAGGATCGCGGCACCTTCCTGGCGCTGTCGACGGCGCAGTGGGTGTCGGTCGCGATCGCCGGCGGTCTGTTCGCCTGGTGGCGTCGGCGTCAGTCGGCGGTCGACTTGTCGGGCGATCTGTCGGCGGTCGGGACGGCGTTCGCGAACCGCTCCGCGAAGAACTCAGCGCTGCGCGCCTGCGCGGGGTCGATCGAGAAGTCGGGGACCGGCCCCGGCACGCGCAGCTTGGCGTAGAGCTCGTCGATCTCGCGCTTCGACAGACCGCCGGCCGCCAGCGCCGTCCTGTCGACGGAGCCGCGCGCCGTCAGGTTGTCGCCGTCGACGGCCACCAGCGCGCGCAGCGTCTCCAGCTCGGCGCGCGACAGCTGCGTGCCGCAGACGTCGTAGTCGATCCAGGCCTCGTACGACAGCGGCGCCACGCGCTTGAGCATGCCGGCCATCACCCGTCCGTACTCCTGGATCTCCCACTGCGCGTGGGCGTCGACCCGCAAGGTCAGGAAGTGCAGCAGGTTGTGCAGGTCGATCTTCCAGTACCACTGCGTGTAGGTCGACAGCGGCAGGTCGATGCGCGCCAGCTCGCGCGCGACCTCGTTGGCCGTCAGCCACCCGTAGGTGTCGGTCGCCTCGCGCCGGGTCTCTTCCCACCGGCGCAGCGCCTCGGCGTGCAGGTCGGCCGAAACGGCCTGGCCGCTGCGCCCCTGGTTGTTGCGCCGGCTCTGCGTCTGCAGCTGCTCCTGCTCGGGCGTGTAGAACAGCATCGGGATCAGCGAGTAGCGCCCCGAGTACTCGTTCACGTTCGCCGTCCGGTGACGGATCCACTGGCGCGCGATGAACATGGGCATGCAGCAGTGGAACTTCAGCTCCACCATCTCGCTGGGCGTCGTGTGCTTGTGGCGGCGCAGGTAGCGGATGAGGCCGCGCGTCGCGTTGGCCGCGCGCGTGCCGTAGCCGTAGCTGACGCGGGCCGCCCGCTCGATGCAGGCGTCGGTCCCCAGGTAGTCGACCAGGGCCACGAAGCCGTGGTCGAGCACGGGGAAGTAGAGGCCCAGGATCTCTTCGGCGGCGTCGCTGGTGGGTCGCTTGGTCTCCGGCACGGTCCGACGTTAACACCGGCCGCCGCCGCTGCGAGGCGCGAACTTGCAGCCGCGCCGCGACCAGCTAAGGTGAGCCGCATGGGCGAGCGCGTTCCGCTCGGGTTTCTGGTGCCGCTGCGGTTGCTGTGGGGGCTGATCCTCGTCCTCGAGGGGTGGGGCAAGCTGCAGCATGGCTGGCTGCACGGCACCCCCCTGTCGAGCACGCTGGACGGCTGGATGGACGGCCACAAGACGTACGCGTTCTTCCTGCCCGTCGTGCGGGCGGCTTACGCGCACCCCAAGATCTTCGGCGGCCTCATCACCGCCGGCGAGCTGGTGGTCGGCGTGTCGATGGTGCTGGGCATCGCCACGCGCGCGACTGCGTTCCTGGGAGCGCTGATGATGTTTTCCTTTGCGTTCGGCGCAGGGCAGGGGCTGGCCCCTCCCGGCAACGCGCTGCTGATGGGCGCGGTGTTCGTGATCTTCATGCTCGCGCCGCCCGGACGCGTGCTGGGCCTCGACAGCGCGTTGCGCGCCCGCCTGCCGCGCTGGCTGGTCTGAGCCCGGCCGAGGACCAATGCAGTTCACTTAGCAGTCCGCGTGGAGGCCGGCCGACGATCCGACCCGCTGGCTGCGCCGGGCCTGCGCTTCCGCTCCTCACGTACGAACAAGTACGCTCCGGTGCGGTTCTCGGCCCGGCTTCGCCATCGGGCCGGCTTGTCGGCCGCTTCCGCTTAACCGAACGGCATTTGGTCTAGGACGCCCGCAGGCCGCCTTCCAGCCAGCGGACGGCGGCATCGACCAGGGCCCGAGCGGCGTCGTCGTCGGGCGCGCGGTCGGTGAGCTGTCCGTCGATGAAGAGCTGGCTCAACCCATGGACGGTCGACCAGGCGGCCAGCGACACGTCGTCCGGGTCGCCTTTGCGCAGGCGGCCACGGCGGATCCCTTCGGCGACGTGATCGCGCAGGACGCCGTAGGTCTCCTCGCCGGCTGCGCGAAGCATCGGGTTCAACGGGCCGCAGTCCTCCTGAACGACGCCGCCAAACATCGTCCGGAAGTAGCCGGGATGCGCGCGCGCGAACGACACGTAGCCCCAGGCCGAGGCGCGGAGCCGCGCGAAGTAGTCGGTCCCGGCGGCGTCCATCTCCCGACGCATCTCGGCCGTCAGCATGCGGAACCCCTGCTCCGCGATGGCTGCGAGCAGCGCGTCCTTGTCCTGGAAGTGGCGGTAGGGCGCGGCGTTGCTGACGCCCGCCAGCTTCGCGGCCGCCCGCAGGCTCAGCGCCGCGACGCCCCCTTCCGACAGCAGCTTGAGCCCGGCCTGGATCAGCGCCGCGCGCAGATCGCCGTGCTGGTAGGCGTCCGGCTTCTTGCGAGACACGCGGATGGACATGGAGTCACAGTAATTCCAGATGTTTACGATGGCAACAAAACATGTTGACGGTGAAAACAAAAATGTTTACGGTGTCACCATTCAGGGGGCGCACGGGGCGTCCCGCTGCAGGCCGGGAGGTGAGTCATGGGAAACGTCGTCTCGTTCGTGTTCGAGCTCGGGGGTCTGACCGTTCTGCCGTTCTGGGCGCTCATGGTCGCGTTTCCGGGCGCGCGCCTCACGCAGCGGCTGGTGCGCAGCCCCTGGGTCGTCGCCGGACCAGCGCTGCTGTATGCGCTGCTGGCCGTGCCGTTACTGGCGGCGCTGCTGCCCGCCGTCGTCCGTCCGCAGCTGCCCCGCATCACCGCCCTGCTGGGGACGCCCGCCGGCGCGACCATCGCCTGGATGCACTTCCTGGCCCTGGACCTGCTGGCGGGGCGCTGGCTGTTTCTCGAGGCACGCGCCCGCGGTCACGGCGCCGCGGTCACCAGCCCGTTGCTGGTCCTGACCCTGCTGTTCGCGCCGCTGGGCCTGCTGGCCGGGCTCGCGGTTCTTTCTCGGCCCGGAGCCGCCCTGACCAACTGGGCCGCCCGGGCCTGGCGGCGTCTCGTGGCGGCGCACCGGCCGCTGGCGCTGCTCGCCGCGGGCTCGGCCGCGCTGCTGGGCGCGTCGCTGCTGCTGGGCGTCGTCGATCACCGGCAGGTGACGGGCGCGCCCGTCTGGCTGAAGCCCGCCAAGTTTGCCGCCGCCATCCTGACGGCGGCCCCGGCGCTCGCCTGGATCATCGGGCAGATGCGCGGCGCGGCCGAGCGGCGCCTGCGGTTCGCGGGTACCGCCATCGCCGCCCTGTCGGCGCTGGAGCTGGTGCTGATCACGATGCAGGCGGCGCGCGGCGTGGGGAGCCACTTCAACTACACGACCCGCTTCGACGGCGCGGTGTTCACCACGATGGGCATCGCCATCACCGTGTTCTGGCTGGCGGAGCTCTACGTCACGGTCCGCGCGTTCCGGCAGCCGTTCGCGACGCCCGCGCGCACCTGGGCGATCCGGCTGGGTCTGGTCGGCGCGCTGCTCGGGGGCGCGACCGGGTACCGGATGGCCCAGCCCTCGCCGGCCCAGCTGGCCGCGGTGAAAGCCGGCGGCCCGGCGATGCTCGGCGGTCACGCGGTCGGCGTACCCGACGGCGGGCCGGGCCTGCCGGTGACCCACTGGAGCACGACCGGCGGCGACCTGCGGGTGCCGCACTTCCTGGGCCTGCACGCGCTGCAGGCGCTGCCGCTGCTGGCGCTCTTCGCCGAGCGCCGCCGGCGCGGCGGGGCGCGCCTCGTGTGGGCAGGCGCAATCACCTGGCTGGGCCTGGGGGCGGTCACGTTCGCGCAGGCGCTGCGCGGACAGCCGCTCCTCGCCCCGGACGGCGTCACCGCGGCGCTGGCGATGGGGGTCGTCGCCGCCGCGCTGGCGGTGGCGTTGGGGCGCCGCCGGCCGATCGCCGCGCCCGCGCGCGCCGCGGCCGCGTGAGCGACGGGCGCGTATACTCCAGCGATGCACCTGGACGCCGGCTGGCTGTTCGCGTCGCTGATCGTATCGGCGGTCGGGTTCATCCTGTTGCACTACGGGCGCAAGATGGCGCGCGTCCCCCACGTCGTGGCGGGGGTGGCGCTGCTCATCTACCCGTACTTCGTCCCGGGCGCGCTGCTGAACGCCGGGATCGCCGTCGGGGTCCTGGCGATCCTCTGGCTGGTGGTCCGGCTCGGCTGGTAGCTCACTCGAGCTGGGCCTGCACGGCCTCCACGACGGCCCGGATGCGCGGCACGTCGACCATCCGCTTGGCGACGACCAGATGGAACGTCGCGCGCGAGGCGGGGCCGAAGTCCACCGCCAGCTCGACGAGCTGCCCGATGCGCGAAAGCCGGTGGAACTTGCGCGTCAGCACCATCGCGCCGACGCCGGCCTCGACCGCGGCGATCTGCACCAGGTAGTCGTTCGACGTGAACACGGGGCGGAAGCGTTCGCCCAGCAGCGCCGCCAGCTGCGGGTTGGGCGGGGCCTGGTCGTGGGGCGGGGCCCAGGCGATCCAGTCCAGGTCGCCCGCGCCGTAACGTTTGGGCAGACGCCGAGCGTAGGCGCGCGCCGCGAAGGCGGCGACGTGCACGCCGATGGCGGCCACGCCGACCAGATCGTGCTCGGCGGGCGGGCGCAGCCGGATCGCCAGGTCGGCCTCGCCGCGCGCCAGGCTGACGTAGTCGACGTCGGCCAGGATCTCCAGCCGCAGGCCGGGCGCACGCGTCCGCAGGACGGCTGCCAGCGGCGCGAGGAAGTCGAACGCCACCCCGGGCGGGGCCGCGATCCGCACGCGCCCTTCGGGACGGCGCTCGCCGCCCGCCACGATGCGGGTCGCGTCGCCGGCGAAGTCGGCCATGCGCTGCGCGGCGGGCAGCAGGCGCTCGCCCAGCGGCGTCAGCGCGACCCCGTCGGCGCGGCGCACGAACAGCGGCGCGTCCAGGCGGTCCTCGAGCAGCCCGATGCGCCGGCTCAGCGTCGGCTGCCCGAGCCGCAGCGCGCGCGCGGCGCCGCTCATGCTGCCGGCGGCCGCCACCGCGAGAAAGAGCCGCCAGTCGTCCCAGTCGATATCCATTTATGGATGGTGGCATGGACAATCAGCCAGTTTCCATGCGATTCGTGATGGCGCAGGGTTGGGTCCATGGAGGTCACGCACATGCTGTCATTCACTCGATTCGTCACCGGGGCGCTCGCCGCCCTCACGTTCGCCGCCGGCTGCCAGGCCAGCACCCACCAGACCCGCGCCGCCACGCTCGGCAAGCCGACCTCGGGCGAGGCCATGGAGGCGCTGCTGGACCAGCCCGGCCCGATCGAGGTCGAGACGGTCGTGGGGGCCGACTGGGCGGTCACGCGCGCCGGCCTCATCGATCTCGACGACCCCAAGGCCAAGGCCGCCGGGCTGAAGGACGGCGACGAGCCGATCCAGATCTTCACGCACGTCGTCCGCCACCCGACGCGCGGAACGTTCCTGATCGACACGGGCGTCTCGCGGCGTCTGGTCGACGACCCGGCGGGCATGGGCGTGGGCTGGGTCGTGCGGAAGTTCCTGCACCCCGAGAAGATCGTGGTCCGCACCGACACGGCCGCGCTGTTGCGGCGCGAGCCGCCGCTGGCCGGCGTGCTGCTCACGCACCTGCACCTCGATCACATCAGCGGGATCCCCGACGTGCCGCCCGCGGTGCCGATCTACGGCGGACCCGGCGACGTCAGCGAGCGCGAGCTCCTGTTCATGTTCTCGCAGGGGACCATTGATCGCGTGCTGGCCGGCCATGACGCCATCCAGGAGCTGCCGTTCGCCGCCGATCCGTCGGGACGGTTCACGGGGGTGCTGGACGTGTTCGGCGACGGCAGCCTGTTCGCCATCCAGGTGCCCGGCCACACGGCGGGGAGCGTCGCCTACGTGGCCCGCACGGCGCGCGGCCCGGTGCTGTTCACGGGAGACACCTCGCACACGCGCTGGGGCTGGGAGCACGACGTACCGCCGGGCAAGTTCACGTCGGACCACGCCCGGAACGTCGCGAGCCTGGCGGCGCTGCGCGGCCTGGCCGCGCGCCACCCGGCGCTCGACGTCCGCCTGGGCCACCAGCGCTAGACGCTCGACGCGCTTGACCGCCTGCGGCACTCCGATTTATGTCGGGGGCGTGGCGGCGAGCGGGCCAGCGGGGCTGTGGGCGATGTTGCGGGCGGGCGACGTGCGCGGCGTGCTGGGACGCACCGCCGACCTGGCCCTGGCCGCGCTGGTGGTCGCGATCGTCGGCATGATGATCGTGCCGCTGCCGGCGCCGGTGCTGGACCTGCTGATCTCGACGAACATCGCGGTGGCGGTGACGCTGCTGCTGGTCGCGATCTACGTCACCGACGCGCTGAAGATCGCGACCTTCCCGACGCTGCTGCTGCTGACGACGCTGTTCAGGCTGGCGCTGGAGGTTTCGGCGACGCGCCTCATCCTGCTGCGCGGCGACGGGGGCGCGGTCATCCGCGCGTTCGGCAACTTCGTGGTGGCGGGCAACCTGGTGGTGGGCGCGGTCATCTTCCTCATCCTCACGATGATCCAGTTCATCGTCATCGCAAAGGGCTCGGAGCGCGTCGCCGAGGTAGCGGCCCGCTTCACGCTGGACGCGATGCCCGGCAAGCAGATGTCGATCGACGCCGAGCTGCGCGCCGGCCACATCGACCACGCCGAGGCGCGCAGGCGTCGCGCGGCGCTGGCCCGCGAGTCGCAGCTGTTCGGCGCCATGGACGGCGCGATGAAGTTCGTGAAAGGGGACGCGGTGGCGGGCATCGTGGTCCTGGCCGTCAACATCGTGGGCGGCCTGGTGATCGGCGTGTTCCAGCGCGGGCTGGACCTGTCCGTCGCGGCGCGCACGTACACCGTGCTGACGATCGGCGAGGGGCTGGTCGCGCAGATCCCGGCGCTGGTGATCTCGACGGCCGCCGGCATCATCGTCACGCGCGTCGCGTCCGAGGACGAAGGCAGCCACCTGGGCAAGGACATCGGGCTGCAGATCCTGGCCCACCCGCGCGCCCTGGCGATCGGCGCGGGGCTGCTCGCGGTGCTGGCGGTGGTCCCCGGCCTGCCGGCCCCGCCGTTCCTGGTTCTCGCCGCCGTGCTGGGGGCGCTCGCCTGGAAGGTGGCGCGCGCGCCGGTGACGGTCGACGGCCCGGTCTCCGCGGGAGGCGCGGCCTCCGCCGAGGCTCTGGCGCCGGTGCTCACGCCCATCGCGGTCGAGGTCTCTGCCGAGCTGGCGCCGCACCTGGCCTCGTTCGCCGCCGAGGAGGTCCCGCGCCTGCGCGAGCGGCTGTTCGCGGAGCTGGGCTTGCCGCTGCCGGCGGTCCGGCTGCGAGCGGGCGCGACGGGACCGACGGGCGGCGCCTTCGTCGTCCGGCTGAACGAGGTGCCGCTGGCGCGCGGCGAGCTCCCGCGCGAGGCCTGGTCCAGGGCCGGCGCGCGTCTGTCGCAAGAGGTGCTCGCGCTGCTGCGCCGGTACGGCCACGAGCTGTTCGGGCTGGAGGACGCGCAGCGGCTCCTCGACGCGCTCGAGCGGACGCACCCGGCGCTGGTGCGAGAGGTGGTCCCCAAGCTGATCTCGCCGGTGCTGTTCACCGACATCGCGCGCCGGCTGGTCGAGGAGGGGATCTCGCTGCGCAACCTGCCCGAGATCCTGGGCGCGCTGGCCGCGTGGGCGCCGCACGATCGCGATCCGGTCGTGCTCACGGAGCACGTGCGCGCGGCGTTGCGCCGGACGATCACTCATCGCTACGCCGGGGACGGCAACGCGCTGGCGGCGTATCTGCTGGACCCCATGATCGAGGACGCGATCCGCGACGCCGTCCAGAAGACGGCGACGGGCAGCTACCTGGCGCTGGAGCCGGCGCTGTCACAGGACATCGTGGCGGCCGTTGGGCGCGCGGTCGGGCCGACGACCACCGGGGCCGTCCTGCTGACCGGCGCCGAGATTCGCCGCTACGTGCGCCGCCTGATCGAGACGGAGCACCCGGACCTGGCGGTCCTGTCGTATCAGGAGCTGTCTCCTGACGCGCAGATCCGTCCGGTGGGGCGCATCAGCGTCGCCGGTCCGTGACCGCGCGACTACGGGCGCGCGGCGGGAGGACGCCAGGTGCGGTAGCGCGCGAGCGTCCAGAGCGCCGTCAGCCCGTCGCGCACACCGATCTTCTTTCCCTCTTCGAACGAGCGCGGGCGGTAGGTGATCGGCACCTCGAAGATCTCGATCCCGCTGCGGAGGAGCTTGGCGGTGACCTCGGGCTCCCACTCGAACCGGTCGTTTTCGATCGTGAAGCTGCGGATCACGTCGGTCCGGAAGCACTTGTAACACGTGGGCACGTCGGTCAGCCGCGTGCCGTAGACGAGGTTTGTGAACTCCGTCACGACGCGCCCGCCGAGGTACGCGCTGCGGTACGCGCCCGGGTGGCGGCGCACCTTCCCCTTGCCGAACTGCCGCTCGAAACCGCGCAGCCGCGAGCCGTAGACGACCTGCGCGCGCCCGTCGCAGAGCGGGGGCAGCAGGTTCAGGTAGTCCTGCGGGTCGTACTCGAGGTCGGCATCCTGGATGAGGATGAAGTCGCCGCTCGCGCGTTCGATCCCGTGGCGGACCGCGGCGCCCTTGCCGCGGTTGGGCTGGTACTCGTGCACGGTCACACCGGGCTGCGCGCGCGCGACAGCCGCGGTCGCGTCCGAGGAGCCGTCGCTGACGACGAGGATCTCCCTCTCGAGACCCAGGGGACCCAGGTCCACCGCGCGGACCGCTTCCAGCAGCGCGGCGATCGTGCGTTCTTCGTTGAAGGCAGGGACGACGATGGACAGCTTCACGCGGGCGCGCCGTTGTAACCGATTTTGCAGCTCCTGTCAGTCGCAGCGCGGAGCTGCCCTGAAGCTCGCGGCCTCGCGCGGCGCGGTGCTCTCGCGCTCGCGGTCCATTTTGGAGAGGTCCACTTTTTCAAGATCAGGGTAGGGTGTGTCGGGAATTCAGGCACAAATGACGACAGCTCGCGTGAAGATGATTGGGTCGGTCCTCCTGCTTCTGGGCGCTGGATGTTCCAGCACCGGCGGCGCCGGGGGGACCGGTGGGGCGGGGCCGGGGACCGGCACCGGAGGCACGAACGCCACCGGCGGTTCCAGCGCCAGCGGCGGTTCCAGCGCCAGCGGCGGATCCAGCGGCACCGGCACGGGCGGATCACAGAGCGCTTCGGGCGGCGTGAGCGGCACCGGCACGGGCGGATCGCAGGGCGCCTCGGGCGGGGTCAGCGGCACGGGCACCGGCGGCGTCGGCCCCGGCACGGGCGGCACGCCCGGCGGCGGCGGCACGGCGCCCGGCACGGGCGGGACGCCTCCCGGCACTGGCGGTTCGACGCCCGAGCCGACCACGCTGATCACCTCGGCCTCGGGCGCCTACTGGACGACCGCCACCCCGACCACCGTCACCACGGGCAACGCGACCGTCACCATTCACGACGACCAGCCGGCGCAGACCTGGGTGGGCTTCGGCGGCGCCTTCAACGAGATCGGCTGGAGCGTGCTGCAGATGCTCAGCCAGGCCGATCGCGACAAGGCGATGCATCTTCTTTATGGAAGCGACGGCGCCCGGTTCAACCTGGGGCGCATCCCGATCGGCGCCAGCGACTACGCGCTCCAGCGGTACACCGAGGACGACACCGCCGGCGACACCAGCCTGAGCATGTTCTCGATCAGCCGCGACATGATGTACCTGATCCCGTACATCAAGGCGGCGCAGGCGTTGAACCCGAACATCCACTTCTGGGCCAGCCCGTGGACGCCGCCGCCGTGGATGAAGACGTTCAGCGGTTCGGTCAACGGCGCGACCTGCGCGATGCAGGGCACCAGCCAGTACGACGGCGGGTGCATGAACGCGAGCACCGCCAACCTCACCGCCTACGCGCAGTACTTCGTGAAGTTCGTGCAGGCCTACGCGGCGCAGAACATCGCCATCGATTACGTGGCCCCGCAGAACGAGCCCAACTACGCGCTCGGGTACCCGACCTGCCTCTGGAACTCGACGGACTACGCCAAGTTCGTGGGCCAGTACCTGGGCCCGGCGCTCGGCTCGACCAGCACCAAGCTCATGCTGGGCACCAGCTCCAACAAGGACAGCGGCAAGGACACCACGGTCATCACCACCGTCATGGGCGACGCCACGGCCAAGACCTTCCCGAAGGTCATCGGCCTGCAGTGGGGCATGCTGGACAACTACGAGGCGAACTCGTCGATGTACAAGGGCTACGGCATCCCGGTCTGGGCGACCGAGCACATGTGCGGCAACTACCCGTGGAACCCGTCGGGCTCGCCCGCCTACGTCGAGCCCGCGCCCAACAACCAGGCGTACGGCGTCGAGTCGTGGGGATACATCGCCAAGGCGATCCGCGCCGGCGTGACGGCCTACAACGCGTGGAACATGGTGCTGGACACGATGGGCAAGGGGAACGACAGCACCCGCCAGTGGGCCCAGGACGCCTTGCTGACCGTGAACACGTCGTCGAAGACGCTGAACATCACGCCCGCCTACTACGTGTTCCGTCACTTCTCGCAGTTCGCGCAGCCGGGCGCGCAGGTCGTCGCGACGACCGGCGGCGACTCGGTCGGCTTCAAGAACCCCGACGGCACCATCGTCGGCGTGATGTATAACTCCGGCTCCGCGACCACGTACACGGTCGCCATCGGCGGGAAGAAGCTGCAGTTCCCGATGCCGGCTCAAGGTTGGGCAACGATCCTCCTCAACCCCGCCAACTGATCCGCGTCCGTTCGGGCCGCGGCAGAGTGCGCCAATGATGCGCACTCTGCCCTAGGCAAGCCGTGGTACGGTCCGACCCCATCGATCGTGTGCGGCGCATCTGAAATTTGTCGAAGTATTTCGATTTCACCAAAGTGCGTCGCTTGAACGTCATGCGTGTCGCCCTGCCAGGAGTAGTCATGTTCCGATCCGATTGGCTTCGATTTGCGCGCGCGATGGTCGTCGTTGCGCTTGCCGCCCCGGCCTGTTCATTGCCCACGCCGCACGGTCTGGTCGGTGACGGCGGCATCGCGACCGGTCAGTGTCCCGTCGTGGCCGCCACCCCGGACGGCGGCGCCGGCACCGGGACGGGGGTGACCGTCAGCGCCGATCCGAAGACGGTGGTGACACCGGTCTCGTGCGCCGGGACCGGCGCGAACCCCAACGCGATCGATCGGTACACGCAGGGATACAGCGTGTCGGCCGACGTGACCCAGCAGGTCGCGAAGACCATCAGCAGCATGAGCTTGCACGACCTCGCTCTTCAGATGGAGGGCATGCCGTACAACTCGACGGGCCAGTTCAGCGACACCCAGCGCAGCCAGGACACCGGCTCGATCCGCGGCTTCCGCTACCGCGACGCCTCGCGCGGCATGAACCTGGGCGAGGACATGAACGGCTCGTTCCCGAACGCCGCCACCATCAACGGGTCTCACGTCGGCTACTCGACGGTCTTCCCCGTCAGCATGGCTCGCGGCGCCGCCTTCGATCTGGATCTCGAGTACGCGATCGGCGAGGCAATCGGCGACGAGATGCAGGCGGCCAAGCAGACGGTGCTGCTGGCGCCCTGCATGAACATCCTGCGCCACCCGCTGTGGGGCCGCGCGCAGGAGACCTACGGCGAGGACTCGTTCCACGTCGGCCGGCTCGCCTCCGCCATGGTCGTCGGCGTCCAGCAGCACATCGCCGCGAACGCCAAGCACTACATGGGTTACGACATCGAGAACGGCCGGACCCAGACGAACAACTCGCTGATGGCGGACGAGCAGGTGTTGCGCGAGACCTACGGACGCCACTTCCGGATGACCGTGCAGGACGCCGGCGTGGCGTCGGTCATGGCCTCTTACAACGAGGTCGACGGGATCAAGTCGACGCAGAACGGGCACATCCTGACGGACGTCCTGCGCAAGGACTTCGGGTTCCAGGGCTTCGTGCTCAGCGACTGGTGGGCCATGCCCGGGTTCACGAGCATCCCCGACACCAGCACCCAGAAGACCGGCGCGCTCAAGGCCATCAACGCCGGCCTGGACGTCGAGCTTCCCTGGGGCCTCTACTACGGTCAGCTCGAGAACCTGGTCAACTCGGGGACGCTCACGCGGCAGGATCTGCAGGCGCACGCGCAGAACGTGCTCACCCAGAAGTTCCGGTTCAACTCGCAGAACCTGAACGGGCCCGTCGGTCTCAAGGCGCCGGTCACCATCTACGAAAACAGCCAGATCAAGTGCAACGAAAGCCACATCGCGCTCGCCAAGCAGGCCGCGCTGGAGAGCATGGTCCTCTTGAAGAACGACAAGGGAACGCTGCCCATCAGCGCGTCGGTCAAGAAGGTCGCGGTGCTGGGCGCCAACATCCCGTACGTCTCCGTGGACGGCGGCAACGGCAGCAACGGCGCCAACCGAACCGTCAACTTCGCGACCGAGATCCGCACGGGCGACCTCGGATCGAGCCGCGCCTTCTCGGATCCCAAGGATACGATCGGGCCCGCGGACGGCATCACGATGACCGCGCCGCCCGGCGTGAACGTCGTGTCGGGCACCAGCGTCGACGTGGCGTCGGACGCCGACTTCATCGTGGTGATGGCCGGCCTCACCCCGCAGGACGAGGGCGAGGAGTACACGAAGGCCGGCGATCGCGCCAGCCTCGCGCTGGACGCCAAGCAGGCCCCCGGCATGCAGAACATCCAGAACAAGCTCATCACCGACGCGGCCGCCCTGGGCAAGCCGATGGTGGTGGTGCTGGAGGGCGGGAGCGTGATCGACATGCCGTGGCTGAATCAGGTCCCGGCCGTCGTCATGGCCTGGTACCCGGGTCAACGCGGAGGCGAGGCCATCGGCGATCTGCTGTGGGGGCAGGTCGGCGGCGTCTCCTACAACTTCAGCGGGAAGCTGCCCATCACCTGGGGCAAGCAGCTGAGCGACTACGACGTGTTCACCGCCACCGGGTCGGCGACGACGACGTTCAACTATTACGTCGGGTATCGCTGGTTCGATCAACACAACACGGCGCCGCTGTTTCCGTTCGGCGCCGGCCTCAGCTACACGACGTTCGAGTACCGCAAGCTGCAGCTCGGGTGCAGCGACATGAGCAAGGGCGCGGTCCTGCCGGTGGTGGTGAACGTCGCCAACACGGGCACCGTCGACGGCGACGAGACCGTCATGGTGTTCGTCTCGTTCCCGGACACGACGGCCCGGCGCGGGCCGAAAGAGCTGAAGGCGTTTGCGCGCGTTCATCTGGCGGCCGGCGAAGAGAAGCAGGTCAGCATCCCGCTGCGTCTGGCTGATCTCGATTACTTCAAGATCGACGCCAACGACCCGACGAAGGGCGTCTGGACCGTCGAGAGCGGACGGGTTCAAATCATGGTCGGGGGCAGCGCAGCGAACCTGCCGTTGATGGCAACCGTCAACAACGTCACGGGATACACCGTCGGAACGTCTCAATGAAAACATTGGCTCGCAGCCGCAGCACCGTCTTTGCCTCCTTCTTCATCCTCAGTTCCATAACGGTTCTCCCCGCTGCCGTTGCGAGGCCGAAGCTGGCCCAGGCGACAGCGGAAGCGCCGCCGCCGGCACCGCCTCCGGGCGGGCCGGCGCCCGCCGCGCCCGTGGAGGTCGTTCCCGTCCCGGTCCCCGTGGCGCCGCCGGCCGAGCCGGTCGCGCCCGCCCGCGAGGCGACGGCCGTCGCTGGCTCACCGACGCCGGCTCCCGAGCCGGCCGCCGCGGCGACGCCCGTGACGGCGAGCGGGTTGCAGCGGCTGCC
>CAZPUH010000038.1:0-8189 GCA_964589215.1 uncultured Myxococcales bacterium | reverse complement strand
CCGCCGGCGGCGCAGCGGCAACCGGCGGCAACGTCGGCGCGGGCGGCGCGAGCTCGGGCAACGGCGGCAGCAGCGCCGGCGTCTCGTCGGCCGAGAACTCCGGCGCCGCGTGCAAGGCGTCTGCGGCCGGACTGCTGGCGGCGGACAACAAGAAGCTGCCCAACCCGTTCGCCATGCACGACGGCACCGTCATCTCCAGCAAGGCGCAGTGGGAATGCCGCCGGGCTGAGGTGAAAGCCGATCTGGAAAAGTACGAGATCGGGCCCAAGCAGGATCCCGCCACCACCACCGTCGCCGCGACGCTGTCCGGCAGCATGTTGAGCGTGAAGGTCACCAGCAGCTCCGGCTCGCTGACGCTGACCTCGACGGTGTCCGGCAGCGGCAACTGCATCGTCATCGGCATGGACGGAAATTCGAGCATGGTGACCGGCTGCACGCAGATCCCGTTCACCTCCAGCCAGGTCGTGCAGATGATGCAGAACGGAAACCGCTATCAGTCGGACCCGTTCTACAAAGTGTTCCCGTCGCTGTGGAACCAGATCGGGAACTACAGCGCGTGGTCGTGGGGGATCAGCCGTCTCATCGACGGGATCATCCAGGTGAAGGATCAGCTGAAGGCCGACGTCACGAAGATCGCCGTCCATGGCTGCTCGTACGCCGGCAAGATGGCCCTCTTCGCCGGCGCGCTGGACGAGCGGGTGGCGCTGACCGTCGTCGAGGAGTCGGGCGGCGGCGGCATCGACAGCTGGCGAATGTCGCAGGTCTACACCGATCGCACCGGCGTGCAGGTCGAGAAGATCGACAACACCAACTACGCCTGGTTCATGACCAGCATGAAGAGCCTGAACACGTACCGGCTGCCTCACGATCATCACGAGCTGATCGCGCTGGTCGCGCCCCGCCCGGTCATCATCCTGGGCAACGACGACTACGACTGGCTGGGCGACGAGTCCGGCTACAAGTCGACGATGGCCGCGATCGAGGTCTTCAAGGCGCTGGGGGTCCCCGACCGCGTCGGGTACGACTTCACCTCGGGGCACGGCCACTGCGCGCCCCCCGCGACCCAGATGAACAGCGTCGCCGCCTTCGTCAACCGGTTCCTCAAGGGCGGCACCAGCAGCACCGACATCGCGATCAAGCCGCCCAAGAGCGGCTTCGATCTGAACTTCCAGGCGGCGATCGACTGGACGACCCCGACGCTGCAGTAGCGGCGGCGGGGCCCCGGACGCCAATCAGTTGTTGAGCGCCCCGGCGTTGATCCAGGCGGCAAGCAGCGAGATCTGCGCGGCCGGGAGCTTGTTGCCGGGCGGCATGCGCCCACCGTTCACCAGCGAGTAAAGGCTGGACCCCGAGGCGTTCCCGGCGACGACGCGTCCCTTGACGGCCGAGTACGCGGTCGACTGCGACGAGAAGCTCACTCCGCCCTGCGTCCCCGGGCTGTGGCACTGACTTCCCGTGCACGAGACCGAAAGGATCATCTGGTAGACCTGCGTGAACGTCGGCGCCGCCGAGCCGCCGGCGCCGCCGGTCGCGCGCCCGCCCCCCGTCCCTGTCCCACCGCTGCCCGTCATGCCGCCGGTCGCGCGCCCGCCGCCCGTCCCTGTCCCACCGCTGCCCGTCGCGCCGCCGGTCGCGCGCCCGCCGCCTGTCCCCATCATCCCGCCGCTGGCTGTGTTGCCGCCGGCGCCGATCACGCCGCCCGTACCGGTGGCGCCGCCGGTCGCGGACAGCCCGCCTGTCCCCCCGCCCGTGCCCGGAGTGCCACCGGTGCCCTGGCTCCCGCCGCTGCCCGTCGACCCCGTGCTGCCGCCCGTCTCCTGCGAGCCGCCGCTGCCGCTCGACGCGCCGCCGCTGCCGCTGTTCGAGCCACTGCCGCCGTCCGGGACCAGCACGTCGTCGATCGGCGTGCTCTCGGCGCAGCCGCCTTCGGCCAGCAGAGCGGCCAGGCCCAAGACGGCCAATCCCATGGCGAGCTTCCGCACGCCACCCTCGAGGTTCGTCGGTTTGGGGGACATTGCCTGGGAGGTACCCACACCGGCCTGCAAGCAGGCAGGGGGCAACTCTTGACAAGTCGCGGGCCCCCGTCAGGGCGCCGGGGTCTTGCAGGTCCAGGTCGATGGATCGCAGACGCCGCTGGCGCAATCCGCCGTCGTCAGACAACCGACGCACTGCCCGCTGGTCCTGTCGCAGTGGGGCGCAGCGGCCGTGGTGCACTGCGCGTCCGCGACGCAGCCGGCGCATTGACGGGTCGCCGTGTCGCAGTGGGCGCGGGCGCCGGTGCACTCGTGGTCGTCGTCGCACTGCGCGCACACGCCTTCGTCGCACCAGTTCCCCGCCGGCGCGCAATCGGCCCCGGACGCGCACGTGCGCACGCACGAGCGCGTCGTCTTGACGCATCGCCAGCCGGCCGCGCCACCGCCGCAGTCCTGATCGGCGCCGCACTGGACGCAGATGTGCAACGCGGCGTCGCAGACAGGGCGCGACGCCGACCCGCAGTCGCCGTCCAGAACGCACGCCAGGCATTGGCCGGATAGCGGGTCGCAGTGCAGCGTCGAAAGCGGACAGTCGTGATCCGTGGCGCAGCCGCGCGCGGCGTCGCCCGCGTCGGGGCCGTGGGCCGCGTCCCCCGCGCGCCCCGCGTCGGACACGCGCGCAGCGTCCGGCGGGTCGAACGTCAGGTTCACGCGGCAGCCCGCCGCTCCCAGCGCGGCCAGCAGGACGAGGGCCGCCGGCCGGGTCATGGCACCGGTGAAGACGACACGAGCCGCTCGCGCGCCGCGGCCGCGCTGGCGTACAACGGGCTGCGCGGGAATCGCTTGAGCAGCACGTCCAGCAACTCCACGGCCTCGTCCGGGTTGCCGTCGCGCTCGGCGCGCAGAGCAGACGCAAAGAGATCGTTCTCCGTCGCCAGCGTCGACTGCACGGGGCGGGAGGCCGCGGTCCGGGCGCGCGCCGGTCGCGCGGACGCGTGCATCCGGGCGCGCGGCGGGGGGGCAGCGGGCGCGGCCGCTGGCTCACAGCCGATGGGCCAGTGGGCCCCCGCGGGAACGCGCGTGGCGCCGCTCGCCGTCCGCACCTCGACGAGACCCTCCTCGACGGCCACGCGGGTGACGGTGCCGCCGCCGCAGTCGGCGGCCGCCGGGACGACGTCCACCTTGAACCGGGTGCCGCGCACCTCGACCTCGGCGTCCGGCGTGACGAGGACGAAGCGTTCGCCTGCCTTCAACTTGGCGACGTGAACCGAGACGGCGCCCGCGGCCAGCCGCACCCAGCGCTCCGCGTCCGCGCGCAGCAGGTGCAGCTCGGAGTCGGCGGCTACGGTGAGGCTGGTCCCGTCAGCGGCGGTCACCTCGAGGGGGGCGCCGGCGGCCCGCAGGCGATCGCCGGGGCGCCACCGGTCACCGCCGGCGAGCGCCTGGGGCAGCTGTCCCGATCGCGCCAGGCTGGCGCCGTCCGGTTGACCGAAGACGAAACCTTCGCTGGCCGGGCCGGAAACCGGCGCCGGCACCTGGGCGAGCCGGGCGGCTGGAACCGGGCCGGAAGAGCCGCCCCGCAGCACCAGCACCGCGGCCGCCGCCACCAGACCGCTTGCCGCGGCGCCGACGAGCAGCCCACGCCGGCGGCGGCGCCGGACTCCGACCCGCCGGATCGTGTCGGCCAGCGCGGCGATCGCCTCGTCGGGCGAGGCTGTCCGCTGCGGCGCGATCCGGCTCCGCGCCTGCTTCAACAACCGCGCGGCACGTGCCGCGTGATGATCCTCGTTCACGCCTCCCCCCGTTCCAGAACCTCGGCCAGAGATGGATCCGCGCCGATGCGATCGTGTAGATCGCGGCGCCCCCGCACCAGGCGACTTTGCGCCGCGGCGACCGAGACGCCGCAGATGTGCGCGATTTCATCCAGCGAGTAGCCGCAGACGTCGTGCAGGAGAAAGGCCCACGACCTGTCGGGGCGCATCGCGACCAGGTGCTCGGACACGCGCCGGGTGGCGTCCCGCACCTGCATGCGGTGCACGCCCTCGGTCGCCGACGGCGCGGCCGGCTCGAGGCCGTCCAGCGCGCCCTCGAAGACGCGCCGCTCGAGGCGGCGCCGCCGGATGTACTTGTAGACGACGTTGGCGGAAACGGCCGAGACCCAGGCGTCCAGGGGGCACTCGCCCCGGTAGCTGGGCAGCGACTCGATGATCTGGACCAGCGCGATCTGGACGACGTCTTCTCCGTCGCAATCGCCCCTGCCGAACAGACGGCGCACGGTTCGTTCGACGACCGGCTTGATTCGCCAGTAGAAGTCGGCTGCCACGCCCGCTTCGCCGCGGCGGACTGCGGCCAGGATCGCGTCATCGCTCTGGGTCGGACGGCGCTCGCCGGCGGACGAGCCGGAGCCCGGGACCACCGTCAAAGCCGGACCTGAGGAACGCGGAAGAGCCATCTGAACCGTCCTTCTCAGGGTACCGCGACGCCCCCGCGGGCAGGCAGTCAGAAGCGGGATAAAACGCCAAGCTGCACCACGAACCGGGTGGCGTGAAACGTGGCGTCAACCTGGCGGGCGACGACGACGTTCGCTTCCGTGAACATCTCCTCCAGGCCTGCCGCCAGCAAGATCATGGTGTCCCGGGCCAGGACCAGGCCCCCCTCGCCGAGCGCGTCGGCACCCGCGGCCCAGTAGTCACGCTCACCGCTGACCATCCGGTCCGCCGAGACGCGGACCGACTGGTGCTGCGCCAGCAGATCGACCCGCGCGCCCGCGCCGAAACGTCCCGCCGGACCGAAGCGCCGGCTGGACCACCCTGCCCCGACCGAGCCCATGAGCGCGAGGCCGGTGATGTCCGGGAGGTCGCGCTGGGTCAGCCGGAAGGCGGCGCCGAGCCGCACCGCCAGGTTGCCGACCAGGTAGCGGCGCACGGCCAGCGCGCCCCCGATCGCGTCGTCGAGATCGGTCCCGCGCTCGTAGGCGGTGACGACGCCCGCCTCCACGGCCCAGCGGCCGGGCAGGTCGCCCTCGTCGCGCACGGCGGCCTGCGACACCGTCGTGGCGGCCGAATCCAGCGACGGCGACGCCGACGGTTTGGCGACCTCGGGCGGAACTGACGCTGGACGCGCCAGGGCGGCGCCTGGACCGGTGGCCCGCCCTGCGCTCAAGCCTTCCTGGACGATCGAGGCGATCACCAGCCCCAGGGCGCGGGCGCGTTCGGGCAGCTGATCGGCCGGTGCGAACGCGACGGCGCGGGTGGTCCAGCGGGGGTGGTCCGGCAGCCCCGCGACGGCTCGCACGTCGGCACTCGGCAGATCGGCGGCGGGCCACGTGACGACTACCGCCGCGACGGCGCCCGCCGTCTTCGCGCCCGCGGCCACCGCGGCGTCGGCCGGCGGTTCGACCACCGTCTGCGTGACCGCCCGGGTCCCGGCGGGCAGCGCCCGCAAGCAGGCCGCCACCACGTCGTCCGCCGGCCCGCGGGATGCGCCGTGAATCACGAACACGAACAGCACAGCCGCGGCAGGCGTCATCCGGTTTCCCCACAGTGCCGCATCCAGGCGCGCCGCGCACCTCCGATCGGCGCCGGCAGATCTTGCGGGCGGTGCGCGCTCCAGCGCAGAGCCTGCGTTCGCGCCCGGGGACTTCCGCCTGTTCGAGATCGGGTTGGCGGCTCGGCGCGAGCGAGAAAAGGGCTGGCACTGGACCTGCAGTGACCGCGCCCATGACGAAGACGACGCGAGTTTTGATCCTGGGCCTCACGGTTCTGTCGACCGCGCGCGCCCGAGCGGGCGGGGCCGAGGCGCCCGCGGCCGCCGATGCCGGAACCCCGCACGGCACCTATCAGATCGACCCCAAGCGAAGCCGCTTCATCGTCGAGACCGAGACCAGCGGCCTGTCGACGATGTTCGCGCACGATCACCGGATCGAGATCCGCGACTTCAGCGGGCAGGCCACCTTCGCGCGCAACCAGAAGTCGGGCTCGCTGCAGCTCACGGTGCGCCCCAAGTCGATGGTCCTGATCGGCGAAGACAACCTGGGCGCCCGGCAGGCGATCGAGTCGACGCTGCGCGAAGACGTGCTGGAGACCGACAAGTACCCGGAGATCTCGTTCAAGACCAAGGCGGTGACGTC
Organism: uncultured Myxococcales bacterium; assembly: GCA_964589215.1. Lineage (GTDB taxonomy): Bacteria > Myxococcota_A > Polyangia > Fen-1088 > Fen-1088 > JADGRB01. The sequence continues at coordinate 2,087 of CAZPUH010000038.1, read as the reverse complement.
GTCGCGGCGCGGTGACGGAACCTTCGACGTGCGCCTCGCGGGCGAGCTGAACTTGCACGGGGTGAAGCGCGCGGTCACCATCCCGGCGCGCGTGTCGCTGGACGGCGGCGCGCTGCACGCGATCGGCGTGTTCGAGATCCGCCAGACCGACTATGCGATCACGCCGTTCTCGTTCGCCAACGGCACCGTCGGGATCAAGGACACCGTCACGCTGTCGTTCGACATCGTCGCCACGCCGCCCAGATCGTGACGAGGTTCACCGGTCAGCGGCCGGAGGTCCACGAGGGCGGATCGCTGGCCGGGAAGCTCTCGCGTCCCGCCTCGTCGACGGTGCGGTCGACGGCGGTGCGCGTCTCGATCGTGATGCCGCCGGTCAGCGTGCGCGAGACGGGGCAGGCGTCAGCCGCGTGTTCCAGCTTGGCCCGATCGCTCTCGCTCAGATCGCCGACCAGGATCAGCGACCGCCGGAAGACGTGCCCCTTCTCGGTGCGCGCCTGACTGAGGCGCACCTCGACGTGCTCCAGCGCCAGGTGGTGCTTCTCGGCGTACCACTGGACGGTCATGGCCGTGCAGGCGCCCAGCGAGGCCAGCAGCAGATCGTGCGGCCCCGGGCCCGCGTCCTCGCCGTCCTCGTCCGCCGGCAGATCGGAGATGATCTGGTGCGGGCCGACCGTGATGAGCTGGCGCCGCCGCCGATCCGTGCTCTCGATGCGTCCGTCGCGGAAGACGGCGTGCAGCGTGCCCGCCTTCCGCTTCGCGCGCGCGACGGCGTCCGGCAGGCGATCGAGCGCGTCCTCGAAGCGGATGCCGTTGATGAAGAACGTGGGCGTCGAGATGACGTGGCTGTGCCAGCCCGACACCTCCTGCGCCTTGACCGCCGCCCGGTAGGCCCCGTCGGCCAGGTCGCGCTCGAACTGCGCCACGTCCAGCCCGATCTCCCCCGCCAGCGCCACCAGACGGGCGCGCGACAGACCGCCCTCGGCCTGGAACAGACGGTCGTGCATCTCCCAGAACTTGCCGTGGGCGGCGGCGATCTCGGCCGCCTCCGCGGCCGGCTCCGCGTCGGGGAACAGGTGGCTGCGCGGGTTGGCGCGAAACACGAACCGCACGTCGGGCGACGCCGCCAGCAGATGGCGCACGACGCCGTACGCCGCGCGGCAGGAGGGGCACGCGAAGTCGCCGTACTCCACCAGCGTCACCTCCGCCCGGGCGGGTCCGCGCGCGTGATCGTTGGGACCCACGGGCTCGGACAGGACGGTCGGGTGCTCCTGATTGAAGTAGCTCATGCCGCTCAAAGCTCCTGCAGGGCGCGGTGGACCAGCTGCACGCAGATCGACCCCTCCCCCACCGCCGAGGCCACGCGCTTGACGCTGCTGGCGCGCGCGTCCCCCACGCAGAACACGCCGGGGATGCTGGTCTCCATCAGGTCGGGCGCGCGCGCCGGCGCCCACCCCGCGGCCGCCAGCTCCTCGCGCGTGAGGTCGGCGCCCGTCTTCACGAAGCGCTTGTCGTCCAGGCGCAGGCAGCCATCCAGCCAGTCGGTGTTGGGATCGGCGCCGGTCATGACGAACAGGTTCGGGACCTCGCGCTTGGTCAGCGCGCCGGTGTCGACGTGACGCCAGGTCAGCCGCTCGAGCCGCCCGTCGCCTTCGGCGTCGACGATCTGGCTGCGGGCCGAGAGCTGGATCTTCGGGCTGCACTCGATCCGCTGGATCAGGTAGCGCGACATGCTCTCGGCCAGGCCCGGACCACGCACCAGGATCTGCACGTGGTTGGCGATCTGCGAGAGGTAGACGGCGGCCTGCCCCGCGGAGTTTCCGCCGCCGACGATGACCACCTCTTGCCCGTCGCACAGCTGCCCTTCCAGGTGGGTCGCGCTGTGATAGACGCCCGCGCCCTCGAACTTTTGCAGGGCCGGGACGTCCAGCTTGCGGTACTGCACGCCGGAGGCGATGACGATCGACCGCGTGAGCACCTCGCTGCCGTCCGACAGCTTCAGCCGATACGGGCGCGCGTCGCAGTTCAGGCGCACCGCGGTCCGACCGATGGCGACCTCGGCTCCGAACTTCTCGGCCTGCGACAGCGCC
>CAZPUH010000037.1:0-11005 GCA_964589215.1 uncultured Myxococcales bacterium | reverse complement strand
GCATCGCGGCGATGGCGCGCGGCGCGCTGGAGCCCGCGCGCAACCTGCTGGCGCGCGCGCGGGCCCTGCCCCACCCGACCCCCGGCGAAGCGGCGGCGACCCTGTTCCTGGCCGGCGACGTCGCGCTCGCGCGCCGGGACGCCGACGCCGCCGTGGCGGCGCTGCAGGGGCTGCTGGGGATGGGGCCGCCCGCGCGCGACGGGTACGACGTGCAGGTCCGGCTGGCGCTGGCGGAGCTGCACCGTCACGACCGGGCGGCCGCGGAGGCCCACCTGCGCCGGGCGCTGACCTTCGATTCGCGCCGGGTGGAGCCTCACGCGCTGCTGGCGGAGCTGCTGGGTGGCCAGCAGCGCGTCGACGACCAGCTGGCCGAGCTGGAGGCGGCCCTGCGCCTGGACCCGCACAACGATCGGGCGGCGAAGCAGGTCGTCTTCGCCGAGTCGCGCCGGGGTCACACCGCGCGCGTGATCGAGTTCGCGCCGATCGCGACCTTCATCGACCCCGCCAGCCCCGACCTCTACGCGACGCTAGGCCGGGCCCTCGCCGCGTCGGGCAAGCGCGCCGAGGCCGCCACCGCCTTCGAACGCGCTCTGGTCTTCCAGGCCAGCGACCCGGTCGCGCTGCATCTCCAGCTGGCCGCCCTCTACGACGGGCTCGGCGAGCGCGCCCGCGCCGCCGCCCACCGCGCCGCCGCCGGCCAGTGACCGCGCGGCGGCCGCTTCCCGGGTCGGGAAGGTCAGCGTGAAAGTCGTCCCGGCGCCCGGGGCGGTGTCCACCTCGATCGTGCCGCCGTGGTCCACCACGATCTGCTGGACCAGCGCCAGTCCCAGCCCGGTGCCCTGAGCCTTCGTCGAGAAGAACGGGTCGAAGATCTTGGCGAGGTCGTCCGGCGCGATGCCGGCGCCCGAATCGGCGATGACCAGCACGAGGCGAGCGTTGCCTGCGGCCGCGGTGCCCGCCAGCGCCGCGGAGATCGAGAGCCGCTTCGTGGGCGCCGTCGCCAGCGCCTCGCGCGCGTTGCGAATCAGGTTGATGAGCGCCTGCCGGATCTGCCCTTCGTCCGCCATCATCTCCGGCAAATCGGGCGCGACGTCGACGCGCAGGTCGATGCCCGCCTGCACCAGCTCGCCGCGCGACAATTCGACGACCGACGCGATGAGCACGCCCAGGTCTTCGCGCTCCAGCTTGGGGCGCGGCAGCCGCGCGAAGCGCAGGTAGGTCTCGGTGATCTCGGCCAGCCGGTCCACCTCGCCGATGATCGAGGCGACGAGCCGCCTGGCCTCGTCCGCTTCACCCGGCAGCTCGTCGCCCAGAAGCTCGGCGTTGAGCCCGATCGACGACAGCGGGTTGCGCACCTCGTGCGCGATCTGCGCGGCCATGCGTCCGACCGTCGCCAGCCGCTCGGACCGGATCAGGCGGCGCTCGCGTTCCTGGATGGCGTCGGCCATGGCGTCGAACTCGCGCGCCAGGTCTCCGATCTCGTCGCGCGACGTGACGCCCGTGCGCTGGGCGTAGTCGCCGCCCGCCAGCTGCCGGGCGCGCCGGCGCAGCACGCCCAGCGGCCGCAGCGTGCGCCAGGTGAACAGGAACGTGCCGAGGGCGACGGCCAGCCCCGCCGCGCCGATCAGGATGGCCAGCGAGAGCGCCGTCTCCTCGTCGTCCGACAGGCGCTGCGCGATCTGCCCGCTGGCGCCCCGCAGCGGCTGCCGGAGCCGATTGAGCCCGTGCACCAGGTTCACGAAGTGGCTCTCGAACTCGGAGCGGGACCGGGGATCGGTGGCCACCGCCGGGGCCGACAGCTCCAGCGCGACCGCGTCGATCTGCCGGCCCAGGCCGGCGATCTGCCGCCGCCGGGCCTCGAAATCGCCGCGCCGCGGCGAAGCGGGCTCTTTCTCCAGATACCGATCGATGGCGCCCAGCGCGTCGTCGATCTGCTTGCGGGCGGTGCGCAGGGCGAGCGGCAGGTTGGGGTCCAGCCGCCCGCCGCCCCGCCCCAGGGAGGGGGCGAAGTCGTTCAGCGACTTCCAGGACGCGTCGACCGCCCCCTGCAGCTCCAGGTAGGCCTCGTTCGCGACGACACCCTGACGCGCGCGGCGCACCGAGACGACGGTGAAGGTCGCATTGCCCGCGAAGGCCAGCAGCAGCACGCCGAAGGCCAGGCCGACCTTTCCGAAAACCCCGAGGCGCATGCCTACTTGACGCTATCACGGCAACCGAGCGCAGTCCTTCCGAGACGATCGAGCGGGGACCCTGGCGCGGTTCCTGGAAACCTCCCGGTAAAAGGCCCCGCTGTGCCGGCGCTCATTGACAGCGCGTAAGGGTGCGGAAAAAATGGCGCCCGCATGGCACTCCGGCGCCTCGGCCCCCTTCTATTCCTGCTCGCGGTGTTTTCGCCCTTACGCGCCACCGCGGCCGAAGGCGGCGACCAGACCCCGACGGCGGTGCTGGGAATCGAACCGCTGGAAGGCGTTCCGGACGCCCTGGCATCCGACGCGACGGACGCTTTGCGGCAGCGCGTGGCGGCCAGCCGCGAGTACAAGCTGCTGCAGGGCAAGGACCTGGTCGAGGTGAAGCTGGTCTTCGCCTGCCCCGACGAAGCCCCCGCCTGCCTGTCCCAGGCCGGCAAGAGCCTGGGCGCCTCCAAGTTGGTTTACGGCAACATCAAGAAGGAGGGCGGCGATTATCAGATCACGCTCAAGCTGCTGGACGTCGCCCGGGCCGTCGTCGAAAGCTTCGAGACCGACGTCATCGCCAAGCGACGCGCCGACGCCAACGCCCTGCACCAGCAGGCCGCCGTCTGGCTGGGCAAGCTGAGCGGACATGGCAACGGCTCGATCAGCGTGCGGTCGAACCTGTCCGGCGCGGCGGTCAGCCTGGACGGGACGCGGGTCGGCGTCACCGGCGGTTCGCCCGTCGTGGTGTCCGACATCTCGCCTGGCAACCACGAGGTCGCCGTCGAGAAGAGCGGCTATACGACGACCAAGCAGGACTTCAGCCTGGCCGCCGGGCAGAACCTGCCGCTCACGCTGGACCTGAGCCCGGTGTCGGTGGAGGTGCCTCGCCCCGAGCGCGCGCGCCAGGCGGCGCCGGACACGGAGCCGCCCGAGGAGACCGGCGGCGGCCACACGCTGGCGAAGGCCGGGTTCTGGGTCGCCGTGGCGGGTACGCTGGCTTCGGCGGGCGCCGCGGTGAAGTTCGGCCTGGACGTGCACGACATCAACCAGCAGCTGGACCAGTACCGGCGATTCAGCTGCTCGACCTCGCCGACCGGCCTGTGCAACAGCAAGGGGCAAAGCGCGCAGCCGCTCACCGGCGCCGACAAGAACACGGTGGCGAACAAGACCGATCAGGGCAACCGCGACGAGACGCTGCAGTGGGTGTTCGTCGGCGTCGGCGGAGCCTTCGCGGTGGCTGGCGGGTACTTACTTTACAAAGGATATCTGGCCGGCGACGGCGGAAGCTCGAGTGCGTCGAATCACGGTCTGCGTCTCTTCCCCACAGCGACCGCTTCAGCGGCGGGCGTCGTGGCCGAGTTCGATTTTTGATCCCCTTCGTTCTAAAATCCGGCCCTGAGTGCGTCTAGCTTGAGAGGCACGTGTTGACCGCGACGCCGAGCTTGGTGAACCAGACCATCGGGAACTACCGGGTCCTGCGCCTGCTCGGCGAGGGGGGCATGGGCGTCGTGTATCTGGCGCAGCACCCCGTGATCGGGCGCAAGGTCGCCATCAAGCTGCTGCACGCGGCTCTGGCGCGCGACCCGGACATCGTGTCGCGCTTCTTCAACGAGGCGCGCGCGATCCACATGATCGCCCACGAGAACATCGTGGAGATCCTGGACTTCGGTCAGACCGCCGACGGCCAGCCCTACTTCATCATGGAGCACCTGGAGGGCGAGTCGCTGAGCGAAGCGGTCAGCCGGGGCCCCATGCCGGTCGACCAGGTCGAGGCGATTGGCGTCCAGATGTGCCGCGCGCTGGGCGCCGCGCACGCCAAGGGGATCGTGCACCGCGATCTGAAGCCGCACAACGTCCAGCTCTGCACGAAGACGGATGACTCGGGCGTCGACGGATCGCTGCAGGTGAAGATCCTCGACTTCGGCGTGGCCAAGATCCTCGCCACGCCGGACGGCGCGCAGTCGGTGAAGACGCGCACCGGATCGCTGATGGGCACGCCGCTCTACATGTCCCCCGAGCAGTGCAAGGGCGCGGGCGTGCTGGATCACCGGACGGACATCTACTCGCTGGGCGTGATGCTGTTCGAGATGCTCGCCGGGCGCCCCCCGTTCACGGCCGAGGGGGTGGGCGAGCTGTTCGCGAAACACATGCTGGAAGAGCCGCCGTCGCTGCTGCAGTTCGCGCCGGCGACGCCGCCTCACATGGCCGCGGCCATCATGAAGTCCCTGGCCAAGGAGCCGGCCGATCGGTTCCAGAGCATGGACGAGTTCCGCAAGGCGCTGGTCGGCGAGGTGAAGCTGCCCGCGCTTCCCGTCCCCGCCCGACGGTCCGACGGCGGAGCGGCGCACGCGAGCTCGCCCCGGGCGGCGACCACTCTGTCGTCGGCCAGCTCCGAGCTGGACGATTCGGTGATGAGGCCCGCGCGCACCCGCAAGCTGGCCATCGCGGGCGGGGCGGCCGTGGCCGCCGTGTTGCTGGTCGTGTTGCTGATGCCGAAGAAGCACGCCGCCGCCCCGACGCCGGTGGCCGCGACCACCCCCGCGCCCGAGCCGGCGCCGGCGGTTCCGGCCGCAGCGCCGGAAGCGGCACCGCCCCCCGCCGAATCCAAGACCGTCACGATCCGCTTCGAAGCCGATCCGCCGGGCGCGCACGTGCTCGACGAGAAGGACGGCAAGGACCTGGGCGCGGTGCCGATCGAGGTGCAGCTCCCGAAGGGGGGCGAGCCGTCCAAGTACAAGCTCCGGCTGGCCGGCTACCGCGAGGTCCCGTTGACGGCCACGCCGACGGCCGACCGGACGATGCACGTCGTACTGGACAAGGTCCCCACCGCGACCACCGCCGCCGACTCCCACCACCGCCCCCCCGCGCACCACACCAAGCGCAAGAGCGTGATCGACGAAGACGGCCTGGCGATGCCCAGCTTCTGATCCGTCCTCGTCGCCGTCCGCGTTCCCCGCTCTGATCTGGTCCGATCCGATCCGATCCCGATCGGCGCGCTCGACGGAGGCCAGAGCCGCGAGGACGAGGACGAGGACGGGTTTAGTCTTCGTCGGGCGTGTTGCGTTTGTGGCGGAGGGCGAGCAAGTCCAGGAACCGTTCCGGGGCGAGCTGGACACGGCTGCGGCTCTCGAGGTAGCGGCGGCGTTCGATGGCGAAGATGCCGCCCGCGGCGACGCCGCCGCCCGCCAGCGCCACCAGGTCGTAGACGGGGGAGCCCGGGACCATCAGCGCGCCGCCCACGCCGAACAGCAGGAACGCCATCGCCGCCCGCATCCCCATCTGCCCGAAGCGCTCGCGGCGCATCTCGGTCAGGTCGATGTTGAACGTCACGGCGGTCTGGTTGCCGTCGGCCTCCGGGGACAGGATGGTCTCGACGCGGGTGACCAGCGCGAAGGCGTAGCGCTTGGAGAAGTCCAGCGAGCGGACCAGCCCCGGCCAGAGCCCCTGCGCGCGCTCCCACTCGACGCGTTCGCCGTGGTGGCGGCGAACGGTCATGAGCTGCTCGCGCAAGAATCTGTCGACGGCGCGGCGGACGGTGTCGAGCGGCGCCGAGACGACCCGGCTCACGACCACCCGGCTGGCGCCGAGCGCGCGCGTGAGCGCCCCGCCCTCCTCGGGATCGATGGGCGCGCCCCGCTGCATCTCGAGCAGCGCCTGCTCGACCGCCTCGGGCCGCAGGCCGGCCTCTTCGCTCAGCCGGACCAGCTCGGTCACGCTCAGCGCTTCGTCGTTCGACGGCTCGCTGCCGGAGCTCGCCTGAGTGTCGATCTCGGCGGCGCGGCGCAGGACGAAGTCGACCTCTCTGCGCGTGAGCTTGTCGGACACGACGACCAATTATAACTGCAAGGGGCGACTCGTGCCGGCCGGATCGGGATCGCCCGCCAGGCGGCGGGGGCGGGCGCGGAAGGCCAGCCGGATCAGCCACTCGTAAAGCCGGTCCGGGACCAGCGGCCGGAGGCGCGTCCCCGAGAACGACGTCGGGCCCACTGGCCAGCGCAGCCGCGGGCTGGCGGCGGTGGCGGCGCGCTCGACGGTGTCCACGACCGGCGTCAGATCTTCGGCGCGCTCCAGCGCCGCCGACTGGCGGCGGTAGGCCTCGACCAGACCGGCGTAGGGGCTCTCGGGCGTGAACGAAGCCGCCAGCCGCTCGTTCGCGTAGAGCGCGGTCGCGAACATCCCCGGCTCGACCAGGGAGACCCGGATCCCGAAAGGCGCCAGCTCGAGCCGCCAGGACTCGATCATCCCCTCCAGCGCCCATTTCGACGCGTGGTAGGGGCCCACGATGGGCAGCGCCACCCGGCCCGACACGGACCCGATCGTCACGACCGCGCCGTCGCCGCGGCGGCGCATCGCCGGCAACACCGCGCGCGTGACCCGATGGACGCCGACGACGTTCGTCTCCAGCTGCGCCCGCAGCTCGTCGGGGGTGGTCTCCTCCAGCGGGCCGTAGGCGTAGTAGCCGGCGTTGTTGACCAGGACGTCCAGCCGGCCCGCCGTCTCGCGCAGGAGGGCGCCGACGGCGGCGTCGACCGACGCGCCGTCCGTGACGTCCAGCGGCGGCGTCGACAGGCGCCAGCCCTTCGCCGCGGCCAGCTCTCGCAGCGCCGCCCCCCGGGCCGGATCGCGCATGCTGGCGAAGACGCGCCACCCGCGTGACGCGAAGCGCTCGGCGACGGCGCGGCCGAACCCGGAGGAGCTACCGGTGACGAGCACGCTGCGGGTCGCGTCCATCCGTCTCAGCTCCGCAACAGGAACCCGAGCAACGCCACCGACAGCACGCCCCAGGCGGCGCTGCCCGCCACCCACCAGCCGGCGCCCCGGCGCGCCAGGCGCGCCAGCACGCGCAGGCCCAGCGCGACGTCCAGCGTGGACAGCACGACCAGCGCCGTCATCCAGGTGATGTTCCCCTGCGTGTGCCGGTCAGGGGCGCGCGCATACGCCAGCGCGCCCACCAGGAAGACCGACCCCAGCAGCACCTGCACGATGGCCCGCTTGCGCGCGCGGCCGCGCAGCTGCGCGGCGCGCACCTGCCGCAGCCCCAGGCGCGACGAGGACGGGGGCGGCGGCGTGGCCATGGCCCTAGTATGGCATCGTGTAGCCGGCCTGAAGCACGTGCGCGCTGCCGAAGCTGTCGTTCTGCATGTAGTAGCCGTACGAGATCTCGAAGGTGCCGGCCGCGAACCACCCGAAGAAAGGCACGGTCCTCAGGCTGTCAGCCTCCCAGAACAGCTTGACCTCGGGGTACTCGGTACGGACCGGGCCCAGCTTGGGATCGCTGCTCTGGTACGGCACCGGCGGCGGCAACATCTCGTAGCAATTCTGGTTGGCGACGACGTCGCACCAGAAGGCGGCCTGGTTCTGCCTGTAGTAGCGGAAGAGCAGCCGCACCTCGAGGCTGCGCGACAGCTTCTGGTAGATACGCCCCTCGATCGTGTGGGCCCGCAGGTTCCAGGGGTCGTAAGGGACCTCCGAGGTGCCCGGGTACAAGTCCCAGTAATACCGGTAGCGGAGCTGCAGCCCGGTCGACGATCCCGGGACGTAGTAGGCCAGCCACGCGCCGACCGCGTTGCGCAGGCGGCGGCCGGGCGGGACCTCGTACCCGAAGTTCGGGACGGAGCGATAGAGGTTCCCCTGGAAGCCGTCCAGGAACGCGCTCTCGGCCGAGACCTGGACCAGCGCGACGGGTGAGAGCACCTGGGTGTACGACAGCCCCGCGAAATACGAATTCAGGCTGCAGGACGTTCCCGAGCCGGCGCAGGCCGGGGTGCGCCCCCGCGACGACATCGTGTCCAGGCTGACGCCGGCGGACAGCGCGAGCGTCGCGGTGTCATCCCAGGTCCGTTGCGCCAGCGAGGCGCCCAGTCCGTGCGACCAGTAGTCGGACTCGGCGCTGTAGCGATACGCCAGCGTCGCGCGCGTGCGATCCCAGTTCTTGCCGACCGCCAGTCCCACCTGGTTGCGGATCTCGGTGAAGATGGCGTCCTTGCCCGTGCCGGCCGCGGCGGAGGCGGACGTGATGGCGTCCACCAGGTAGTGCGCGTCCAGGTCGAACCCGTCCGGCAGGTCCTTCTGGATCTCGACCACCGGCTGGATCACGCGGGTCGACGGCTCGCGGTAGTAGGCGCCGCGGATCGTCACCTGGTCGGCGGCGCGTGCCCGCGCGCCCGCGATCACCAGCAGCAGCACCGCCGCTGCGCAAGAAGCCGCGCGCCTCAATTGCAGCCGCACCCGCCGCCGGGCTGTCCGAAGCCCAGATCCGCGCCTTCGCGCGCGCCGAACCAGTGCTGGCGGAAGCGGTCCTCCAGCGGATCGGCGTCGAAGCGCAGCGCGCGCTTGGCCAGATGTTCGCGTTGCCAGGGCTGGACGGGCGGCGTGTGCGCGCACCCGGCGGCGGCCGTTGCCGCGATCAGCCCGATCAGCCAGGCGCGCCGAAACATGCGGAGCTTTTATCACGCTAAGATGACGGCGTGACAGTGGACCCGACGTACCTGGTTCTCGACATCGAGACCATCCCAGACCGGGAGCTCTGGTCGCCGCCCGAGCCGACGGGCGCGCCAGGCGCCGTGGCGCCCTTCCCGCCGCTCTACGCGTGCCGGCCCATCGTGCTGGGCGTCATGTGGCTGGACGCGAACCTGGGCGTCAAGCGCATCGGGACCATCGGCGAGAGCAAGGACGAAGCCGGTATGATGGCCGACTTCGCCGACTTCATGACCAAGTGGCGGCCGCTGGTGGTGACCTGGAACGGCCGCAGCTTCGACCTGCCCGTGCTGGCGCTGCGCGCGCTGCGCTTCGGCGCCGACTTCCGCTGGTACTACCGCGGCGAGGGGTACCGGTACCGCTTCAGCGAGGAAGGGCACCTGGACCTGTGCGACCTGCTCTCGGACCACGGCGCCGCCAAGATGACGTCGCTGGACGGCGCCGCGCGCGTCATCGGGCTGCCGGGCAAGGACGGCGTCGACGGCAGCCAGGTCGAGGGGCTGTACCAGGCCGGGCAGCTGGATGCCCTGCGCCGCTACTGCCTGTCCGACGTCGCGCAGACGGCGTTCGTGTTCCTGCGGTACCGCCTGGTGGCGGGCGAGCTGGACCGCGACGGGTACCGCCAGACCGTGAACGCGATGCTGGGCGCGCTGGAGACCGACGGGCGGTTCGGGCGATTGCTGGACGGCATCGACCGGCGCCGGCTGCTGCTGGGTGACTGAGCGCGACGTCGAACGGCTGGCGCCCCTGCCCCGCGAGTTCTACGGGCGCCCCACGCTGCCCGTCGCGCGCGAGCTGCTGGGCAAGCTGCTGGTGCGCCGCATGCCGGGGCGCCCCACGCGTGTCGCGCGCCTGGTCGAGGTCGAGGCATATCTCGGCGAGCGCGACGCCGCGTCGCACGCGCGCCGCGGGCCGACTCCCCGCGCGGCCATCATGTTCGGCCCGCCGGGGTTCCTGTACGTGTACCTGATCTACGGCATGCACCACTGCATGAACGTCGTGACCGAGACCGATGGCGTGGCCGGGGCCGTGCTGCTGCGGGCGGCCGAGCCTCTTCTGGGTATGGAGGGCAAGCGTCCCCTGACCGGGCCCGGCAAGCTGTGCGCGGGCCTCGACATCACGCGCGCCGACAATGGGCGCGACCTGGTGGCGGGGGGCGACTTCTTCCTGGCCGACGACGGCGCGCGGCCGCCCAAGCGCGCCCGCTCGCCGCGCGTCGGCGTGGACTACGCGGGCGACTGGGCCCAGCGCCTGCTGCGCTTCTACGTGCCCGGCAACCCCTACGTCTCCCGGACCTGAGCGGGCGGATGTCGCAGATGGACCTCGCGCTCGATGGACCGGAACATCGCCGGGATCGACGCGGCGACCAGACCGTCGGTCACCTTGCGCAGGACGAAGCCCGGGACGGGCGCCTTCACGTCCAGGGACACGCGGTAGGTCATCGCCGTGCCGTCCCCCTCCGCCGTCAGACGCCAGCTTCCCACCGAGTGGGTCACGATCTCGCCCTCCACGAACGTCCAGTCCATCGTGTGGGCCGCCGGGTCGCAGACCAGGTCCAGGACGTACCGCACGGGCAGCACGATCTGCAGGCGAAACTCGACCCGGATGATTCCGCCCGCGCGCGGGGCGTCGCCGCCGCTGAGCACGCGGGTCGCCTTCATCTCCGGGAACAGGCGGGGATAGGCGGCAAAGTCGCTCACCACGTCGTACACCTGCGCGGGCGTCGCCCCGGCGATGACGTGGCGCCTCTCGACCGGGGCGCGATCGCTCATGACCTCCGATTTCAACACGGCGGCGGTCAGCCGCCAAGACGCCGGATTGACGCGCCCGACGGTGCCGCTTAACGTCCTCGGCCCATGCCCCGCCCCTTCGCGCCTCCGGGAACGCGCACCAACTTCGTCGGCGACCGGCCGGTGCGCCTGGAACACGCGCGCCTGGAGTGGGACCTGGACCTCGTGGGCCGCCGCCTCAGCGGCGTCGCCACGCTGACGGTGGTGGTGCGGCGCGATCGGCTGTCGGCGATCGCGTTCGACGCGGTCGAGCTGGACGTCGAACAGGTGCTGGTCGGCGGGCGCGCCACGACCTTCGAGAACGACGGCAGCAAGCTGCGTCTGGCGCTGCCCGAGCCGGCGCGCGACGGAGACCGTTTCGACGTCGCCATCCGGTATTCGTGCCGGCCGCGCCGCGGCCTGTACTTCGTGGCGCCCGACGCGGAGCACCCGGACCGGGAGCGCCTGGCCGGCATCGGTGACCGGTTGGCCGAGGTATTGGACGCTCTGGACCGCTGGGCGTCGGGGCAGGTCGGCGTGCGGATGTACACCAACGACAACAAGGGCTTCTTCCCCCGCGCCGCC
>CAZPUH010000036.1:0-5040 GCA_964589215.1 uncultured Myxococcales bacterium | reverse complement strand
TCAGCTTGCGGACGAAGCCCAGGACTTGAGCTACGCTTCGGGCATGTACACGCTGCTGCATCTCGCGACGCTGACGCTCACGGTGCTGGCCCTGGCGCGGGTCTTCTCGTCGGTGAAGGTCCGCAGCGTGGGGTCGGCCGTGGTGGTCGCGATCGTCTTCTCGTTGCTGAACTTCTTCCTGGGCTGGCTGATCCGGGTGGCGCTGTTCCTGCCGGCGATCCTGACGCTGGGGCTGCTGTTTCTGGTGCTGCCGTTCATCGTGAACACGATCCTGCTGTGGCTGACGGACAAGCTGGTGCGCTCGTTCGAGATCGAGACGACGGGCGGCCTGCTGGCGTCGGCGGCGGTCATCACCGTCGTGAACGGCTTCTTCCACATCGCGCTGCACGCGCACCGGATGGGCGTGTACCACAACCCGAACGGCGTCCGCTGGATCTAGCCCGAAGACTGTGTAATCTCTCGCGGATGGTCCAGACTTTCCGCTGCCGATTCTTGTGCTTGGGTGTTCCCGCGCTGGCAGCCGCTTTTGGTTTGCCGGCCTGCAAGCACGGCGGCAAGAGCGGCGGCAGCCATGAGACCGCGGACCCGTCGCAGGTCGTCGCCAAGGTGGACGACACCGTCATCACGGTCGCCGACGTGCAGGAACGCATCAACAAGCAGTCGCCGTTCGTCCGCGCGCGCTACACGAACGCAGAGCGGAAGAAAGAGTTCGTCGACGGGCTGGTGCGGTTCGAGGTGCTGGCCTCGGAGGCGGCGCGGCGCGGTTACGACAAGGACCCGGACGTCCAGCGGGTCATGAAGCAGCAGATGATCTCGAAGCTGATGCAAAAGGACTTCGAGTCGAAGCTGAAGGTCGAGGACGTGCCCGACGCCGACGTCGAGAAGTACTACAACGAGCACCCGACCGAGTTTCACCAGAAGGACGAGGTCCGCGTCAGCGAGATCCTGGTCAAGGACAAGGCCAAGGCCGACAAGGTCTATGCCGAGGCCAAGGCGCTGGTGAAGACCAGCCAGCCCAACGATCAGCAAGGCTTCCGCAACCTGGTCACGAAGTATTCGGAGGACGAGGAGTCCAAGCCGCGCGGCGGCGATCTGTCGTTCTTCGCCGCCGACTCGGCCACCTACCCGAAGGCGATCGTGGACGCCGCGTTCAAGATCAAAGACGTGGGTGACGTGTCGCCGCCCGTGAAGACCGACAAGGGCTGGGCCATCCTGCGGCTGACGCAGAAGCGGCCCGGGTTCAACCGCTCGCTGGCCGAGGTCAAGCACCAGATCCAGCAGCGGCTGTTCCGGGATCTGCGGTCCAAGGCCATGGACACCTTCGTCGACGACCTGAAGAAGAAGACGAACATCGAGATCAACGAGGAGAACCTGGCCAAGGTCGTGGTGGAGTCCGGGGGCGGAAGCAGCTTCCCCAGCCCGGGCGCGGCGATGCCGGGGACGCCGGCCGCCTCGCTGGGGGCGCCGCCGCCCGGCACGCCGGCCGCCGCGCCGGTGAAGATGCAACCCGCCGGCGCGCCCGCCGCTCCAACCCACCCGTGAAGCGCTGGCTCAATAGGACCACGGGGGCGGTCGCGCTGGCTCTGGCGCTGGCGGCCCCTGCCGCGCGCGCGCGGGTCGTCGAGCGCGTCGCCGCCGTCGTGGGGGACTCCATCGTGCTGGCCAGCGAGGTCGAGGAGCGCGTGGCTCCGCTGCTGGCCGACGTCAACCAGATCCGGGACCCGGATAAGCGCGCGGCGCGATCCTCCGCTCTGCGGCGCGAGGTGCTGGACCGGCTCATCGACGACGAGCTGATCGTGCAGCAGGCCGCCGAGCTGAAGCTGACGATCTCGAACGAGCAGGTGGACGCGTCGATCGAGGAGATCAAGAAGCAGAACAACCTGAACGACGATCAGCTGCGCGAGGCGTTGCGCGGGCAGGGGATGACCATGGCGGCCTACCGCGCCGATCTGAAGCGGCAGCTGCTCCGGTTCCGGGTGCTGAACATCGCCGTTGGTTCCAAGGTCAACATCTCCGACGACGAGGTGCGCGCCTATTACGAGCGCCACATGAAGGACGGCACGAACGTCCAGGTTCGCGCCAGCCACGTCTTCATCGCCATTCCCGAGGGCGCGGACGCGCAAGTGGTGGCGGAGAAGCAGGCGCAGGCGCAGAAGATTCTCGAGCGGGCCAAAGCCGGCGAGGACTTCGCGAAGCTGGCCAAGGAGAGCTCGGACGACGCGGCGACGCGCGCCGAGGGCGGGGACCTCGGCTACTTCGGCAAGGACATGCTGCCCAAGCCGATCGAGGAGATCGTGTTCGCGATGAAGGTCGGCGACATTCGCGGCCCCATCCGCGCCGACCGCGGCTTCCACGTCATCAAGCTCGTCGACCGCAAGCTGAAGGACGCGAAGCCTTTCGACGAGGTCAAGGACGACATCCGGATGCAGCTCCGTCAGAAGGACATGGAGCGGCAGACGAAGAGTTATCTGGCCGAGCTGCGCAAGAAGACCCTGGTCGACATCCGGTACTGAAACCGCCGCGTTTGCTCAACCGGGAGGCCAGGCCAGCTGGCGGCCCGCCAAGACGTGCAGATGCGCGTGATGAACGGTTTGGCCCGCGTCCGACCCGGCGTTCATGACGACGCGGAACCCGTTGGCGGCCTGGCCGGTGTGTTGGGCGCGTTGCGAGGCGACGACCATCAGGCGACCGAACAGCTCCGCGTCCGCCATCGACGCGTCGGCCAGCGAAGCGATGTGCCGGGTGGGAATCACCAGCTCGTGCATCGGCGCCTTCGGCCCGATGTCCTTGAAGGCGACCACGTGGTCGTCGCGATAGGTGATGGCGGCGGGGATCTCGCCGCGGACGATCTTGCAAAAGAGGCAATCGGTCATGGGGTTCTCCTTCATGTTCCTCCGGAAACCAGGCGCACGAGCTGCGCCCGGGTCTGTTCGAGGCTCGTGTGCTCGTCGGTGCGCTGGCGCAGAAAGTCGTCGATCGCCGGCAGGCGCGCGATCGCCTCGTCGGTGACCGGGTCAGCGCCCGCTTGATATGCCCCCAGCGCGACGAGGTCCCGGTTCCGCTCGTAGGCGGCCAGCAGCTCGCGCAGCCGGCCGGCGGCCTGCCTGTGCGACGGGTCGGCCACCGTCTCCATCAGGCGCGACAGCGATTGCAGCACGTCGACGGCGGGCCAGTGGTGTCGCGCGGCGATGTCGCGGGAGAGAACGACGTGGCCGTCCAGGATTCCGCGCACCTCGTCGGCGATCGGTTCGTCCATGTCGCCGCCCGCGACCAGCACCGTGTAGATCGCGGTGATCGATCCCCGATCGTCGTTGCCGGTGCGTTCCAGCAGGCGCGGCAGAAGGGCGAACACGCTGGGCGGGTAGCCTTGCCGCGCGGGCGGCTCGCCGGCGGCCAGCCCCACCTCGCGCTGGGCGCGCGCGACGCGCGTGACCGAATCGAGCATGAAGAGCACGCGCCGGCCCGCATCGCGAAAGAACTCGGCGATCGCCGTGGCGACGAACGCCGCTTTCAGGCGCACCAGGCTGGGCGCGTCGCTGGTCGCGCAGACCACGACCGACCGCGCGCGGCCCGCCGCGCCCAGCGCGCCCTCGAGGAAGTCGCGGACCTCGCGCCCGCGCTCGCCCACCAGCGCGATGACGTTCACGTCGGCTTCGGTCTGCCGCGCGATCTGCCCCATCAACGTCGACTTGCCGACGCCCGAGCCCGCGAAGAGGCCGATGCGCTGCCCCTCCCCGACGGTGAGCAGCCCGTCCAGCGCGCGGATCCCCAGCGCCAGCGGGCGCGTCACCCGGCGGCGGGCGAGCGGATCGGGCGCGGGTCGGTCGACCGCCCACGGGCGCGCGCCGTCGACGGCGCCACCGCCGTCGATGGGGCGGCCCAGGCCGTCCAGCACGCGCCCCATGAGAGCCTCCGACACCGCGATCGAGAGCGGCCGGCCCGTCGCCGTCACCGTCGAGGCGGGGCCCACGCCCGCTGGATCGCCCAGCGGCATCAAGACGGCCTCGTCCCCGCGGAACCCGACAATCTCCGCCTGCAGCGGGCGCTCGCCGCGCACGCCGCGGTCTTCGATTTCGACCAGCTCGCCGACGCGCGCGCCGGGGACGATCGCGCGGACGACGAGGCCGGTCACCTCGGTCACGCGTCCGGCCTCGCGGCGTGGCGCCGCGGCGTCCAGCCGCGACAGCGCCGCCCCCAGGTCCAGCCCCGGGGCGCCGCGCGCCTCAGCCATGCCGGTCCTCGGCGCCGACGAGCGCGCGTTCCAGCGCCGCCAGCTGTGTCTCGAGGCGCGCGTCCACGCGCCCGCGGGGCGTGTCGATCACGCAGCCGTGAAGGCCGACGCCGTCGTCCGCGACCAGGTCGAGGGCCGCGCCCGGCGCCCGCGCGGCCAGCCGATCGCGGCGCTGCTCGAGCGCGGCGAGCTGCTGGGAGTGGACGCGGATTCGCAGCGCGGCGACGTCGGGCCGGCAGGTCGCCAGCGCCTCGCCCGCGATCTCGGCCAGCACGCCCTCGTCCAGCGCGACCGCCCGCCCCACGATTTTCTCGGCCATCTTGGCCGCGAGCGCGATCGCCGTCGGGGTCGCCGCCGCCAGCGCGCGGGCCGCCTCGGCGCGCGCCTCGCCCAGGATGACGGCCGCCTCGACCGCGGCCCGCGCAGCCCCCTCTGCGTGTCCGGCGGCGAAGCCCTCCCGGCGCGCCTGGTCGGCACCAGCCGCGGCCTCCGCGCCCGCGGCCGCGATCGCGGGAGCTTCGAGCCTGGCTGGTTCGAGCGCCGCTGGCGAGGCTTTGATGATCCGTCCCATCGCGCGCCTTCAATCCCAGGGCGCGGCGGCCAGCGCCAGCAGCCGGCGGCCCAGTGCGGGCGGCAACCGCTGCGCGACGGCCAGGGCGCTCTCTCTCCCCTCGCGCGACAGCGCGAGCGCCAGCGCCCGCAGGCCGAGGCGCATCGCGAGCGGCGGCGCCATCTCACCGGCGGCGGCCGAGACCAGCAGGCGGGCCTCGTTGCGCTCCGCGGGGGCACCGGGCCGGCCAGCCGCCTCC
>CAZPUH010000035.1:0-1900 GCA_964589215.1 uncultured Myxococcales bacterium | reverse complement strand
ACGGCTGACGCCAGCGTTCGCGCCGGGTTCATGCTCATGCCGGACAGCGGGGCTTCGAAGGTGATGTAGAGAAAGAGCGTCGCGCCCACGAAGAGGCCCGTGTATCGCCCCCAGCGCGGTGACTGGCCGAGCGTCAGCACCAGCAGCACCAGCGCGAACGAGATCGCCACCTCGCAGCCGAACGCGACGGCCAGACCGGCGGGCCCGGGTAGCGTCGCCACCGCCGCGACCGGCGGGGCCAGGAACGGCTGGCCCAGCAGCGCGGCGACCAGCGACGTTCCGGCCAGCCCGCCGGCGAACTGCGCGACGACGTAGGCCACCGCGTCGGCCGACGACACGCGTCCCAGCCGCCAGAAGGTCAGCGTGAAGGCCGGGTTGATGTGCGCGCCCGAGCGGCGCCCCCACGGCGAATACACCAGGCCGATCGCGGTCAACCCCATCGCCGCGCCCATCAGCGCCCGCCGGGCCAGCGGATCGGGGACGGCGTTGTGCAGCGCCGACCCGGGGTACTCCAGCCAGGTCCCGAAGATTCCGGCGGACATCATGAACAGGCCCAGCCCCAGCGCCTCCATCAGCGCTTCGGGCCAATGAATGCGGCGCGCGTCGGCGGTCATCATCGCGTTCCTACGGCGGCCCGCCCGGCCGGTTACACGTTCACTTCGAGGGCGCGATCCAGCTGCCGTCCCAGTCGGCGGGCGGCAGGCTGCGCTTCCACGCCTCGCACCGGAGCGCGAGCGCCCGCGACGGTCCGTCCTCCGGTTGGGCGGCCAGGAGGTCGAGCGCGTCGCCGAACCGGCGGGCGCGCGCCGCCGCCAGCGCCGCCTCATAACGCGCCAGCGCCGCGCGCCGGCCAGCGAGCGCGGGATCGCCCGCCATCCCGACCAGCTCATGGACGGCCACGGCGTGGGTCTTGCCTTTGACGGCCACGCGATCGACCTCGCGGAACAGGAACGCGTCCCCCGCCTGCCGGCGCGTCTCGTCGCTGACGAGGATGGACGTGCCGTACACCTTGTTGAGCCCTTCGAGCCGCGCGGCCAGGTTCACCCCGTCGCCCATCGCCGTGTAGTTGAGCCGCTCGGGCGCGCCGAAGTTCCCCACCAGCACGGCGCCGGTGTGGATCCCGAAGCGCGTGCGCCACGGGGCCAGGCGGGCCCGCCTCCAGGGTTCCGACGTCACCAGCCCCTCCGTCGCCGCGGCGCAGGCCAGGGCACCGCGGCAGGCAGCCGCGGCGTGGCCAACCTGAGCGGCGGGCGCGTTCCACAGGACCATCAACGCGTCGCCGATGTACTTGTCGACGGTCCCGCCGGTCGCCTCCACGGCCGCGGTGGCCGCGCCCAGGTACTGGCCCAGCGCGCGGGCGAGCCGGTCCGGCGACAAAGCCTCCGCGTGGGCGGTGAAGTCCGCGATGTCCGTGAACATCAGCGAGACGATCCGGGTCTCCGCTCCCAGCGCGGGGTCTCGGCCGCTGTCGTACAGCTGCCGCACCAGCCCGACCGGCACGTACTTGATCATTGCGCGCAGGGCGGTCTTCGCCCGCTCGACGCTCTCCAGCGCGGCGCCGATCTCGGCGAACGACGCGCGCGACGGCTCGAGCCGCGCGAACGAGAACCGGCGCATTGCTTCGGTCGATTGCACCAGCGCCGCGACCCCGCGTCCGACGGTCCGCGCGCCCAACCCTCCCGCGCCGGCCGCGGCCACCAGCGCCAGCCCCAGCAACGCCAGCAACCGGTCGCGGCGGGCGGCCAGGGCGCCAACGTAGTAGCTCTCGGGCACGACCACGCCCGCCAGCCAGCCCTGCGTTCGCCCCTCGGCGATGGGGCTCAGCGTCAGCAGATAGGGCCGCCCGCCGACCTGCAGACGGGCGGCGCCCCGGCGTCCGGCGCGCGCGGCCGCCAGGCCG
>CAZPUH010000034.1:0-7131 GCA_964589215.1 uncultured Myxococcales bacterium | reverse complement strand
TGTGACCCCATCGGGACTTGAACCCGAGATTTCGCCGTGAGAGGGCGACGTCCTAACCGCTAGACCATGGGGCCGCTATTCAGTTTTTCGGGCTGTTCGGGGACAAGGATTCGAACCTTGATAGCCAGATCCAGAGTCTGGCGTCCTGCCATTAGACGATCCCCGATCATTCCCCGCCGGCGCGGGACGAACATATCTAAAGAGGGTCATACGGCCTGTCAAGCGCCCGGATCGGGAAAAAGAACGTCTGGTCGCGGGCCTACGGCCGGGAGCTCGGCCGATTGGGGTTTGGCCCGACGGTGGATTCGTGGTACCGATCTTGAGCTCCCGGAGAGCGATCCCGCATGGAGTTATCCTTCTGGGCTGCGACCGACGTCGGCAAGAAGCGTGAAGCGAACGAGGACAACTTCCTCGTCGACAAAAAGCTGTCTCTTTTCGTGGTCGCCGACGGCATGGGAGGCCACGCCTCCGGTGAGGTCGCCTCCCAGATGGCGGTCCACGAGCTCCGCACGGCCATCGACGCAGGGCGTGATGCCATCGAGCGGTTCGGCAAGGGTGACCGCCAGGCCCAGCAGGACATCCTCAACCTGCTCGAGCACGCGGTCCAGAGCGCCTGCCAGGCCATCTACCTCAAGGGCCAGGCCGAACCCGAGAAGCGCGGGATGGGGACCACCACCTCCGCCCTCCTCATCGCCGGCGACCGCGGCTTCATCGCCCACGTCGGCGACAGCCGCATCTACCTGCTGCGCGCCGGTCAGGTCATCCAGCTCACCGAGGACCACTCGCTGGTCAACGAGCTGATCCGCCGCGGCCGCGTCACCAAAGAAGGCTTCGACACCTCCCCGTACAAGGCTTACAAGAACGCGGTCACCCGCGCGGTCGGCGTCTACGAGACGGTCCAGGGGGACACCTTCGACTTCGAAATCCTCCCCGGCGACCAGTTCTTGCTCTGCTCCGACGGCCTGCACGCCTACCTGAACGACGCGCGAATCGTCGACTCGCTGAAGGGCGACGACGTCAAGGCGCTGCCCAAGCGCTTCATCGACCTGGCGAACGCGGGCGGCGGCCACGACAACATCACGGCGATCGTCGTCCGGGTCGAGGGGGCACCGGCCGCCGCCGAGGACCGCGCCGCCGAGCTGGCGCGCAAGGTGGACGTCCTCCGCAAGATGCCGCTCTTCCGCCACCTCATCTACAAAGAGATCCTGCGCGTCCTCAACGTCACGCAGGTCCGTGAGTACGCGCCCGGCGAGGAGATCATCAAGGAAGGCACCACCGGCGACGAGATGTTCGTCCTCCTGCGCGGCAAGATCCGGCTGCACAAGAACGACGCGTTCATCACGCACCTCGAACCGGGGTCGCACATCGGCGAGATGGCGCTCATCGACCAGCGCCAGCCCCGGTCGGCCAGCGCCACCGCCGAGGAGCGCTCGCGTGTCCTGATCCTGAGCCGGCGCGATTTCTACGAAATCATTCGCAAAGAACCGCAGCTCTCGACAAAGCTTCTGTGGGCGTTCACGCAGGTGCTGGCCGAGAGGTTGCGCAAGACGACGGCGGAGCTGTCAGGGGCACGGTTGGAGGCGGGGGCCGAGGACCTGACGGCCGACGTCCTGTTCGAGGGGTAAATAACCGACCATGTCCGACCAGACCCGCACCGAAACCGACTCGCTGGGACCCGTCCAGGTCCCGGCCCACGCGCTCTACGGCGCCCAGACCCACCGCGCCTCGCAGAACTTCCCGGTCAGCGGCCTGCGCCTGCCCCGCCGGGTGATCCGCGCGCTGGCCCTCATCAAGAAGGCCGCCGCCGAGGTGAACCGCGACACCGGCAACCTGGATCCCAAGCTGGCCGGCGCGATCATCGAAGCCGCCCACGAGGTCGCGGGCGGCAAGCACGATCACGAGTTCGTCGTCGACATCTTCCAGACGGGCTCCGGCACGTCCAGCAACATGAACACCAACGAGGTGATCGCGAACCGCGCGATCCAGTTGCTGGGCGGCCAGGTCGGCAGCAAGAAGCCGGTCCACCCCAACGACCACGTCAACATGGGGCAGTCGTCGAACGACGTCTTCCCGACGGCCGTCCACATCGCCGCCGCCGAGTCGATGGAGCGCGACCTGGTCCCGGCGCTGGAGGCGCTGGAGGGCGCGCTGGCGGCGAAGGCCAAGGCGTTCGACCACATCGTCAAGATCGGCCGCACGCACCTCATGGACGCGGTCCCGGTGCGCCTGGGGCAGGAGTTCTCCGGGTACACGCAGATGGTGACCAACAGCATCCGGCGCGTGCGCGCGGCGGCGCATTCGGTCTCGGAGCTGGCGCTGGGCGGCACCGCCGTGGGGACGGGCCTCGGCTCGGACCCGGCGTTCGCGCCCAAGGTCATCTCGATCATCTCGAAAGAGATCGGCATCCATCTGAAGCAGGCGCCCAACCTGTTCGAGGCGCTGTCGGCGCGCGACGGCCTCGTCGAGGCGTCGGGCTCGCTCCGCTCGACGGCGGTCAGCCTGACGAAGATCGCCAACGACATCCGCTGGCTGGGATCGGGGCCACGCTGCGGCATCGGCGAGATTCACCTGCCGGACCTTCAGCCGGGCAGCTCGATCATGCCGGGCAAGGTGAACCCGGTCATGTCCGAGATGCTTTTGATGATCTGCGCGCAGGTCGTCGGGAACGACGCGACGGTCGGCTGGGGCGGCGCCGCCGGCAACTTCGAGCTGAACGTCATGATCCCGGTCATGGCGTACAACGTGTTGCATTCGGTGGGCATCCTCACCAACGGCGCGCGACTCTTCGCGTCCCGCTGCGTCGAGGGGCTGGAGGCCAACGAAAAACGCTGCACCGAGCTGATCGAGCAAAGTTTGGCGATGGTCACCGCCCTCAACCCGCGTATCGGATATGACGCGGCGGCCGCCATCGCCAAGGAGTCGGTCAAGACGGGGAAGACCGTCCGGGAGCTCTGTCTGGAGAAAAAGGTGCTCCCGCCCGACGAGCTGGAGCGACTTCTGGACGCCCGCAGCATGACCGGCCAGTAGCGCGTCGCGAAGCCCGCGACGTTCCTGCCCCATTAATAGTCCAAGTCCCCCTACTCAGGCGCAGTACAGAGACGAGTAGACAGAAAGGAATCACCATGTCGCGCTTTCCAATGCGATGGAGCCCTCTCGCCGCCGTGGCGGGCCTGCTCCTGGCCGCCGGCGCCCTCACCGGGTGCCCCGGCTCGCTCGATCCTGATTTGATGGGCCAACCCCCCTCGACGGGGACGGGTGGGTCGACGCCGGGGACGGGGGGAAGCATGGGGACGGGGGGCGGGTCGGGGGTGGACTGTTCCGGTGACAACGACGGCGCCATGATCGTCGCCAATCAGTGCATCGCGTGCCACAGCACGGCTGCCGCCAGCTCCCTCGGCGGTGGGCTCGATCTGACGAATGACTCGAATCTCAAGAGCCGGCTCGTCGGCGTGAAGTCGCCGAGCACCCCGATGGGGATGTCGGTGTGCAACACCAACGGGACGCCGTATCTCAACGCCGGCTCGAACCCGGCGACGGGTCTCTTGATCGACAAGGTCACGAAGTCCACCCCGCCCTGTGGCCTGCAGATGCCGTGGATGCTGCAGCCGCTGTCTTCCACCCAGCAGCAATGCCTGACCAAATGGGCGACAACCCTCACATCGGGGACCCAGTGAACCGAATCGGACAAGCAGTCCTCATCGCAGTTCTCTCGATCGTAGGTCTCTCGGGCGCGCACGCGGCAGGCAAGCGGGTCGGCGTCCCCAAGTTCAGCGGCGCGCAGGAAGCGCTGGTTCGCAAGAAGGTCATGCAGGTCCTGAAGGCGCACGGCTACGAGCTGGTGCGCTCGCGCGACATGCAGTCGGCGGCCGACATCGCCGGCGTGTCTCTGAACTCCGAGGACGGGCTGCGCGCCGTCGCCAAGGAGCTGGCGCTGGTCGCGATCGTGACCGGCTCCGTCAGCGGCAAGCACGCCAAGCTGGCCGTTCACGACGGCAGCGACGGGTCGACGCTGGGCGAGGCCAACTTCGCCGGCGCCAGCCCGCGCAAGCTGGGTGGCGAGGTCGGGGCCGCTTTCTGGCGCAAGCTGGGCGGCGAGATCACCCGCGGCAAGCTGCCGTCCGGCGCCAAGAAGGACCAGAAGGCTTCGGCGCCCGAGGCTGACGAGGACAAGGAGGACACCGGGGAAGCCGCCGGTGGCGCGGCCGAGGAGAGCGAGTCCGGCAAGTCGAAGCCCGCCGCCGAGGCCGAGGGGGGCGCCGCCGCCGAGGAGACCGGCGCTTCCAAGAAGAAGAGCAAGCACGAGGGAGCCGCCGCCGAGGAGGAGAGCGCGCCCAGCGCGCCGACCGGGCTGCCCTGGCTGGACCTGTCGATCGGTTTCGCCGGCCTGAACCGGAACCTGAGCTACCACGAGGTCGCCTACCCGCCCGCCAACCAGCCCTCGCCCTACTCGCTTCCCTTCTGGCCCGTCGGGGTGGCAAACGCGGTGTTTTACCTCGAGCCGCTGGTCGGCGGCCTCCTGGGGAACCTGGGCGTCGAGGCGCATGGGATGCTGGGGCTGGGGGTCAGCTCGAAGTTGAGCAGCAACACGACCTCCTTCAGCAGCACGGTGCACGACTTCGCGGGCGGCGCGCGCTACCGGTTCCCGTTCGGGGCCGCCAACGACCTGTTCCTGTCGGCGACCTACGGCGAGGACGCGTTCACCTTCAACGGCCCCAGCCGGTCCACGCTGCTGACGCCGGACACGATCTACCATTACTTCCGCGGCGGCTTTGGCGTGCAGCTGGCGCTGACCAACGAGTTCAAGGTGGACGTGGGCGGCGGCTACCGCGCCGTCCTCAACAAGGGCGGCAGCCAGATCACCAACGCCTTCTTCCCGCATCTGACGGTGGCCGGCGCGGACGCCGAGGCGGCGCTGACCTGGTCGTTCAGCGACTACTATGCGCTGCGGCTGGGCGTGGCCTGGAAGCGCTACTGGTACGACATGCACAGCCGCCAGGGCGACCTGTTCCTGGTCGGCGGCGCGGTCGACCAGTCGTTCCTGTTCAGCCTGTCGCTGGTCGTGCAGGTCAGCTCGGGAGCGCATGGCGAGGCGGAAGCCGCCCCGACCGACAAGGACAAGGGCAAGGCGAAGCCGGCCAAGGGGGGCGACGACGCTTCCGGGGGCGGGTCGGAGGGCGGCGGCGGCGAGGGGGAAAAGACGTCCGGTGGAGTCGACGAGTAGCCCGCCCGCGATCATCCACCTGGACATGGACGCGTTCTACGCGTCCGTCGAGCAGCGCGACGACCCTGCGCTGAAGGGCCGCAAGGTCATCGTGGGCGGCCACGCGCAGCGCGGCGTCGTGCTGGCCGCGTCGTACGAGGTGCGCCCCTTCGGCGTGCGCAGCGCCATGCCCATGGCGCGGGCGTTGAGGCTGGCGCCCGACGCGGTGGTGGTGCCGCCGCGGTTCGACGTCTACTCCGACGTCAGCAGCCGCGTCTTCGACATCCTCCAGACGGTCACGCCGCTCTACGAGCCGCTGTCGCTCGACGAAGCCTTCCTGGACGTGACGGCCTCGCGCAGCCTGTTCGGCTCCGCCGCCGAGATCGCGCGCAACCTGCGGGCGCGCATCGCCGGCGAGCTGGGCCTGCCCTCTTCCGCGGGCATCGCCGCCTGCAAGCTGATCGCGAAGATCGCGTCCGACCTGGCCAAGCCCGACGGCCAGCTGGAGGTTCCGGCCGACGGCGGCGCCGCGTTCCTGGCTCCCCTGCCCGTCGCGCGCATCCCCGGCATCGGCCCCAAGAGCGCGCGCCAGCTGCAGGCGATCGGCATCATGACCGTCGGCGACCTGGCGGCGCAGGACCCCGCGTACCTGGAACGGCGGTTCGGGCCCAGCGGCCGCGAGCTGTGGGACCGCGCGCGCGGCGTCGATCCGCGCCCGGTCATCCCCGACCGCGACGCCAAGAGCGTGGGCGCCGAGGAGACCTTCGACGAAGACCTGTCGGGCGTGGAGGCCTTGCGCCCGCGCGTCCACGCCCAGGCGCTGCGGGTCGCGCACCGCCTGCGCCGCGCCGGCGTGCGCGCCCGGACGATCCAGCTGAAGTTGAAGCGCGCCGACTTCACGATCGTGACGCGCCGGACAACGCTGGACGAGCCGACCGACGACGGGCAGACGCTGTACCGCGAGGCCGCGCGCCTGCTGGAACGCGAACCGCCCGTGCCGACCCGGCTGACGGGGGTCTCGGCGCAGAATCTGACGCCGGCGGCGCCGCCGCAGCTGGGCCTCTTCGCGCCCGCGGCGCGGCCGACCGACAAGTTGAACCGAGCGCTGGACGCCATCACGTCCAAGTTCGGCAACGCGGCGATCACCACCGGCGACATCGCCGCCGGCCCGGGAGACGACCCCACGCGGCGCGCACCGCCCCCGTCGGAGCTGACGAGACGCGCGCCCGGGGACCGACCTAAGCGCCGAACCTCTGAACGCTGAACGGCCGCAGGTCGATCGGCGACCGCCCTGTCGCGATGAGGTCGGCGATCACCTGGGCGGTGATGGGGGCCAGCAGGATGCCGTTGCGGTAGTGCCCCGTCGCCAGCACCAGGCCGGCCACGGGCGTCGCCCCGAGCACCGGCAGGTGGTCCTCGGTGAAGGGGCGGAAGTTCGACCAGGTGGCGGTCACGGGCGCGTCCGCCAGGCCCGGGATCAGCGTGCGCGCCAGGGTCAGGATGGCGGCCAGCCCGCCCACGGTGACCTGCTTGTGAAAGCCCACCATCTCGACGGTGCTGCCGGCCACCACGGTGCCGTCGCGCCGCGGAACCAGGTAGCCGCCCGGTGCCGAGACGACGTGCCGGAACAGCGGCGGGCGGGTCTCGATCGCGACCAGCTGACCGCGCGCGGGGCGCACGACCGCCGGCGAGATGCCGGCCCCCTCGACCAGCCCCGACCAGCTGCCGGCGGCGACCACCACCACGCCCGCGGGCAGCGTCTCGCCGTCCAGCTCGACGCCAGTGGCGCGGCCGCCCTCGATGCGCACGCGCCGGACGTACCGCCCCGTCAAGAAGCGGGCGCCCGCGCCGGCAGCGGCCTGCGAGATCGCGCGCGCCAGCTCGCGCGCCACGACCTGCGCGTCGTCGGGAAACGCCAAGGCGGCGCGCAC
>CAZPUH010000033.1:0-2719 GCA_964589215.1 uncultured Myxococcales bacterium | reverse complement strand
CCGCCACCGCCGGCGCCTGCTGGCCCGCCCCCCGCGGTCCCGCCGCTGGACGAACCGGCGCTGCCTCCCGAGGCTCGCCCGCCCGCCCCGCCGCCCGAGCCGGCGCCCGCGCCGGTCATCCCGCCCGTGGCGTGTCCCCCGCCCCCGGACGCCCCGGTCAGCTCACCCGCGTCGCCGGTGCTCTCCATGCCGCGGTTGGCGCAACCGGGCACGCCACCCATCCAGGCGAACGCCAGTCCAGCCGTCAGGACCAGACGAACGACGTTGCAACTTCTGACGCGGTGCCGGCCGGGCCGGAAGCCGCAGGAACACCCCACACGATTCACGACTAAGCTCATGATCAATCCTCGGAGGCCGACCGGAACTAAGGGGAGCTAAGGCGGTCGGCCGCCTTCATTCTAATCGCGAACGGGCGGGCTGCTCGTCAATCGCAACTGCCGGAGCAAGGAGCGAACGTCCCGGTGGCCGCCTGGATGGTGGCCGAGCCCCCGGCGAGGCCCGACGCCGAAGCCGTCACCGTGATCGTGCCGGCGCCCGTCGCCTGGACGATCGCGAACGCGACCCCCTGGTAGGCGTTCCGGACGTTGCCGCGGAAGCTCTCTTGTACGTTGCTGCCGCTGTCGACGGCGACGATCGTCCCGGGCCCCGTCAGGGCGAACGTCACCGCGGCGGACGACCCGGTCACGACGTGTCCGGACGCGTCGGCGATCATGGCCTTCACGTACGAGACGTCGTTTCCATCCGTGACGATGCTGCCGTGATCGGGGGTCAGCACGACCTTGGTCGCGGTCGTCCCGGTCGCCGGCGGCGTGGTCTTGGGCGCGCCCCAGATCCCCTGCCAGGTGTAGCCGATATTCTTGGGCGTGCCGACCGCGTCGACGAGCCCCGGCGAAGCCCCCACCGTCGGCCAGCCGTCCGGCGCCTCGCCCAGGTAGTCGACGCCCGTCCACATGAACTCGCCCATCAGCGCCGGGGTGCTGGTGATCAGCGTCCAGTTGCTGGTCTGGGTGCCCGACTCCGTCAGGATCGACGCCATCGGCGGGCTGGCCTTGGTCGCCGCGACCGCCGACTTGGTGTCGTAGTTGTTGCCCCACACGTCCACCGGGTAGTCGACCGTGTTGGTGTCGACGTCGATGTCACCTGCGGTGGCCGGGTCCAGCAGCGCCTCCGTATCCTTGCGCGCCGGGTCGACCGCGTGGCTGATCGCCATCAACTTGGTCAGGATCGGCACGCGCGTGGCGTGGCTCTCATGCATCTCGTTGCCAAGGCTGTAGAGCGCCACGCTGGGGTGGTTGCGATCGCGCATCACGAAACCGGTCAGATCGACCTGCCCCCACGTCGCGCCGCTCGCGACGCCAGGAACCGGCGGCATTCCGGTGGGCGCGGTCGCCGTCTGGTTGAAGAAGCTCGCGTAGTCGCCGACGTCGCTGTACTTGTGCGCCGTCCAGACGTCCGTGAACTCGTCCAGCACCAGCAGGCCCATGCGATCCGTCAGGTCGAGGAAGTCGGGGCTGGGCGGATCGTGCGCGGTGCGGATCGCGTTCACGCCCAGCAGCTTCAGCTGCGCCAGCCGGCGCTGCACGGCCCGCTGCGGGGCGGCGATGCCCAGCGCGTGCAGCTCCTGGTGGATGGCGACGCCCTGGAACTTGAGGTTCTTGCCGTTCAGGCTCATGCCGGTCATCGGATCGAAGATCAGCGTGCGGATCCCGAACGTGGTCACATCGTCGTCGACGATCGAGCTGCCCGACAGGACGTTCAGGCGCAGCGTGTAGAGGTTGGGGCTGGCCAGGTCCCAGAGCTTGGGGCTGGCCACCATCACGTCGAACGTGAAGCTGGCCGACGCGCCGGCGGCGATGGCCTGGGCGGGCGCCGTCACGGCGGGCAGCGCGGCGCCGCCCGGATCGCTGACGACGCCTTGCACGGACACGCTGGCCGAGGCGCTGCCCGTGTTGGTGACCGTGGTCGTCACGTGCACGGTCGCGCCGGTGCTGGTGATGGTCGGGGTCGTCACGTACGTCGCCCACTGCGCGACGTGCACGGGCGCGGCCGCGATCACGCGCACGTGCCGGTAGATGCCGGCCCCCTGGTAATAGCGCGACGCGGGCTGCGTCGAGGTGTCGGTGCGGACGGCGATGACGTTGTCCGCGCCGAACTTCACCGCCGCGGTCATATCGTAGCGGAAGCTGACGTAGCCCAGCGGGTGGTGCCCGAGCTTGGTTCCGTTCACGTATACGTCGCTGTTGGCCATCACCCCGTCGAACTCGACGAATACGTCACGGCCTGCCAGGTCCTGCGACAGCGTGAAGTGCTTGCGGTACCACGCCACGCCCGACGGCAGGTAACCGCCGCGGCCCGTGGTCGCGGCGGACTGAGAGAAGGGCCCCTCGATGCTCCAGTCGTGCGGGACGCTCAGCGAGCGCCAGCCGGGGTCGGCAAACGACGTCTGCTCGGCGCCCGCCGGATCGCCTTTGCTGAAGAGCCAGCCCTGGTCGAAGGGAAGGACGGCGCGGATGCGGTTGCCCTGGTCGCTGCCCCTGCCGCCCGTGCCCAGCACCACCGCGCCGCCGCTGCCGGGCATGCCGCCAGCCGAACCACCGTGGCCGGTCGGGTCACTGCCGGCGGCGCCGCCGCTGGCGACGACGCCGCCCCCGGCGCCGCTGGTCGTACCGCCGGCGCCGGAGCGCGCGCCGCCCGCGCCGACGTTGCCGCCGGACGGGTT
>CAZPUH010000032.1:0-7406 GCA_964589215.1 uncultured Myxococcales bacterium | reverse complement strand
CATCTGCGACGAGATGAGCCTGATGTACCTGCTGGGAACCGAGATCGACTACGTCGAGGGTCTGCACGGCGCCGGGTTCAAGTTCAACAACCCGAACGTCAAGTCGACCTGCGGCTGCGGCAGCTCCTTCAGCGTTTAGCGAGACGGGGCTGGACCCGTCGCTCGCGGCGGGTCAGGCTCTCCTCGGACCGACGTGGACCCTCATGAGCTGCTGACGCGCGAGCTCGGGCGGGAGCGCGTGTTGCGCGCGCCCGAGGCTCTCGAGACCTACGGGCGCGACGAATCGGGCCTGGGCTTCTACCCGCCCGACGCGGTGGTCCTGTGCGAGTCGCGCGCGCAGATCGAGCTCGTGCTGCGGGTCGCCGCCGAGCACCGGATCCCGGTCACCCCGCGCGGCGCCGGCAGCGGCATGACCGGCGGCGCGCTGCCCCTCCGGGGCGGCATCGTCCTGTCGACCGAGCGCATGCGGCGAATCGTCGACATCAGCGTCGACGACCGGATTGCCGTCGTCGAGCCGGGCGTCCTCAACGGCGATCTGCAGGCGGCCGTCGAGGCGCAGTCCATGTTCTACCCGCCGGACCCGGCCAGCCTGGCGTTCTGCTCGCTGGGCGGGAACGTCGCCGAGAACGCCGGCGGTCCGCGCGCCTTCAAGTACGGCGTCACGCGCGACTGGACGCTGGGCATGACCGTGACGCTGATGGGCGGCGAGACCATGCGCCTCGGGCGCAAGACGCCCAAGGGCGTGACCGGCTACGACCTGACCGCCCTCTTCGTCGGCAGCGAGGGGACCTTCGGCGTGACCAGCGAGCTCACGTTCCGCCTCATCGGCCGTCCCGAGGCGGTCGGCACCTTCATCGCGGTGATGCCCGACGCCGTCTCGGCGGGGCGCGCCGTCAGCGCCATCATCCGGCACGGCTACCGCCCGCGCGCGCTGGAGCTGCTGGACCACGCCGCGATCGAGCACGTGCGCCCGCGGGCGCCGTTCACGTTCCCCGCCGACGCGGGCGCGATCGTGCTGGTGGAGCTGGACGGCGAGCCCGAGGGGATGGAGTCCTCGGTCCTGCGCTGCGCGACGGTGTGCGAGACCGAAGGCGCGCGCGAGGTGATCGTGGCCCGCGACGACGCGGATCGCGAGCGCCTCTGGCAGACGCGCCGGCTGGTCTCGCGCTCGCTGCGCGAGGCGCACGCCTTCAAGCTGTCGGAGGACATCGTCGTGCCGCCCGGCTCGATCGCCGAGATGCTGCGCCGGGCGGACGCCGTCGGCGCGCGCCACGGGTTATTGATGGCGACCTTCGGGCACGCGGGCGACGGGAACCTGCACGTGAACGTCCTCACCGACGAGAACCACCGCGAGCCGTCGGTGGCGGCGCGCATCGACAAGGCCCTGGGCGACGTGTTCCGCGCGGCGCTGGACCTGGGCGGCACCCTGTCCGGCGAGCACGGCATCGGGATCGCCAAGGCCCGCTACATGGCCTGGGAGCAGTCCGCCGACGTGATCGAGTGGCAGAAGCGCCTCAAGCGCCTCTGGGATCCGAACGAGCTGCTGAACCCCGGCAAGATCTTCGACCCCACGGCGGGTCACCACCACCACTGAGCCGCTGACCGGGCCCTACTTCACGTCGATGCCGTCGTCTTCCTTGAGGCGGTCGATCTTCGACTGGCACTGGGCGCGGATGTTGGACCGCATGGCGGGCGTGTCGTCGTGCACCGACTCGTCGAGGATGCCCTCGTAACTCTTGCACTGCATCCCCGCCGGGTCCTTGTGGCAGAAGTAATTGCGCACCTTCTCACAGGGGTTCTTGCGGCTGTCGACCATGATCAGGACCACCCAGACCACGCCGGCCGCCAGGCTGCCGAGGCCCACCGCCGCCATCGCCCGGAACCGCTTCTTGTAGCGGTACACGTCGATCTGGTCGGCCTCGCGGCGAATCTGTTCCATCTCTTCAGGGGTCTCGTCCATGGTCGGGTGGTCGAATGATATAACCCCCGCGCATGCCGCGTCTCAAAGTGATCACCAAGGCGACGCGGCGCCCGGTGCGGGCCAAGTGGCCGCCCGACCCGGCCCGCGTCCGGTCGATCCTGGATGCGCTGGAGGACCTGTATCCCGAGGTCGAGTGCGAGCTGGTCCACGAGAACGCGTTTCAGCTGCTGTGCGCGACCATCCTGTCCGCCCAGTGCACCGACGAGCGGGTCAACAAGGTCACGCCGGACCTGTTCCGGCGGTTCCCGACGCCCGAGGCGATGGCCCGGGCGCCGCTGCCCACGCTGGAGAAGCTGATCCGCTCGACCGGCTTCTACAAGCAGAAGGCCAAGAGCCTGAAGGGGACGGCGGCGGGGCTGATCGGGCGGTTCAACGGCGAGGTCCCGAAGACGATCGCCGAGCTGACCACGTTGCCGGGCGTCGCCCGCAAGACGGCCAACGTCGTGCTGGGCACGTCGTACGGAATCGCCGACGGGGTGGTCGTCGACACCCACATCCAGCGCCTCTCGATGCGGCTGGCGCTGACCCGCTCGACGGACCCCAAGGGGATCGAGCAGGACCTGATGCAGGCGCTGCCGCGCGACAGCTGGATCCGCGCCGGCCACCAGATCATCTGGCACGGTCGCCGGGTCTGCTTCGCGCGCAAGCCGAACTGCGCCGGCTGCACCCTGGCGCCCTTCTGCCCGTCCGCCGGCCTCGAGGGGTAACCCGTCAGCGGGCGGCCCGGGCGGGGGCTGGCCGGGGCTGAACCTGAGTGGCGCGCGACCGGCGAGGGCGGCGCTCGCCGGCGCGGGCGGAGCCGGGCTTCACCGGGCGGACCAGGGCCAGGGACCGCCGGTGCTGGCCCGAGGCCAAGATCTTGCGGAGCTTCTCGCGCGTTCGGTAGATGCGGGTCGCCACCGTGCGCGCCGAGATCGACAGGCGGCGCGCGATCTCGCGCTGGTCCAGGTTGCCGAACTCGAACATCGAGAAGACCTCGCGCGACTTGGCGTCGACGAACAGCAAAGCCCGGCGCACGTCTTGCGTGGTGAAGGACTCCCAGGCCTTTCGGTCGTCGGCGTCGGCCAGCGGTGGCGTGGCGAAGTCCGGCCATTGCGCGAAGGCCAGCAGCTCCGCCCGGCGCCGGCCACTGCGGCAGCCATCGACGAAGAGGTTCCGCAGGATCGTCGAGAGCCAGCGGTCGGGCGCGTCGCCGGTTCGAAAGAGCGCCCGGCAGCGCAGCCCCTTTTCGACCGCGTCCTGGACCAGGTCGTGCGCGTCGGCTTCATTTCGGCACCAGCGCATCGCGAGCGGCATGAGCTGCGGGTAGAACGCGACCAGCTTCTCCTCGAAATCCATGGGCCAAGGCTCCTCCCGGGCGGGTGGGTGATGGGTGCTCCCATCTCCTTGACGGGTCTGATTTGCGGATTTTGCGTACGGCGGCGATTATTCGGCGCCTCCGTTGCCCGGAGACGTTTGGGGGGACCGATGAACGCAACAGGCCGGCTGGTGACCCGAGGTCGTTCCATGGCGCTGCTGTTGGGGGTGTCGCTGGTGGCCGCCGCAGGCTGCCGGCACAGCCGGGGTCGGCCGTTCGCGATCCCCGTGCCCCCGCAGCTCCAGACGGCGGTGGCCATCGACCGCGAGGGAAATCAGGTGCTGGTGGGCGCCTTTGCGGGCCGCCTGCGGGTACCCGGGGGCGAGCTGACGAGCGCCGGCGGGACCGACATCTTCGTGACCAAGACCAGCCGCGCCGGAACGCCCGTGTTCCCCCCGGAGCGGTTCGGCGGCCCCGGCGAGGACGCCGCGACGGGCGTCGCCGTCGACGACGACGGCAGCATCGTGGTGTCCGGGACCTTCCAGGGCGAGATCGACTTCGGGGGCCAGCGGCTGAAGGCGCAGGTCCGCCACGCCCTCCAGCGCGCCGTCTTCGTCGCCCGCCTGGACCCCGCGGGCAAGGTCGTCTGGGTCCACCAGATCGCCGTCGCCAACCAGGCCACCCAGGTCAGCGTCGCCGTCGGCCCCGACCACAACATCGTCGTCGGCGTCACCGCCACCGGCACCGTCGCCAGCCCCGCCGGCCAGATCGCGCTCCGCGGCCAGAGCGTCACCCTGGAGGTCCTGTCACCCAAGGGCGACCCCACGACCCCGGCGGGTCCGAAGATCATGGCCCTCTCCCTGCCCGTGGGTTGCGCCCACTCGCCGTGCCAACCGGGCGACGTGTTGGTGCCGGGATGCGGGCCTGACGGGTGCGTTGCCTGGATCTGCGGATCAGACTCATACTGCTGCAACGTCGCGTGGGACGGAATCTGCGTCGACGAGGTCGGAACAATCTGTCAGCGGCGCTGCGACTGCTCGACCATCTGCACGCAGGGTAACGCCTTTTATCCAGATGCGTGTGACTGCACCGTTCGTGTCTTCACAGAGGACACTTACTGCAGTGAAACCTATTGGGACTCAATCTGCATCAGCGAGGGAAACAAAGCGTGCGGAATGAACTGTCCGCTCTAACTGGACTGGCGCGGTTCCTGCTCATCTCGCCGCGAAAAGTGTCCGTAAAAATAACTCGAGCGCATTGAGATCGGAGGACCCGACGGTGCCGCGAACCGCGACGACCGCTTCGATCGTGCTGACCGGAAACGTCAATGAGTTCGCGACGCCGACGTACAGGTCCTCGGCGTTCGTCGTCGTCGCGCCCGCGCTCAGTAGGTCCGCGCTTCCGACTAGCGTTCCGTTGAGGTGAAGCTCGACGCGATCAGTAGCTCTCTGCAGGGTGTAGGCACCCACGGACAGCTGGGCAACGGGCGGGTCGGGAACGACGACTGTGTCGTTGATGGCGCCCTCCGGCTGTCCCCCAGCCGAAGAACTCAAGACCCAATCAATGGAGATGCGCCGGCTGTTCGTGCGTGCGCCGTCGGACTTTCGAAAGAACGAGACGGGAGCCGTGCTCGACGACAGGCCGGCGACGACAATGACGGCGAAATCCCCTGAGGAGAAATCCAGGGAAGGGCTGTTCGCGACGACGAACCCACTTCCGAGCTGCTTTTGTTCCAGCTGAACCCCGTTAGCAATGACCTGCGGAGGCGCGGATGGGTAGAGGGCGTGGGCGTCGTTGCCTTGGCCGGATTGGTCTTGCCAGACGGAGACGGGGGAGCCGACGGCGGGGAGGTTGGAGGGCCAGAGGAGGAGGACCAGGTTTTTGCGGATGGAGTCGGGGAGCGTGAGACAGCTGCCGTTGTGACAGAGCATCGAGGGTGGGAGGGAGGCGCCGGCTTCGGCGTCGGGGCCTGCGTCTCGGGCGTCGGTGCCGGCCTCCCGGGCGTCGGGGCGGTCCATCGCGGCGTCCGAACTCGATCCCGTGCCGCAGGTCTTCACTCCCGGAGGTGCGCACAGACCTGTAGAACCGCTTTCGATGAGACAGTTCAGGCCAGCCGGACAGCTGTAGCCTTCCTGATTGGTGCACGTCACCCGGCAGTTGCCATAGTTGACCTCGAAGCAACCCGACACAGCGCAGAGCGCTCCCAGGCTGGCGAAGAGTGCTGCCCAGGCAGACATTCCACTTGAAGGACGGATCTCGCGGACCCGCTTTGCGCTTTTGCGGGAATATTTTCGGAGAGATGGTTGCATGCGCAGCGGCGCGTTAGAAGGAGCCTGACCAGCCGAGCAGGGCCGTCGCGGCGCGAGGTGGGGGTCCACCGGCCGCGGGCGGGCGCGAGACGATCAGCAGCGCGACGCCGCCCCCGCCCGCCACGGCCGCCGCAGCGCCCAGCCACCGCGCCCAGTTGGCGTCGCTCTGGCCCTCGTCGACCAGCGACCGCCACCCGTCGTTCCACGGCGAGCCCGAATCGATCTTCTGATTGAGCTCATTCTGGTGCTGGTGTGCTTGCCAGGCGAACGCCGCTGCCACGCCCGCGGCAACGACACCTGCCCCCACCAGCGTCCAGCCGGCGATCCGCATGACCCGCCGGCGGCGG
The DNA here is from genome assembly GCA_964589215.1 of uncultured Myxococcales bacterium. GTDB lineage: Bacteria > Myxococcota_A > Polyangia > Fen-1088 > Fen-1088 > JADGRB01. Next base: position 1,472 of record CAZPUH010000032.1, on the reverse strand, counting down.
CCGTCCGACTCATCGCCCGAGGGCGCAGGCGGCGAGGCCAGGGTCACGGCCGGCTCGGCGGCGGGCGCGGGGGCGGTGACCGGCGCCGGCGGCGGGAGCACCGGCGCCGTCTCGGAAGGCTCGGCCGCTGGCGGCGAAGGAGCACTCGCCGCCTCCGCCTTCCGCCGTTCGACGCAGGACTGCATCTCGGTCCGCCGCCGTTCGGCGCGCGCGCGGTTCGGATCGTCGGGCGTCGTCGCGGCGATGAAGCGCGCATACGCGTCGAGCGCGGCGGCGCAGTCGTCCTTGGCGCGCCAGACCTGGGCCTGGTTGTACAAAATCGACGGCCGCGGCGAGAGCGCATACGCCCGGCCGAGTAGGTCCAGCGCCTCATCCAGCCGGTTGCCGTCGTAGGCACGCGCGGCCTGCTCGATCAGCGCGTCGGCCTCGCCGGCCGCTCCGGCAGCCGCCGGTGAGGGCGGTACCGGCGCAGGCTGGGCGCGGGCGCCCGCCGGCGCCAGGAGAGCGACGGTCAGCACCGCCGCGGCGAGCAGCCGGCGGCTCATTTGAAGATGAATCCGTCCTCTGGATCGGTGGATCGGTGACCCGTCTCCCGAGCCGCCGCTTCGTGGGTGGTGGCCGGGCGGGGAACATCACGCGCGACGTCCGGGTGCGCCTCACCGCGGGCGGTCCGGTCCCGGCGAACGGAACGGGCCGCGGGCGGGCGGTGGTCGGTCACCGGAGGTTCCGCTATCGGCGCCACGTGGGCCGCCGCGGGCCGCGCGTCCGGCGGCGCCGGCGGCGCGGCCGGCATGGCCACCGGCGGCACCGGCGCGGCGGAGGCATGGCTCGGGCCCTGCGAGGCCGCCCGGAGCATCACCAGGGCTCCCATCGCGGCCAGACCGCCCATCACGAGACCGCCCCGCAGCCACAGCCGCCGCCGGCGTGGCGCTGGGGCCCCCGATGCCACCGCCCGGTCAGCGGAAGGAGCGGCGACGGCCGCGGGCCCGGACACCCCAGCCGCCGGGCGCGCCATCAGCGCCGACGGGGCCTCCAGCGCCCAGGCGATGTCGTCCGCCGACGGCGGGCGGCGGTCGGCCTCACGTTCCAGGCACCGCGCGACCAGGTCGTTCCAGCGCGGGTCGACCTCGGGCACCAGCGCCCGCACCTCGGGCGCGGGCTCGGACAGGCGCCACAGCGCCCAGGCGATGCCCGCCTCCCCGTCAGGCGGCACGAACGGCAACTGCCCCGTCAGCATCTCGCACAAGACGACGCCGAACGCATAGATGTCGGCAGCCGGGCCCACGCGCTGCCCGTGCAGCTGCTCCGGCGCCATGTAGGCCAGCGTGCCCGCCAGGCCGCGCCCCTCGATCGAATCGTGGGTCGACAGCCAGGTGCCGCGCGCGAGCCCGAAGTCCATGACCACGACCCGCTGGCCGCCCGTCGCCCCCTCGGCCAGCATGACGTTCTCGCTCTTGAAGTCGCGGTGGACC